>JBAQGL010000285.1:0-8805 GCA_049287785.1 Candidatus Dormiibacterota bacterium | reverse complement strand
GCCTGGCCGCGAACCAGGCGGGCCATGTCCATCCAGGCCGTGGCGGAGATTGCGATCATGATGTTGGCGAGCCCCTTTCCGAGCACCAGGTACAGGATGATCGCGATCAGGATCCCCGGGATCCCGTAGAAGATGTTGATGAACACGCTGATCACGTTGTCGATCCAGCCCCGGAAGTAACCCGCGATCAATCCGACCACGACCCCGACCGTCAAAACGATCGCCGAGGTGCCGACGCCGACGATCAGCGAGATCTGCGCTCCCTGCATCATCCGGCTCAGAAGGTCTCGACCGAGGTCATCGGTGCCAAGCAGGTGCTTCGCCGACGGCGGGAGATAGGTGAGCGTGTCGGGCAGGATCGTCGCGGGGTTGTAGGGGGTCCAGAAGATCGCGATGATCGCGATGAGCAGCAGGACGGTCAGGTAGATCAGGGCGGCGAGCGCGAGGCGGTTACGGCGGAGACGCCGGAAGCCGTCGCGCCAGAGACCCACCTGTTCCCGGGCGATGGTCCCGCCGGCGTATTCCTCGATGACGGGGGTGATCACTGCGGCCATCAGTAGCGAATCCTTGGATCAACGACGGTGTACAGCAGGTCGACGATGAGGTTGGCGATCCCGATCAGGAGAGCGTATATGGTGAAGACCGCCACCGTGATGTTGTAGTCCGCCGCCGTGATGCTCTCTACGAACTCCTTGCCCAGCCCGGGAATGCCGAAGATGGTCTCGATGATGACGCTGCCGGTGATGATGCTGATGACCAGCGGCCCGAGGATGCTGATCACCGGGATGAGCGCGTTGCGCAGCGCATGCCGGACGGTGACGATGCGGCTCTTGAGGCCCTTCGCCCTCGCGGTGCGGATGTAGTCCTGCTGCAGGACCTCGAGCATCGCCGCGCGGGTGATCCTGGTCACCTGGCCCGACGTGTAGAAGCCCAGGATGATCGCCGGCAGGGAGAGCTGGACGAGCGTTCCGTATGTCCCGGTCCAGACGGCCGGGTAGGAGATGACTCCGTTGGTGAGGTTCGGCAGCCAGTAGCTGAAGATGAGCACGCCCAGCCCGGCGAGCACGAAGCTCGGCACGCTGTAGCCGACGACGGCGATCGAGGTGAGCGTGTAGTCGACCCAGGTGTTCTGGCGCAATGCGGCAAGAACGCCGAAGGTCGTTCCCAGTCCGATGGTGATCAGCAGCGCGGTGCCACCCAGCTCGGCGCTCACGCTGAGCTCGCGCATCACCACTGGGGTGATCGGCAACCCGCGAATCTGGAAGGAGACCCCGAGGTTGCCCTGGATGGCGTTGATCAGGAAGCTCCAGTACTGCACCAGCACTGGGCGGTCGAGACCGTACTCGTGCAGCAGCAGCTGCAGCGCCTTGCCGTGCACCCGCTCACTCTCGAACGCGCTTCCTGGAAGGCTGTGGACCGTGATGAAGACGAGGAACGAGACGGCGACCAGCGTGAAGGCGATCAATGCCAGTCGCTGGCCGATGTAGGTCAGGGTGCCCCGGGTCAGCATCGACAGGTCCTCCCTCGGAGGGAAAGGCGAAAGGCGCCCGGCTCGTGTGCCGGGCGCCTTTTCAATTCAGTTGTGCCAGAAGCCGCTCAGTGAGCGAGGATCGAGATCTCGTTCCAGTAGTGGTCGAAGGCGGTGTTCGAACCGGCTCCCTTCACGTACGGCTGGATGAGGAAGTTACCGACCGAGTAGTACAGCGGGATGTACACGACATCGTTCTGCAGGATCTGCGCGAGCTGGTTGTACTGCGGCAGCGCTTGCGACAGTGGCTCGGTATCGGCCTGCTTGAGGATGCTGTCGTAGGTCGGATCGTCGAAGCCACTGGTGTTGGCGCCGGCCGACGTTGCGTAGACACCCCAGAGGTTGTCGTACCAGTCCTGCGGGTGGTTGTAGTCGAACTGCCAACCGTCGCGGTCCATCATGTACTTGCCCGACAGGCGGTTGCTGATGAAGATCGACGCGTCCGACACTGCGTTGAGGTTGACGTGCACGCCGAGGTTGGTCTGCCACTCGTTCTGCAGGTACGTCGCCACGCTCTCGTTGAGGCTGCCGGCGTTGTACGAGTAGGTGATGTTCTTGGTCAGCGAGCCCGACGGGTCGTACTGAGCCAGCAGCGACTTCGCCTTGGCTGCATCGAACTTGGCGAGCGGGTCGGTGTTCGGGCCGCCGTTGCCGATCAGGCCGGTTGTGATCAGGCCGCCGGTTGCCGCCGAGCAGGTGACGTTGTGGCAGACGGTGGTCGCGAGGCCCACCTTGTCGACCGCGAGGTCGAACGCCATGCGCAGTCCCTTGGCGGCGGCCGACTCACCCTGGAAGGGTCCGCCGGTCGGGTAGCCGATGCTGAAGCTCACCCAGGTGGTGCGCCCCTTGGGCTGGGTCAGCAGGTCCGGCTTCTCGGTCGAGCTCGCCTGGATCGCGAGGATGTTGGCCAGCGGGATGTTCGCGCTGTTGCCGCCGTACCCGATGATGTCGTACTGCTTCTGGAAGAAGGCATCCACGGTCGTCGGGGCGGTCGACGGGTCCTTGATGTCGATGTTGATCGTCGTGACGGTGGGCTTGGGGCTACCCCACCAGTTCGGCACCGCCGAGAACGTCAACGACTGCTTGGGGACATAGTTGGTGAGCTTGTAGGCACCCGTGCCAACCAGGTTGGTCGGGGTCTGCCACCAGTTCACGGGATCGACGCCGGGGCCGTTGATGACCTTCTCATCGACGATCGCGCCGACTGTCCCCTCGAGGGTCCATGCGGTGAGGCACCAGCCGCAGGCGGTGCCCAGCTTGACCTGCACGGTCTCGGCGTCCGGGGCCGTCAGGCCACTCATCATGAACGACGTGTTGCCCGCGGCAAGCTGCTTCTCGATGTTGCCCTGGAACGTCGTCGGCGTACCTGACGACGGCGGGGCTCCTGCTGCGGTCTGGACCGCGGCGTATCCCTGGATGGCGCTCAGGATCGAGGAGTACGCGCCGTGAAGGGCGACGCCCCGGTTCCAGGAGTACAGCACGTCCTTGGAGGTCACCGGGTCTCCATTGGAGAACTTCGCGGCCGGGTTGAGGTGGATCGTGTAGGTCAGGCCGTCGGCGGAGATCCCACTGTTCGCCTGGGTCGGAACCGCCGTCGCGATGTCGGGAACGATGTTCAGCTTGTCGTCGAACCGCCAGAGGTTGTCGAAGACGTTCTGCATGAGCTCGGTGTCGACTTCTGCATCCATCTCACCGGGGTCCCAGGTCCCTGGGTCCTGGAAGACGGGGAAGTGAAGCGTCTGGTTACTTGCCAGGGCGCCGCCCGATGAAGAGCTGGGAGTAGAGGCACTCCCGCAGGCGGCGGCGGTAAGCAAGCCCAGCACTCCCAACCCGATTCCGCCGATCGTGTATTTGTTGACTCGCAACGCGCGGTCCTCCCGTGATGGCTTGAGGGCGTCCTGACCCAGGTCTAGCCTGTGCTCCTGGGCTGGCCCCACACTTGGTGAGGCGTGCCGGATCATATCCAGTTGCAAGCGCACATGCTGGTCGAGCCCCCGTTTTTCACCCCGTTGGGGGAACGATCAACCGGGAATTCGTCCCGTTGGGGGATATTCGGGCCGGATTGCGGCCATGACAGGAGGTGCAGCGATGGACATGGCGCTCGAGGTCGTTCCGGTCCCCGTGACTGACACGGACCGGGCGATCGAGTTCTACACACGCGTCGGTTTCAGCGTCGACATGGATCAACGAATCAGCGACGAGGTGCGCTTTGTGCAGCTCACGCCACCCGGTTCGGCCTGTTCGATACACATCGGTGAGGGCACCTCAACGATGCCCCCGGGCACGGTAAGGGGATTGATCCTGGTGGTGGACAGTGCCGAGGCCGCCAAAGCCGAACTGGACAAGCGTGGCATTGACACCAGCGAGGTCGACGCTCAGCCGTGGGGCAAACACGTGTACTTCAGCGATCCCGATGGCAACTCCTGGACGGTGCAGGAGTCGTATGCGAGAAACCAAAGGCGCCAATCTGGCCCGTAGCCCGTCGACACGGAAGACCGGCCGGTTCAGCAAAGCGTGCGGTCGAGATCGGCCACTCGCCGTGGACGCCTCACGCTGGTGGAGCCAGGGGGGCTCGAACCCCCGACCTCTTGCATGCCATGCAAGCGCTCTTCCAGCTGAGCTATGGCCCCGCGTCATGGTACCGGGCGCACGCCGACCGCCGCGACCGCGCCGGTGTCCGTGGACTGCAGTCGGCGAATGAGGTCGATTGCGGCTTCGAGCCTTGGTATCGGACAATGACTGCGCCGAGGCAGTCCCGCGAATTTGATCGCGGCGACTGCGCGAGACACTTGCACTCCAGGAGGTTTCATGCCCGACGCAGCCGCCCTCGACAGAGACCCTGCCGCGGGTACGAATTCGCCAATCGTCCAGGCGGCTGAACGGCTGGTGACCCGGATCGAGGCGCTCGTCAAGCAGGTCGCAGAGCTGAAGGCCGACAACGCGGCGCTCCGGCGCGAGGTTCGCGAAGCGCTTGCCCTGATCGATCGGGCCGGTGATGCGGCAGCGCCTCCGAGAGCGGTCCGAAGGTCGGCTGCGCCCACGGCCCGTCACGCCAAGGGCCGGCGCCGCGGAAGAGGACCAAAGGGAAGGGCGACACCCGCGTCGGTGACGCCGGACATCGTCCTGGCAACCATCGGCAAGCTCGGGTCCGCGTCGGCGTCTGAGATCGCGAAGGAGCTGAGCGTTCTCGGCGACCAGGTGTCCGGCCGCGCCGTCCGCTGGCTCGCCGAGCGCGCGGGTGCTGCGACCGTCGTCGGGGACGACGGACAGCTGAGATACCGGTTGCCGACGGCGCCTCGTCCCAACTGACCGGCACCCCGGCCCGCCGTTTCGAGTGGGTCGTGCGCGCCTCGACCGACTTGCTGCGCCGGACGCGCTTCAGTTACACTTTCGTGAATGTTGGCGAATGCGAATAGACCGACTCGACTGACTCCGCGGCGTGTGGCGGTCGCGATCGCGGGAGTGCTGCTGCTGGCAGCGGTGGCCGGATGGTCGGTTCTCCACCAGGCCGCGGCGGCAGCCCCGGTCCCCGTCGGCGAGACGGTCGACCCGCCGGCCCCGCCGACCGTCCTCGTGTTCGTCAGCGGAGCGGTCGCCCACCCAGGCCTCTATGAGTTGAGTCCCGATGCGCGGGTGGCGGATGCCATCGCGGCAGCCGGGGGCGTCACCACGCTCGCGGACCCTGGCCACCTGCCCAACATGGCGCAGCGGGTGAATGACGGCCGCCAGATCAACGTCCCGTTCATGAAGGCGGGCACCACCGCAGCCAAGCTGGACGTGAATACGGCCGCGGAGGCAGACCTCGACGCCGTTCCGGGCATGCCGCCTGGATTGGCCGCGGAGATCGTCCAGTACCGCAGCGAGTGGGGCCCGTTCACCTCGATGAGCCAGCTCCACTCCGATCTGGGCGTCGACTCGGCCACCGTCACCGGTCTGGAGCATTACCTCCGGGTCGTGCTCCCCCAGCCGTGAGCCGCCTGGCCGGCTCACGTACGGGTCGGTGGGCATCCCTGATGTGGGCCGGATTCGCGCTCGGGTGTGGCGTCGCGTTCGTGGCCTCGTTATCGACCGTATCGCTGGTCTCGGTGATCTGTGCCTCCGCCGCATGCCTGCTCATCTGCGCCGCGATCGCTCCGCACCGCGTCGCGCCCGTGGGCATGGTCGGCGCAGCCGTGGTCCTGGGCGTGCTCCGCGGGTCGTCAGCAGTGGTCGTGCCCGGGCCTGGCTCTGTGGACGGCCACTTCGGGGTCCGGCCGCTGGTGATCCTGGGCACCGTGCGGAGCGCGGATCCGGGGAGCGGATCCACCGCCATCATCGACGCGACGCACCTCTCGGATGCCGACACCGATGGGCGCGTGTCCGGCGGTGTCCTGGTCAGCGGTCCGCTGATCCCGGCACTGTCCCCCGGCGATGATGTCGAAATCGACGCGTCGGGTCTCCGCCCTCTGGACCGGCGTCCGGGCGCGAACTCTGCCCAGACACTCGAACGCGAGGATGTTCAGGCAATTGCGACGTCTCCGCAGGTCTTCGTGCTCGCCGCCGGTGGCCCGTCGCCGGCCCGCACGATCGCCTGGGCGCAAGCGCGGCTGCTCGCCGCCGTCAACGGCGCAATTCCGGAGCCGGGCGCGGCGCTAATCCTGGGCATCGCCTTTGGCATCCACGAGCCCCTGCCTGCCGGCGTCCGCGCTCCGCTCCAGGACGCCGGGCTCATTCACATCGTCGTGGTTTCGGGTTTGAAGGTGGTCCTGGTCATCGGGCTCGTCAGCTCCGTGGCTCGAGCATTCGAGTGGTCGAGGCGCAGAACGCTGCTCGTGGTGCTGCCGGTGGTGGCCGCGTACGTGCTCATCAGCGGGGCTGGGCCGGCGGCGATCCGGAGCGCTCTCATGGCCGGCGCCGCGATGCTCGCCTCGTCGGGCGCACGACGGACCGATCCCGTCCCGATGCTCGCTCTTGCCGCGGCACTGATGCTCGGACTCGATCCGCAGCTGATTGAGGATCCCGGCTTTCAGCTCTCGTTTCTTGGCACCGCGGGGATCCTGCTGCTCGCTGCTCCGATCGCGTCGCGAGTCCCGGGCCCTCGACTGATCGCCGAGCCGTTCGCGGTGACGGTCGCCGCGCAGGTGGCCACGACACCCATCATGGCGGGGACGTTCGGCGTGATCTCCATCGCAGGCCCCATCGCCAACGCGCTCGTGCTCCCGCTCCTTCCCGCGATGATCGTCGTCGGAGGAGCCGGAGCGATCCTGAGCGCGCTGCACCCCGCCCTGGGATGGGCGCTCCTCCAGCTGGCGGGACTGGGCACCTCGGCCATCACCGATCTCGCCGGCGTCCTCTCCGCCATCCCCGGCGCGGCCATCCAGGTCGGCAACTGGCCGGCCGCGTGGACGATTGCCGAGGGGGTCGGGATGGTCACCGGCCTCACGACGCTCGCGGTGCTGACGCGCAGGACGGCTCCGCTCCAGTGAATCGCCGCGCCCTGGCTGCCTCCGCGCTCGCCGCGCTCGTCACCGCCACGGCGGCCTGGGTGATCGCGTCCCGTGCCGACGGCCGCCTCCACGTGTCAGTGCTCAACACCGGGTCGTCCCCTGCGATCCTCGTTCACACCGGCGACGGGAGCAGCGTCCTGGTGGACGGCGGGTCGTCGCCGACACTGCTGCTCGCCGCCCTCGGCCGGCTCCTGCCTCCTGCCACCGCCCGCCTCGACATGGTCGTCGTGACCGGCGGCGAGCAGGCGGCCGTGAACGGGCTCGGTGGGCTTCCAGGGCACTACTCGGTCGGCACGGTGGTGACCCCGGGCGGTCTCAACCCGGGGGGAAACAACATCGTCGCCGCCCTCGAGAACGCCGGCGCCAACGTGCTCGAGGCGGACGGTGGAGCGTGGTCCTTCGGCGGTGCCACCTGGCGCTGTCTCGGGTTCATCGCCCTGGCAACCGGACGCGAGATGTGTGCGCTCACCGTTGAGGATCCGACCGGCCGGCTGCTCGTCCTCGGGGACACCGGGACGGCTGACCAGGAAGACCTGTGCGCGGTCTACGGGAGCGCCCTGGATGCCGACCTGGTCGTCACCCCGCCGGGCGGCGCGATCTCTCCCGTGTTGCTCGCCACCGCGCGCCCACTGGAGCTTGCGGTGCCGATCGTGCAGGGCGTGCCGGCGGTGCCGGCGCCGCAGGGGTACGCGGTGGACCGGACCAGCACCGACGGCGACCTGAGCTACTCGGGTGGACCTGCGGGCCTCCAGGAGACCCCGTGAGCTCGCTTGCGATACTGCACCGATGGCTCCGGGCGGCGCCCCACTGAATCAGTTGACACTCATCCACGGTGAGGAGCGCTTCCTCGTGGACCGATCGGTGAGTGCGTGGCGTGATCGGGCCCGGCCACCGCAGCTCGACGTGGAGGTGTTCGACGGTCCCGCGCGGCTCAACGAGTTCCGTCATGCGGTCGCCGAGATGCCCCTGTTCGATCCCGAGCGGGCCCTGCTGCTCCGCGATCCGCCGCAGCTCACCGGATCGGCGAAGCGGGGTGGCATCGATCCTCCCGAGCGGCTCGTGGCAGTCCTTGCGGAGCTCGCGCCGACCACCGTGCTCTGCATGGTTGCGCACGCGAAGGTCCCGGATCGAAATGCCGTCCTCGCTGCGGTCAGGGCACGCGGCGGATCGATCGTGTTCCACGCCGCGGTCAAGGGTCGCGACCTCCGTGCCTGGGTGGACCGCGAGATCGGCGAACGTGGTCTCAGGCTCGGTGCCGGCTCTGTCGACCACCTCATCCGGGTGGCGGGTCCTGATCTGGGAAGCATCGCCTCGGAGCTCGACAAGCTGCTGGCGCTTGCCGGAGGCCGGCCGCTCTCGATCGCCGAGGTCCGAACCGCTGTCGCCGGAGACGAGGCGGCAGGCCTCTACGACACGCTCGGCGAGCTGCTCGGACCGACTCCTGCGAAAGGCGCCGAGTCGATCGACCGGCTGCTCGCCGAGGGCCGGGCCGGGCAGTACCTGCTCGCCATCCTTGCAGGACAGATCCGCGACCTCGTCCTGACCCAGGCCTACGTCCAGCGACACGGGTCGGGCGCCGGCCTGGCGGCGGCGCTCGGAAAACCGGATTGGCAGGCCGATCGCCTCAGCCGTCAGGCCCGAAGCGTGTCTCCGGCGCTCGCCGCCGGCTGGCTTGCGGCGCTGCACGACGTCGATCGAAAGCTCAAGTCAGGCGAGATCGCCGAGACCGACGGGCTCCGCCTCGCGGTCCTTCGTGCCGCTGCGGAGCTGACGGCCGAGCGCGGCCGGCGC
>JBAQGL010000284.1:0-10901 GCA_049287785.1 Candidatus Dormiibacterota bacterium | reverse complement strand
GCCTCAGGCCGCAGCGGCGGCCTCGGTCGCGACCGGTTCGAGCGCCACGTTGATGGCTTCCTCGACCCGGCCGGCCAGATGGAAGGTCATTGCGTCACGGACGCTTTCGGGCACGTCCTCGATGTCCTTCTCATTCCGCTTGGGCAGGATCACCTCGCGCAAGCCCATTCGATGGGCCGCGAGCACCTTCTGCTTGACGCCGCCGATCGGCAGCACCAGGCCCTGGAGCGTGACCTCACCGGTCATCGCCACGCTGCTGCGCATCGGCCGCCCGGTGAGCAGGCTGACGATCGCGGTGGTCATGGCGACACCCGCGGATGGCCCGTCCTTGGGCACGGCTCCGGCCGGCACGTGGACGTGGATGCTCTGGCGAGCGGCCTCCGGGTCGATCCCCAGCGCCTCGGCGTGAGCCCGGACGTACGACAGCGCGATCTGCGCCGACTCCTTCATCACATCGCCGAGCTGGCCGGTCAGCGTGAGCTTGCCGTCCCCGGGGGCGTTCGCCGCCTCGATGAAGAGGACGTCGCCTCCGGTGCCGGTGACCGCGAGCCCGGTTGCGACACCGGCGACGGCGGTCCGTTCGGCAACCTCGTTGTCGAACTTCGGCTTGCCGAGGAGCTCACGCACCTGCGCGGGCGTGATCTGCAACGGAGCGATGAGATCGCCGGATGCGATGCGCGTCGCGACCTTGCGGGTCATCTTGCCCAGCTCTCGTTCGAGATTTCGCACCCCCGCCTCACGGGTGTGATCGGTGATCACCGTGAGGATGGCGTCGTCGGTGACGCTGACCTCGTCGGGCCGCAGCCCTGCGTGCTCCACCTGGCGGCGGAGCAGATGATCGCGCGCGATCGCGACCTTCTCATTCTCGGTATAGCCATCCAGGCGGATCAGCTCCATGCGGTCGAGCAGCGGCGCGGGAATCGTTTCCCACACGTTTGCCGTCGGGATGAACAGTACTTCGGACAGGTCGAGGTCGACCTCGAGGTAGTGATCGCGGAACGTGTTGTTCTGCGCCGGGTCGAGGACCTCGAGCAGGGCCGACGAGGGGTCGCCGCGCCAGTCGCTGCCAACCTTGTCAATTTCGTCGAGCATGATCACCGGGTTCTTGGTGCCCGCTTCCTTGAGGGCGCGGACGATCCGGCCGGGAAGAGCGCCGACGTACGTGCGCCGGTGACCCCGGATATCAGCCTCGTCGTGAATGCCGCCCAGCGAGATGCGCGCGAACTTCCGTCCGAGCGCCCGGGCGACCGACTCGCCCAGCGACGTCTTGCCGACGCCGGGAGGTCCGACCAGGGTGATGATCGCCCCGGACCCGCCGCCCAGGACGGTGATACCGCGCTCGCTGCGGAGCTTGCGGACCGCGAGGAACTCGATGATCCGTTGCTTCACGTCTTCGAGGCCGGTGTGGTCCTCATCAAGGATGCGCCGCGCCTCCGCGAGGTCGAGGTTGTCCTCCGAGCGGACGTTCCACGGAATCTCGAACATCCAGTCGAGATACGTCCTGATCCAACCGTGCTCCGGGCTCTGCTCGCTGGTCCGCTCGAAGCGGTCGAGCTCGCGCTCAACCTCCGCGCGGACATTCTCGGGCATGCCCGAGCTCTCGAGCCGGGCGCGATACCCGGCGGCGACGTCGTCGCCGCCCTCGCCGAGCTGCTTCTTGATCGCATCGAGCTGCTGGCGGAGGAGGAAGTCCCGCTGCGTCTTCTCCATGCCCTCGTTGACCTCGGTGCGGACCTTCTCTCGCACCGACGCGTCGGCGAGGACGTCCTTGGTCCAGCCGATCAGCCGGGAGAGGCGCTGCTCGATGTCGAGGGTCTCGAGCACCTCGAGCTTCTGCTCGATGCTGAAGTCCGGCGAGTAGCCGGCAAGGTCCGCGAGGTGGCCGGGATGGCGCACCGAGCGGACGGCTTCGATGGCCCGGCCGGCGCCACGCAGCTCGAGGAGGTTCTCGATGAGCGCGCGGTACTCGCGCGCGAGCTCACGCGCCGCCTCCGTGGGATCGCCATCGGGAAGCGGCTCGACCTGCACCCAGAGGGCGCCGCCGATGTCGGACTGGCCGCTGCCCAGGCGGGCGCGGTGCAATCCCTTGAGGATGGTGACCTCGGCGCCGGAGGGCAGCTGCCCCGATTCCACAACCTGCGCGACCGTGCCGATCGCCGAGAACCGACCCTCCACATTGGGCACGAGCAGGATCAGCTTGTTGCCGTTCTGCGCGGCGGTCAGGGCGGCGCGCTGCGGGTCACTCTCGACGGCGAGGGTGGCGGTCATCCCGGGCAGGACGACGACGTCGTTCAGCTGCAGGATGGGAAGAAGTTCGGAAGTCAGTTCAGCCATGTTCAGTCTCTATTGGGGCCGCCGCCAGAGGACGATCGGCTCGGTGGTTTCGGAATCTCTATACCCGGGGTCTGGATTTCCGAACCCCGTGTCCCGCCTCTATGGCGGAGGCTTCAGACCAGGCACCATGCGGTACAAACAAGACCATGGATGTTGAGATCTGGTCTGACGTCGTCTGTCCCTGGTGCTATATCGGCAAGCGCCGGTTCGAGCACGCGGTGGCCGAGTTCGATCATCGCGGCGAGGTCAACGTCACCTGGCGCAGCTTCCAGCTCGACCCGAGCGCGGCCCCGACGTCGGAGGGCGATCCCGTTGAGCGGCTGGCCGCCAAATACGGCATGAGCCGCGCGACCGCCGAGGCCGCGCAGGCGCGGGTCACCGCCAATGCCGCCACCGTCGGCCTGGACTTCCACCTGGATCGCGCGCGCTCCGGAAACACGTTTGATGCGCACCGCCTCATCCACTACGCAAAGTCGGGCGGCAAGCAGGACACGCTCAAGGAGCGTCTGATGGCGGCCTATTTCATCGAGGGAGCTCCCATCGGGGAACACGAGACCCTCACACGGCTCGCGGTCGAGGTTGGCCTCGACGAGGCGGCGGTTCGCGAGGTGCTCGACGGCGACGCGTACGCCGCCGACGTGCGCCATGACGAGCTCGAGGCGCGCCAACTCGGGATCACGGGCGTCCCGTTCTTCGTGCTCGACCGCGCGTACGGCCTTTCCGGCGCGCAGCCGTCGGAGACGATGCTCGCGGCCCTGCAACAGGCGTGGACCGCGGCCCATCCGCTCCAGATGGTGGGCGCCGGCGACGGCGACACCGCCTGCACCGACGAAAGCTGCGCGGTCTAACTTCGCGGGACCCGAGCCTCAAGCCTGCGGGCGGGGGACCCCCAGCTCGCGGGTGAACAGACCGTGGAATGCGCCACCGAGCACCTGGCGGATGTCGTCATCGGGCCATCTGCGACGAAGGAGCTCGTCTGTGATCAGCGGCAGGCCGGCCGGGCCCTCGAGTCCGGGGACGAAGCTGATGACGGTCCCACCGCCGTCCATCGATTGGGCTGCGGGCCCGTGCAGCTCCTCCGCGACGTCCTTGTAGAAATCGGGGCCGAGCCCGACATGGTCGACGCCGATGATCGACGCCGCATGCTCGATGTGGTCGACCACTCGCGCCACGGTGTGCACGTTCTCGTCGATGAAGATCGAGAGCACGTTGATCCCCACCACGCCGCCGCTCGCCGCGATTGCGCGGAGGCGATCGTCGGTGAGATTGCGGTGGTGGTGGCGAAGTGCGAACGCGGATGAGTGGGACGCCATCACGGGTCGGGTCGCGAGCTCGATGAGGTGATCGGTGCACGCCGCCCCCAGGTGCGACACGTCGAGCATGATCCCGAGCGCCTCGCATATCCCAACCGCCTCGACGCCGGCCTCGGTAAGCCTTCCCCCGGTTCCATCCTCGGCGGATCCGTCGGCCAGCATGGTGCGGCGGAAATGCGTGAACGAGGCGATACGGACTCCGAGCCGGTGCAGCGACGCGAAGAGGGCGACGTCGGTTCCGACCGCTTCGCACCCCTCGAGCGCCAGAACCAATGCGATCACTCCGTCGGCGAGCGCGGCGTCAATGTCTGCCCCGGTCAGGCAGATGCGCACCGCGTCCGGGCTCTCCGCCGCGATACGCCACCCGGCCTCCAGCATCCGCAGCGTCTGGCGCAGCGCGCCCTCGGGACGGAAGTCGTCGTCGATGAAGACCGGGAGCACCTGGATGTTGACGCCGCCCGCTCGCAACCGGGGCAGCCAGACATTTCGGAAGTACGCGCCCTGCTCGGACGGCTTGCGGCGCACACAGAGCATGAGCAGGTCGTTGTGCGTGTCGACGACGATCGACTGCTCGTGGAGCGCCGCCGCCGCGGTGGAGATCTCGGGCATGACCGGGTCAGTACACTCCTGCGTCACTCGCGCCGGGTGGCGCACCATCGCAGCCTAGTCTTTCATCGGCGCGGCCAGCCTGGAGAAACCCACGATGCTCGCTCTGATCACGACCGGCGACGACGACCTCCTGCGTCTTGCTGAGGTGCCCGACCCGGTGCCCGGACCGACCGAGGTGCTCGTGCGGGTTCAAGCGAGCAGCCTCAACCGCGGCGAGGTGGTTCGCGCCAAGAACGCCCCGGCTGGGCAGCAGGTCGGATGGGACGTGGTCGGTGTGGTCGAGCGCGGAGCGGATCGAGCCGAGAGTCCCGCGGTGGGCACCACAGTTGTTGGTCTGGTCAGCAACGGAGCGTGGGCCGAGCTCGCGGCGGTGCCCGTCGATTACCTCGCGCCTGTGCCCGCAGGCGTGACGCCCGCTCAGGCGGCGTGCGTGCCGGTTGCCGGAATGACCGCGTTCCGCGCGCTCGCGCTCGGTGGTTTTCCAGTGGGCAAGCGCGTGCTTGTCACCGGTGCATCGGGGGGAGTGGGACACGTCGCGGTGCAGCTGGCGCGCGCTGCCCAGATGACCGTCACCGGGCTGATTCGCACCCCCGAGGGCAACGACTCCGCGGTCGCCGCATGCCACCACGTCGTGCGTGACATTCATGAGGCGCAGGGCCCGTACGACCATATCCTCGAGGGTGTCGGCGGTGAGGTGCTCACTCGGTGCCTCGACGTCGTAGCGGCGCACGGGATGGTCGTCTCGTACGCGTCGACGCTCATGGACCCGGCGATGCTCGGACCGCGCTGGTTCGGCGCCCATCTCGGCGCGTCGCTGCGGTCGATGCTCATCTTCGAGGAGCTGAAGCGCACGCAGAGCGCTTCGTCGGATCTCACCACGCTGTGCGCGCTTATCGCCCAAGGTGTCCTCACGCCGCATATCCCCGTCGAGTCGGACTGGGTGCAGGGCGGCCAGATGGCTCGCGACCTCCTCTCGAGAAAGGTCACGGGTAAGGTCGTCCTGAGCGTCGGCACGCACTGATCGCAGCAGACGCAGGTGCGGAGGTAGGCGATGTCGCAGCTCGTGGTCATCGGGAACCAGACCTACAAGAAACGCAACATCTTCGCGGTGTGGCTTGGATTGCCACTGATCACGTTGGGGATCTACTCGTTCGTGTGGATTTACAAGGTGAACGATGAGGCGCGACGTTTCCTCGGAGACAACTCGATCCGACCGGCGCTTTCGGTGCTCGCGTTCATCCCCGGCGGCATCCTGATCATTCCGCCCTTCATCGCGATCTACCGTCTGGGCACACGGATCGCACGCATGGAGGCGGCGGCCGGGAGCCCGAATCGAGCCGAGCCGGTCGTTGGCCTGGTCCTCGGTTTCGTCTTCAGCCTGTACTCCCTGTATTACCAGGACCACCTCAACGGGTTGTGGGATCGCTACCTGCCGTCCGGAGGGCCTCCGCCGGCGTTGCCGCCGCGGGTGCCGCCGCTGGTGCGATAGCCGTGGGCAACGAGTATCACTTCATCACGCGCTGGCGACTGCGGGCCAGCGCCGAGGAAGTTGCGGACGTCCTTCGCGACCCGATGGAGCTCACCCGATGGTGGCCGTCCGTCTATCTCGACGTCACGGTGGTCGACAACGGCGATGTCGATGGTGTCGGTCGCGTTGTCGACCTGTGGACCAAGGGCTGGTTGCCGTACACACTGCGCTGGCGGTTCACGACACTCCGCAACGATGGCGCCGGTGGCATATCGCTTCGCGCGGACGGCGACTTCGTCGGTGGCGGCACCTGGACCTTCGTCCCGGACGGCGACCACATCAAGGCGTTCTATGACTGGCGGATTCGAGCGGAGAAACCACTGCTGCGCCGGCTGACCTGGCTGATGCGACCCGCATTCGGCGCAAATCATCGATGGGCGATGCGCAAAGGTGAGGAGAGCATGCGGC
This sequence comes from Candidatus Dormiibacterota bacterium, assembly GCA_049287785.1. Classification (GTDB taxonomy): domain Bacteria; phylum Chloroflexota; class Dormibacteria; order Aeolococcales; family Aeolococcaceae; genus Palsa-851. The sequence continues at coordinate 4,709 of JBAQGL010000284.1, read as the reverse complement.
TCGAACTGATGCGCCGGCGCTCGCCCGCGCCGGACGCGGACCGTGTCCCGTCGCCCCCAGGACCCACCTTTGCGTGGCTGATTCGCACAGGGCGTCACGCCGCCTAGATTCCCGCTCCGCGCTGGACGAGCGGCTCTGAACCCTGCCTCTCGGGTGCCGGTCAGGCGATCGGAAGACGCATGTAACGGTAGGTGGTGACCGTCTCGAATCCGAAGCGCTCGTAGAGCCGCACCGCGGGGGTGTTCTCGGGATTGACCTCGAGGCCGACCTCGGGGACGCCGTCCGCTCGCAGTCGGGCCATCACTGCGGCGAGCATGCGCGTTCCAAGCCGCGCACCTCGGCGGCGCTCATCGATCACGAATCCGTAGATCATCGTGCGTCGGGCGGACTCGGTCAGCCGTAGGGTCCCGACGAGCTCGCCACCGTCGAGGCCGACGAATCGTCGTTCGCCCGGGTAGTCGATGAACTCCTCTCCGATGAGCGCGACCACGGTGGGGTGGTCAGCCTCGGTCGCACGGCGTATCTCCATCGGAGAGTCCGTCCCGGCGAGCGGCGCGGGCTCGGAGCCGAGCGAGACCACCATGCGACGCTCCGCTGAGTCGAGTTCCGTGCCGAGGCGATGCATCCACGCGAGGCCCACCGGCGCCGCGTCCTCGCAGATGACCAGGATGCTGTCTCGCTCGAGCCTCGCGGCCGCGCCTCGAACGTCGGTGAGCAGCGCGGTCGCGATGCCGCGGCGCCGCCAGGAGGGGTGGACCATCCCGCACGACTCGGCGTCATCATCGGCGGTCAGACCGGCGTACCCGACCACCACGTCGCCTGCGATCGCGAGAAAGTGAATCGGGCGATCGAGGTGATCGGCCTCATCAAGCTCGACCTTGAGGTCGAGCGGCTCCGCCGCCTCGCAGGCCCGTCGCAGCCGGTCCACGTTGGTTCGATCGGCGCCACCGAGCCGGCCGAGCCCCACCACGATCCACGCGCCCATGGGTCCGAAGCCTGACACGGCAGTGCGATGGCGGCATCTCCCGGCGGGCACCTGTCGATTTGGCGCATCCCCATTCGTCGTCATCATTGGGACGACCTAACCGCAAGCCAGGAGTTGCCTTCATGAAATACGTGCTGCTGTTGATCAGGAACGAGGAGAGCGTCCTCGACGATGCGACCAGGGCGAGCAAGTACACGGCCATTGATGAGTGGTTCGGCGAGCTCGCACGCGGCGACAAGCTGCGGGGCGGCGAGGAGCTTCAGCCCTCGAACACTGCCACCACCATCCGCCCCAACGAAGGCCGCCCGATGGTCACCGACGGCCCCTTCATGGAGAGCAAGGAGAACGTCGCCGGCTTCGTCACCATCGAAGTGGCCGACCTCGATGAGGCGATCGCGATCGCGAAGAAGTGGCCGTACGAGGACCAGATCGTCGAGATTCGCCCGGTCATCGACCACCCCGATCTGCCCAATCACCCGGACTGAGACCGCCGGAGGCTTGCGGCACACCATGCAGAGCGACACGACCGTCGAGGCGATGAATGCGGTCTTCCGTGCCGAGGTCGGCCTCATCTGCGGTTCGCTGGTGCGGATCACGGGTGACTTCGATCTCGCCGAAGACCTCGTCCAGGACGCGGTCGTCATCGCACTGCAGCGGTGGCCTGTCGACGGGGTGCCGGAGCGTCCGGCCGCGTGGCTCCTGCAGACCGCGCGGCGGCGCGCCATCGACCGGCTGCGGCGCGACTCCACGTACCGCGAGAAGCTCCAGTTGCTGACCGACGGATGGGCGCCCGACGTGCGCGCCGATCCCGACGATCGGCTACGCCTCATCTTCACCTGCTGCCATCCGGCACTCGCTCGGGACGCGCAGGTCGCTCTGACCCTCCGCGCCGTCATGGGCATGACGACAAGCCAGATCGCTCACGCATTCCTGGTCTCCGAGGCGACCATGGCGCAGCGCATCGTCCGTGCCAAGCGGAAGATCGTCGGCGCCCGCATCCCATACCGGGTTCCCCAGGCAGATGAATTGCCGGAGCGGCTCGCCGAGGTGCTCGCAGCCCTCTACATCGTGTTCAACGAGGGCTACCTGGGGAGCGGTCCCGACCTCTCGACCAGCCGCGACCTGTGCGTCGACGCGCTCTGGCTCTGTGGCCTGCTCGCGCGGATGCTGCCGGACGAGCCCGAGGTCCTCGCCCTGCTCGCGCTGATGCGGCTTCACGAGTCGCGCCGGACGACGCGATTCGATGCGTCGGGGGCGCTGGTGCTGCTCCGCGACCAGGACCGCTCGCGATGGGACCACGCCGCAATCGCAGAGGCGGGTGGGTTGCTCGAGCAGGCGCGTCGGCTTGGACGTCCGGGGGCCTACTGGCTCCAGGCGGCGATTGCGGCCTGCCACGCGGAAGCGCCGACGTTCGAGGAGACCGACTGGGCACAGATCCTGGCGCTCTACGGCGCGCTGGTGCGGATCAACCCCGGACCCGTCGTCCGGCTCAACCGCGCCATCGCGCTCGAGCACGTGGCCGGACCGGTCCCCGCTATGGAGGAGATCGACGCGCTGCGCGCCGACCTGGACGGCTATCACCTCTACTGGGCAACCCGGGCGGAGCTCCTTCGCCGCTTCGGCAGGCTCGACGAGGCTGCGGACGCGGATCGCCGTGCGATCGAGCTCACCGACAACCCATCCGAGCGCGCGCTCCTCGAGACGCGCCTCGAACCCACCGTCACCCGCGCCATCGGCGCGAACAACCACTGACCAGCAAGGAGGCACGACATGGCGAAATATCTGCTCAACTACCACGGGGGCGGCATGGCCGAAGGTGAGGAAGCGCAGGCGAAGGTGATGGCCGCCTGGGGCGCATGGTTCCAGACCCTCGGACCGGCACTCGCCGACGGTGGCAATCCCGTCTCGCAGGCCCGGACGATAGCGGCCGACGGATCAGTTTCGGACGGAGGTGGCTCAAACCCATCGACCGGCTACAGCCTGATCGAGGCCGACAATCTGGACGCTGCGGTCGGGCTGGCCAAGGGCTGCCCGGTGCTCGCGAGCGGCGGCAGCATCGAGGTCGCGGAAACCTTCAACGCGATGTAGTCAACGCCGGACCAGTACCTGGTCCCGCCTCCTGCAGGCGGGGGAATGCCCGCATCCGCGCCGCGACGGCGCGGGTCGCGGGGCGCCCCCGTCATGCAGCCGACAGCCCAACTCGCGACAATAGAAGGACCATGAGCGAGGAGGAGGTCCCCGCCGGACCGCCGGCGTGGCCCGGGGGAGCGACGTACTCCAACGACCCATGGGGCAGCAGCGACTGGACACCGGCGCCGCCGATGTCGGGATGGTGGTCGCAGCAGTACTACACGTACGAACCGCCGCCACCACCGAGACGCACCTCGCGGGTGGTCATGTTCGGGGTCTTCATCGTTATCTTCGTCTTCGTCGCAAGCGCGGCCGCGACCGCGGTCATCGCAACCCGGGGGATCGGTGGCTCGGGCAGCACGTCGGGCGTTGAAGCGGCGACGGTTGACATCAACACGTCGCTCGGGGGTGGCTCCGCAGCGGCGGGGACGGGCATGGTGCTCACATCCTCGGGTGTCATCCTCACCAACGACCATGTCGTCGCCCACGGGATCCAGCCGTTCAGCGTCCGGCTCACCTCGACCGGTGCCAGCTATCCCGCGACCCTGATTGGCGAGGACGGCCAGCACGACGTTGCCGTCATCCAGCTCGAGGGCGTGAGCGGGCTGGCCACGGCGCCGATCGGTGATTCGTCGACGGTGCACGTCGGCGACAGCGTCACCGCGCTCGGCAACGCTGAAGGCCGTGGGGGCGCGCCGGCAGTCGCCAACGGCCAGGTGACCGCGCTCGGGCAGTCCATCACCGCGTCGGACCAGACCGGGCAGGCTCCCGAGAATCTGACCGGGATGATCCAGACCAACGCTCCAATCCTGCCCGGCGACTCCGGCGGTCCGCTGGTCAACGGCAACGGCCAGGTCATCGGCATGGACACCGCGGCGAGCGGTGGAAGGAGAAGTCCGGAACAGGGCTCGATCCAGGCGTTCGCCATTCCCATCGACACGGCGCTCAACTACGCACACCAGCTGATCGCCCATCCAACCGCGCCGCCGGCCCCGGCACTGCTGGGTGTCTGCGTGGGGCCGAGCACCTCGCCGCAGGGTGCCGTTCTGGTGGCGGGCGCCCCGTGCGGTGCCAGCGGGGTCGAGAGCGGCACGCCTGCAGCAACCACCGCGCTCGGCGCCGGCGACGTGATCACATCGGTTGGCGGCGCCGCGGTCCTGTCCGACTCATCGCTGCGAGCGATCCTGGAGGGCGATCATCCAGGCCAGTCTGTGGTCATCGTCTGGACGGATCCGAACGGGCAGCAGCACCGGGCAACCGTCACGCTCGCCGCGGCTCAGCAATAGCGTCGAGCGTCGCAGCCGGTGTGATGCCCGGCTGGACCACAATCCGCTGGTGGAAGAGTCGCTCTCCGATGTGCTCGTCGAGTACGAGCTGGCTGCCCGCTCGACGCTGACCCAGGCGGCCTTTGACTACATCGCCACGGGCGCGGGCGACGAGCTTTCCCTCGAGGAGTCCCGAGCCGCGTGGCGGCGCTACCGGCTCCGCCCGCGGATCCTCCGCGGAGGAGCGACGCCGGATCTTTCGACCGAAGTCCTCGGAACGCCACTGGCGATGCCGCTCATCGTCGCGCCGACCGCATACCAGGTGGTTG
>JBAQGL010000283.1:0-47636 GCA_049287785.1 Candidatus Dormiibacterota bacterium | reverse complement strand
CGCCGGGCGCTGCGCCTCGGTGAAGCCCGGCCACGACTCGAGCAGCTCCGCCTTGGTGACGACGGTCCGCTCACGGCGATAGTCGGCCAGCTCGAACCGCGGACCGAGGGTGATCGCCTCGGTCGGGCAGGCTTCAGCGCAGTAGCCGCAGTAGATGCAGCGCATCAGGTTGATCTCGTAGCGCTCGGCATAGCGCTCGCCCGGCGAGATCGGCGACCTGGGATCGTTCTCGGCCGCGAGCACGTAGATGCATCCCACCGGGCAGGCGGCGGCGCAGAGCTCGCAGCCGATGCAACGCTCGAGCCCGTTGTCGTACCGGTGGAGGATGTGGCGCCCGCGATGGCGCGGTGATACCGGTTTCTGCTCCTCCGGCCACTGCACGGTGATGGGGTGCGTCCCCATCTTCTTCAGCGTGAACGCGAGGCCCTTCGCGATCTCCTTGATCATCGCCTCACCCTCACCATGGCTATGCCCGGAGCGCGACGACCGCGCCGGTGACGACGATGTTGATCAAGCCGAGCGGCAGCAGCACCTTCCACCCGAAGTTCATCAGCCGGTCGTAACGGAGGCGCGGCAGCGTCCAGCGCACCCAGATCATCACGAAGAGCAGGACGGCGACCTTGCCGAGGAACCAGATCGGACCCGGGATCCAGTCGAACGGGTGGAATGGCAGCAGCGGCAACCACCCTCCGAGGAACAGCGCCGTTGCGATGGAGCAGACCGTGACCATGTTGATGTACTCGCCGAGGAAGTAGAGCCCGAAGCGCATCGCCGAATACTCGGTGTGGTAGCCGGCGATCAGCTCCGTCTCGGCCTCCGGGAGGTCGAAGGGCAGACGGTTGGTCTCGGCGAACGCGGCCGTGAAATAGAGGATGAAGGCGAGCGGCTGGAGGACGACGAACCACAGTCCCTGCTGCGAACCGACGATCTTCTCGAGATCGAGCGATCCCGAGAGGATCACGACTCCGATGAGCGCGAACGACACCGCCATCTCGTAGGAGATGAGCTGCGCCGACGAGCGCAGACCACCGAGCAGCGAGTACTTGCTGTTCGACGCGAACCCGCCCAGGAACAGCGAGTACACGCCGAGCGACGTGATCCCGAGGATGAAGAGCAGCCCGACGTTGACGTGGGCGATGTCCCAGTGGAATTCGTGCCCGAACCAGTTGTTGGTGCCCCAGGGAATCACCGCGTACGCGAGCAGTGCCGCGCCGCCGGCGAGGCTCGGCCCCACCAGGTACAGGACCTTGTCGCGTTGCGCCGGAGCGACGTTCTCCTTGAAGAAGAGCTTCAGACCGTCCGCGGCAGGCTGGAGCATCCCGAACGGACCCACACGGTTTGGGCCGTAGCGCAGCTGGATGCGGGCCGAGATCTTGCGTTCAGCGAGGGTGAGATACGCGAACGCCGTGAGCAGGAAGACGACCAGCACCCCGCACTTGATGAGCAGGACCCACCAGAGATCGTCTGGACCGATCACGCCACTGCCCCGGCGGTGAAGAGCGCCCGGCCGCCGTTGCCGGCGCGACCGTAAACAGGAAACTCGTCGCGGAGCAGGCGATTGACCGCGAGCGGGTCGCCCGACCCCCACCCCACCGCCCCCATCTCGCCGGCAATGCTGGTGAGCACTCGCGTCTCGGTCGGGGTGGCGGAGGCGGGCGGAAGTCCGGCGCGGATCCGCTGGACGCGGCCCTCGACATTGGTCATGGTGCCGGCCTTCTCGAAGATGGCGTGGCCGGGAAAGAGCACCGTCGCGTACCGGGACACGATCCCCGGACGGGTGTCGAACGCCACCACGCACGCCGCCTTGCGCAGCGCGCGCTCGAGGAGGTCGGCTTCCGCATCAAGCGCCGGGTTGGGGCCAAGCATCAGCAGGGCACGGAGCTCACCCGTTGCAAGCGCTTCGAGGATCTGGCGGCCATTCTTCCCGCGGTCCTGCAGCGCGGCATACGCGGGGCCGAAATTCGGGAGCATGCCGAGGTCCTTCGCGCCCCGCCCATTGGTGCCGCGCGTGATGGTGAGGCGACGCACCGAGCCGATCGCGGCGAGCACAGCAGCCAGCCCGGCCGCGTGGTCGCGATTGGTCTCGTCTGCGATGAGACCGATTCGCGAAGCCCCCGAGGCAGCTGCGGCCGCATCCGCCGCTGCGACGTCTTTGCTCAACCTGATGACGCGTGCGCCCTTCTTGCGCTCGGCCTTGTAGAGCCGCAGCGTCAACACCGGCGCCTGCTCCTCGGGCTCAGGGCCGAGCACGATCAGCGCGTCGCAGTCCTCGATCTCGGCGATGCCAAGCTCGTGCTCGGCGGCCGAGAGACCGTCGAACGGGTCGAGCTGATGGTCGACGTGCGGGGTGCCGATCACCTGGCGAGCGATTCGCTCGAGCAGGAACAGCTCCTCGTTGGTGCTCGCGCTCGACCCGAGCACGCCGATCGATGCGGCGCCGTACTCCTCGGCGATCTCGCGAAGCCGCCGTGCGGCCTGGGTGATCGCCTCGGGGACGGAGACATCGCGCGACTCGTCGTCGCTGCGGACCACCGGCCGGCGGACGCGCTCAGCGCTGTTCCAACGGTCGAAGCTGTACCGGCCACGATCGCACAGCCACATGTCGTCGACCAGCGGGTTGTCGCGCGACGCGAATCGACGCACCTCGAAATCCCGGCTGTCGACATTGATGTTGCAGCCATATGAGCACTCGGGGCAGATGCTCGCAGTGCGCTGCAGATCCCACGGACGCGAGACGAAGCGGTACTTCCGGTGCGTGAGCGCGCCCACCGGGCAGACCTCGGGGAGGTTGCCCTGGAACTTCGACTCCAGCTGGCGATCATCAAAGGTTGCGACCAGGGTGTCGACGCCACGCTGCTGGAGGACGATCTCCTTCTCGCCGGTGATCTCGTCGTAGTAGCGAACGCAGCGCCAGCACAGGATGCAGCGCTCCTGGTCGAGCTCGATGTTCTCCGAGAGCGGGATCGCCTTCTTGAAATGGACCTTCTCGGTGATGGGAAACCTCGAGATCCCCGGCCCGTATCGGAAGGTGAAGTCCTGCAGGTCACACTCCCCGCCCCGGTCGCACACCGGGCAATCGAGCGGGTGGTTGAGCAGCAGGAACTCGAGCATCCCCTCGCGAAGCTTGGTGACCTCAGGAAGATCGGTCCGCACCACCATGCCCTCCCCGGCGACGGTCGCGCAGGCCGGCTGTGGCTTCGGGAACTTCTCGATGTTGACCAGGCACATCCGGCACACCGCCACCGGGTCCATCTTCGGATGCGCGCAATAGATCGGGATGTGGATGCCGGCCTCGGTTGCGGCGTCGAGCACCAGCGTTCCCTTGGGAACGCGGAGCTCGCGTCCATCGATGCTGATGCCGACGCGGCCGTCCTCCGGCTGCTCGGGCGGCGTTCCCGTCTCCGCCACCGCGGTCACGCCACCAGTGCCGTGGCCTGCGCCCTCACGGGGCAACGGCCGGCTCCGCAGTGGGCTTCGAACTCGTCGCGGAAGTACTTGTACGCGGACATCACGAACCACGTCGCGGTGTCGCCGAGCGGGCAGAAGCAGCGGCCGTCCATGTTCGAGCAGATGTCAGTGAGGGTGGCCAGCTCGGCGTGTGTCGCATACCCCGACTCAAGCCGGTGCATGAGCTCCGATTCGAAGTACGTTCCCTCGCGACACGGTACGCACTTGCCACACGATTCGTGGCGATAGAAGTCGACCAGCCGCATCGACACGTCGACCAGGCACGTGGTCTCGTCCATGAAGATCATCGCGCCCGCCCCGAGCGATGATCCCGCCTCCTGGACGGCGTTCATGTCCAGCGGCAGGTCGAGGTGCTGAGGAAGCAGCACCTGCATCGAGCCTCCTCCCGGCTGGAACGCCTTGAGCGTGCGGCCCCGCCACATCCCGCCGCACTCCTCGTCGAGGAGTTCGCGAATCGGCGTCCCCAGCTTCATCTCGTAATTGCCGGGCCGCTCGATGTGGCCGCTGCAGCAGAAAACCCTTGTGCCGGCGCTCTTTTCGGTGCCGAGCGCTTTGAACCACTCGCCGCCGCGCTGCACGATGTGGGGAAGGTTGCAAAGTGTTTCGACGTTGTTCACGACCGTCGGTTGTCCATAGAGGCCCTTGATCGCCGGGAACGGCGGCTTGAGCCGTGGCTGGCCTCGAAGGCCCTCGAGCGACTCGATCAGCGCCGTCTCCTCGCCACAGATGTATGCGCCCGCGCCACCATGCACGATCACGTCGCAGTCGAATCCGCTGCCGAGTATGTTCTTGCCGATGTAGCCGCCAGCGCGCGCCTCTTCGACTGCGCGCTCGAGCAGGAGGCGCTGGTCGTGATACTCCCCGCGGATGTAGATGAACGACGTGTTCACCTGGAGCGCATACGATGCGATCAGGAGCCCCTCGATGAGCTGATGCGGGCTCTCGTCGATCAGGTAGCGGTCCTTGAAGCACCCCGGCTCGGACTCGTCGGCGTTACAGCAGAGATAGCGCGGGAAGACGTCCTTCGGAAGGAACGACCACTTCATCCCGGTCGGGAACCCGGCCCCTCCCCGGCCGCGGATGTTGGACGTCTTGACCTCCGCGACCAGCGTCTCCGGGGTGAACTTCTTGAATGCCTCCCGCAGGCCCTGGTAGCCGCCGACCTTCTCGTAGCCCCTGAGCGTCTGCAGGGCGTCCGCGCCAAAATCCTTCGTGAGTAGCTTGTACTCAGCCATCGACGCCCATCGGTTCCGGTGCTGTGCTGCTCATCGGCCGCTGCATCCTACTGTTGAGCCTTGCGAGGGCGTCGCGTTCTTGGCTTCGGCGCCTCCCTGGGCGTCGTCGGTGGTCCCGCGGGTCCTGTCGTCGCGGGGCCCCCTCGCCGTTCTGCGGCCGGGTCTGACTCCTCAGCGTCCTGCGTTCTGGGACCGTTCATCTCGGCGCCCAGCCTGCGACCGGCGCTGCTCCCCGCGACGCCACCCGCTGGCGCACTTTGCCTTAGGGCGCCTAGGACCGCGTCGACCCTCTCCGGAGTTAGATGTTCTTCAAAGTGGTGATCCACTTGCATGGTGGGAGCGCCACCGCAGCCGCCGAGGCATTCCACGGTGCTTGACCAGGTGAATTCGCCGTCGGCGGTGGTCTCTCCCGATTTACACGCCAAGGACCTTTCGAGGTGGTCGACGATTTCGTCGGCTCCGCGGAGCGCGCAGGAGACGTTGATGCAGACGATGACCTCGTGGCGGCCGTGGGGGCGCTGGAAGTACATCGAGTAGAAGGTCGAGACGGCTTCGACCTCGCTGGGCGTGACCTGGAGGATGCCGGCGATGTCGGTCATCGCGTCCGGGGTGATCAGGCCCTGCTCGTGCTGGACCGCCCAGAGCGCCGGGAGAATGGCGCTGCGCGCAAGGGGATAGCGGTCGCGAGCGCGCTCGATCGCGCTGCGCGTGTCCGCCTGCAACGTCATGCGGGGAGACCCGCGAAGTCTCGGTGGGTACGCGATGTCATCGGTCGACGTCCCCGAGGACGATGTCGATGGAGCCGATGACGGCGACCACGTCTGCGATCAGCTCGCCGCGGACCATGTGCGGAAGTGCGCTCAGGTTGCTGAAGGAGGGGGCGCGCACCTTGCAGCGGTACGGGCGGTTGGTCCCGTCGCTCACCAGGTAGAAGCCGAGCTCGCCACGCGGAGATTCCACCGCCTGGTACACCTGCCCGGCGGGGACGCGCATGCCTTCGGTCACGAGCTTGAAGTGGTGGATGAGCGACTCCATGCTCGTGTTGAGCTCGTTACGAGGCGGAAGCGCGACCCGCCGATCGGTCGTGTTCACCGGCCCGTCGGGAAGGTTCTCGAAAGCCTGGGTGATGATCTTCAACGACTCGCGCATCTCCTGCATGCGCACCAGGTATCGGTCGTACACGTCACCGGTGCGACCGATCGGGACGTCAAAGTCGAAATGGTCGTAGGAGCTGTACGGATGCGCCTTGCGCAGGTCGTAGGGCACGCCGCTCCCTCTCAGCACCGGTCCCGTGGCTCCATACGCCATCGCGTCCTCCGGTGTCAGCGTGCCCAACCCGATGGTTCGCTGCCGCCAGATCGGGTTCTTGGTGATCAGCAGCTCGTGCTCATCGATGAGCTTGGGGAAGGTCTTGATGACCGCGCCGACCATCTCGTAGAACGGATCGGGGACGTCGGCGAGCAGGCCGCCGACTCGGATGAATGACGTGTGCATGCGCACGCCGCTCACCAGCTCGTTGATGTCGAGCAGCTTCTCGCGATCACGCCACGCGTAGACGAACGCCGTGGTTGCGCCGAGGTCGAGGGCGCTGGTGCCGTACCAGAGGAGGTGGCTCGCGAGACGGCAGAGCTCGCACATGATCACGCGCAGGTACTGCCCTCGCAGCGGCACCTCGATGCCGAGCAGCCGCTCGACGGCGAGCGAGAACCCAAGGTTGTTGAAGAGCGGCGACAGGTAGTCCATCCGGTCCGTGTACGGGATGCACTGTTGATACGTGTGCCGCTCGAAATCCTTCTCGAATCCGGTGTGCAGGTAGCCGATGTCGGGGCGGCATTCGAGCACGACCTCACCCTCGAGGTTGAGCACGAGCCGGAGCACCCCGTGAGTCGAGGGATGCATCGGCCCCATGTTCAATTCCATGGTGCTGTCGCCGATCTCGACGAGGTCGATGGCGTCCAGCCCCGGCTCGACGCCGAGACGCCCGCGACCGGCTTCGTACTGCTCGCTGAGCGGATCGACGTCGGCGACCGGACCGCCCAGCGGCGGCAGCGCGGTCACCGCGATCCTCCCGGCATGTCTCGCGGACGCTCCGCAGCGGGGAGCGCCCACTCGAGGTTGTGCGTGAAGGCGATCGGCTCACCGAATGACGCGTAATCCTTGCGAAGCGGATGGCCGTCCCAGTCGGTGGGCAGGAGGATCCGCTTGAGATCGTGGTGGCCGGTGAACGTGATGCCGAGGAGGTCATAGCACTCGCGTTCGTGCCAGTCCATCCCGGCGAAGACCTCCTCGAGGCTCGGGACGTTGGGATCGTCCTCCTCGACCTGCACGATCAGGCGGCAGACGTCGTTGTGCTGGAGCGATCGGAGCATGTAGACCACGTCGAAGCGCGGTTCGGCGGGCTCACGATCGGGCCAGTCCACCGCGGTGACGAAGACCGGGGTCGTGTAGGCGGCATCGGGGTGATCGCGGAGCAGCGTGCAGACCGCCACGAGATCGGCGCGGTCCACCCAGACCGTCACCTCGCCGAATCCGCTGTCGCGACGGCGCACCGCAGCCGGAAGCTCCCGCTCGAGGAGGTCCGCTGCTCGCGCGCCGCTCATGGGCGATCCCACGGCGGTCATCGCACTATCCGAGCAGCGAGCCGGGGAGTTCCCCGGCAATCTTCTTCTGCAGCTTCATGACCGCGTCCAGCAGTCCCTCCGGGCGCGGCGGGCAGCCGGGGATGTAGACATCGACCGGCACCACCTTGTCGACGCCCTGGACGATGGCGTAGTTGTTGAACATGCCGCCGCTGGAGGCGCATGCGCCCATGCTGATCACCCACTTGGGCTCCGGCATCTGGTCGTAGATGTGCCGGAGGACCGGCGCCATCTTCTGCGAGACGCGGCCGGCGACGATCATGAGGTCGGACTGGCGCGGCGACGCCCGGAACACCTCGCACCCGAAGCGCGACATGTCGTATCGGGCGGCTCCGGTGGCCATCATCTCGATCGCGCAGCACGCAAGGCCGAACAACGCAGGCCACAGCGAGCTGTACCGGCCCCACTGGATCACCTTGCCGAGCGTGGTCGTGACGAATCCACTCTGGAGCGCTGTGCGTTCCGCGGCGCCGGTGCGCGGGAGGGCGATGGTCCCGGCGTCGGCGTCCGCGAGCAGGATGCTCCGGCCTCCCGCGCCCGGCACGATCAACTCGTTGCTCAGTCCCATCGCAGCGCCCCCTTGCGCCATACGTACAGCAATCCGATCAGCAGGGTGGCGATGAAGATGCCCATCTCGACGATGCCGAAGACCTTGAGCTCTCGAACGATCGTGGCCCAGGGGAAGAGGAAGATGGATTCGACGTCGAAGATGATGAAGAGCATCGCGGTGATGTAGAAGCTCACCGAGAAGCGGCGTCGCGCGCTTTCCCTCGGCACCATGCCCGACTCATAAGGAAGGTCCTTGGTCGGCGTGGGACGCTTCGGACCGAGCACCGCGTTGAGCAGCTGTGCAAAGACAGCAAACGCCGCGCAGATGCCGAAGAAGAAGAGGATCGGCGCGTAGCCCGACAGCATCGCGGCCGATCGTAACAAACGATCCTCGACGGACGAAGCAGTGCGCCCGAATACGCCTGGCGCCGAGTTCCCCGGCCCCCGACCCGGTCCCGCTCCGGTTGCTGACTGTGGCGGGCCCGGCGGCCGATTGCCTCGAACAGCGCTCGAGGAGATCGCCCCCAGGCCGCGGGCCGAGTCCCGATGGGCCACCGCGTGGCAAACGTTTAACGATCGGGGCGGTCCAGGGACGAGTTTAGTAGGCTTCGGCAAGTGACACTGACCGCCCTTGACAGGCCGCCACTTCAGGACAATCTCACCGAATCGGACGCGCAGGGTCGCGCAGCACTGCTGTCCAACCTCTCGTACGAGGTATCCCTGGTGCTCAGCGACGACCCGAGCGCCGAGACGTTCCAGAGCATGACGACGGTCGTCTTCGACGCCGCCCACGAGGGTTCGGAAACCTTCATCAACATCGCCGCTCGCTCCATCGAGGAGTGCACGCTCAACGGCAAGCGACTCACCGAGGCGCAACACGGGTTCAACGGGAACGTGTTGTGGCTCCGGGGGCTGCGCGCGGGCTCCAACCGGTTGACCGTGACGGCGCAGTGCGAGTACCAGCACACCGGCGTCGGCATGCACCGCCTCCGCGACCCGGTGGACGACGAGGTGTACGTGTACACGCACTTCGAGCCCTTCGATGCTCACAAGGTCCTGGCCTGCTTCGATCAGCCCGACCTGAAGGCGGGCGTTTCCATGAGCGTCACCGCGCCAAGCGCATGGCGGGTCTGCGGCAACGGCCGCGTCCTGCGCACCGAGCCCAGGGGTGGCATGAAGACCTGGCACTTCAACACCACGCCGCCGCTGCCGCCGTACCTCATCGCGGTGGTTGCCGGCAAATACCACACCGTTGAGCGCAAGCACCGCGACATCCCCATGGCGCTGTGGTGCAGGGAATCGCTGGCCAGCTGGATCGACGCCCAGGCGGACGAGATCTTCGATATCACCGCTTCCGGCCTCGACTTCTTCGAGAAGTATTTCGGGCTCACCTACCCGTTCGACGAGTACAACCAGCTCTTCGTGCCCGAATTCAACATGGGCGCCATGGAAAACCCGGGCTGCGTGACCTTCAACGAGGCGTACATCCACCGCGGCCAGGCGAGTGAGGCGCAGCTGCAACGGCGGGCCGAGACGATCCTCCACGAGATGGCGCACGTGCACGGCTTCGGCGACGTCACGACCATGCGCTGGTGGGGCGACCTGTGGCTCAACGAGACCTTCGCCACCTACATGGCCAACCTCGCCATGGAGAAGGCGACCCGGTTCACCAATGCCTGGGTCGACTTCGCCAACAGCGTCAAGTCGATCGCCGCCCGTCAGGACCAGCTGGTCACCACCCACCGCATCGCGGACCACGTGCCCGACACCGTGTCGGTGCGCCAAAACTTCGACGGGATCACGTACCACAAAGGCGCGTCGGTGATGCGTCAACTGGTGGCCTGGGTCGGGGACGACGCGTTCATGCGGGGCGTGCAGGACTACTTCAAGCGCTATCGCTGGGGCAATGCCGACCTGCAGGAATTCCTTGACTGCCTGCGCCGCGCCTCCGGACGTGATCTCACGCGCTGGGGCCAGGACTGGCTGCAGACCACCGGGTTGAACACCTTCCGTGCTCACCTCTCGGAGCAGAACGGCCGGTACACGGCCTTCGCCGTCGAGCAGTGGGCCACCCCGGCGCATCCAACGCTGCGCGTCCACCGTGTCGGTATCGGTCTGTACGATCGCGATGCCAAGGGCGTCCTGCGGCTCCGCCGGCGCGTGGAGACCGATCTGACCGGTGCCCTGACCCCGATCACAGAGCTCGTCGGGGAGCGCGTCTCCGATTTCGTGCTCGTCAACGACGGTGACCTCACGTTCGCCAAGCTTCGATTCGACGAACGTTCGCTGGCGACGCTCAAGGCCGACCTCTCCAACCTGGCCGACCCCCTGGCGCGGGCCCTGAGCTGGGCGGCGGTGTGGGATCTGACCCGCGACGGCGAGATGGCGGCACGTGAGTTTGTCGACCTGGTCGCGCGCCATGCACCCGCCGAGAAGGATTCGCTGCTCGTCGAGCGGGTCACGAGCCAGGCGCGCTCCGCGATCGACCTCTACGGGGACCCCGCGAATCGCAGCGCCGCGCGAGAGTCGCTTCACCAGGTGGCGGTGACGCAGGTGGGACGCGCCGACCTGCCCCCGGAGCTGCGCCTCATCTGGGCGCGCATCCTGGTGGCAACCGCCACGTCCGAGAGCTCGCTGGCGAGGGTCGCCGCCCTGCTCGACGGCACTGCCAGCATCCCCAACGTCGACCTGGATACCGACCTGCGCTGGCTGATCGTCGGACAGCTCTCCGAGGAGGGCAAGGCCGACGTCGCGTTGATCCACGCGACGATGGCCTCAGATCCGAGCGACATCGGCAGGCGCCGGGGCACGGCGTGCCTCGCAGCCCGGCCGACCGCGGCCGCCAAGGAGGAGGCCTGGCGTCGCGTCGCCGACGCGAGCGCTCCGATGCCCAGGGACTGGAAGGGCTCGACCGACGGCGAGCTCTCGGTCGCCTCGATGTCGGCGATCCTACGAGGGTTCTACATCGGCTCGGTCGGGGTTGGCGGCATGATGGCGCACGGGCCCAACCCGGAGCTGCTCCGTCCCTACGTGCAGCGCTACCTCGACGCGCTTCCCGCCGTCTGGGCGGAGCGCACCATCGACGAGGCCGAGGTGTTCACCGAGTGCCTGTACCCGAATCACCTGGTTGACGACAAGGTGGTCGCGGCAATCGACCTCGCCCTGGAGGGCGGGGAGCTTCCCGGCCCGGCCATCCGGATTCTTCGCGAAGGCCGGGACAGTACGTTGCGAGCTCAGCGCGCCCGCGGGGTGGATCGAGCGGCCGGCGAGGTCAGCGCTTAGCTGGCTGCGCTGCCCATGAGCGCACGGGCCTCCTCGTCCTCATAGCCACACGGGCTCCCGGAAGGCTGGCCCTCGACGCTGATCCGATCGTAGATGGCCGAGAGCCGGTCCACGGCTCGGAGCCAGGTGAATCGTCCGGCGCGACGGCGAGCCTCATCGCCCATCTCGGCCTTGCGAACCGGATCATCCAAGACGTCGGCGATCGCGCGGGCGTAGTCCTCGGGATCGTGGCCGTCGACCAGGTACCCGGTCACGCCGTCCTCGACCACCTCGCGCAACCCGCCAACCGCCGCGGCGACGACCGGCGTCCCGAGCGCCTGGGCTTCAAGCGCGACCAACCCGAAGCTCTCGGTGAGCGAGGGAACCACGCAGACGTCCGCCATCGCGTAATACACGGCGAGTTGCTCGTGGGGCACGGCGCCGACGAAGCACACGTGATCACCGAGCCCGGTTCGGGACGCGTGCCGCTCGAGCCGGCTGCGCTCGCCGCCACGCTCATCGCTCGCCCCGTCCCCGCTGTCGTCGCCGGCGATGACCACGGCGAGATCCTCGAATCCAGGACGGGCCCGCAGCAGAGCCACGGCGTCGAGGAGTATCTGCGCGCCTTTCAACGGCTCGAGCCGCCCGGCGAAGAGCGCAACTCTGGCGTCGGCGAGACCGAGCCTCCGCCGCAACCCGGAGCCGTCGTGCTCGGCGAAGAGGCGGGGGTCGACACCGGGTTGGGCAACGCAGATCCGGTCACGCGACGCGCGGTACAGGCGGATCAGGTCTTTCGCCTCGGCGGCACTCGCGGCGACCAGGCGATCCGCCTGGGCGACCAGTTCACCCTCTGCCTGCGCCCGGAGGGCGTCCAGCGGCAGACCGGCGCGCGCCTTGGTGAGCGCGAGGGTGTGGAACGATTGCACCCACGCGACGTCCCACGCATCGCGGAGTTCGCGCCCGACGAGGCCGCCGTGCCAGTAATGGCCGTGGATGGCGCGATATGACCGTCGCTCCGACTCCGCATGGCGGATCGTGGCATCGGTGAAATCGTCGAGGAGCCCGCGGATATCCTCCTTGCGGAGCGGCGCGGGTGGTCCCACCGGGAGGCGAACCAGCCTGCTCAACGGTGCGATCAACTCCTCGTCCGGGCCGGGCCCGTCACGTCGCACGAACACGTCGGTGGGCACGCCGCGAAGCGAGAGTCCCTCACACAAACGGCGGATGGCGAGGTTCATGCCGCCGTTCTCGCCGCTGCCCAGATCCGACAGTGGCGACGCGTGGACGGAGATGACGGCGACCGCCCGCGAGCCCTGGCGCATGGCCTCAAGTGTACCCACCCGCCCCTTGACGAACCCGCGCGAACCCGGCGCATACTCGACGGCCACAACTGAATAACGCTCCGGGTGACGGGAAGCCGGTGAGAATCCGGCGCTGTCGCGCAACTGTGAGCGGGGAGTCGGCGGCCATCGTGCCACCGGGAGGCTGATCTCCCGGGAAGGCGGCCGTGTTCGGCATCGATCCGCAAGCCAGGAGACCGACCCGAGGCGTCGACCTCCGCCCCCGCGCAAGACGGGAGGAAGCCTCATGCGGCGAGGACGACTCCGGCAAGGGTGGAGTCCCCGTTCGCCGCGTGGGGTGCCGGACATGGGTCGGACCAGGAGGGTCGCCGCATTGGCGACCACTGCAGCAACAGGCGTAGCGCTGCTCGCCTTCGCTCTCGGAACCAGCAGCGCGGACACGCAGGTGGACGCCGCATCGCGGGCGATCCTCTACCTGCAGGGGCTGCAGTCGGGGAGTGACGGGTCGGTCCCGGCGGGGGCGAGTACCGATGCGGTGAGCGAGGAGTACGCGATCGGGGCCGCCGCCGCCGGCTACGACCCCGGTGCGCTTCGCCACGGGTCCGGCCCCTCGGTCATGGCCTATCTCGCCGCGCATGCCGCCGCGGCCTGCGGCTCGGCAGGGGCCTGCGGGGAGCTGATCCAGGCGGTCGCCGCCGCCGGGCTCACCCCCGCCGCCTTCGGGGGCATCGACCTGCTCACCACCCTCGACGGGTTCTACGCCCCCACCACCGGCGTCTTCGGCAACGGCGAGGCATTCATCCAGACCCTCGCCATCCAGGGCCTGGTCGCAGCCCACCAACCGGTGCCGCCGGCTGCCCTCAATCATCTCGTCGCCGCCCAGGACAGCGATGGGGGCTGGGACTACCTGCTCATCAAGGACGATCCCAACTCCGGCACCAACTTCGACACCAGCGACACCAACTCCACGGCCATGGTGCTCATGACCCTGGACGCCGCCGGGATGCACGGCCGGGATCGCTCCGCGCTCACCTGGCTGCACACCCAGCAGGACGCTGACGGGGGCTTCCCCTACCAGGCCGGATCGGGCACCGACCCTGATTCCACCGCGCTCGTCCTCCAGGCGCTGATCGCCACCGGGCAGAACCCGCAGGCACCTGCCTGGGCCCCCGCTGGGCACGCGCCCCTCGCTGAACTGCTCGCCACCCAGAACGCCAACGGCGGCTTCACCTTCCCCGGCAACCCCGCCCCCGATCCCTTCACCACCGCCCAGGTCCCGCCCGCATTGGAGCGGGCGGCGTACCCGCTGGCCTGCGGCACTGCGCACTGCTTCGTTCCGGGATCGACGCTGAGCGGGCCCTCGCCGACCCCCACACCCGCGCCGACCGCCACACCCAGGCCGACCCCGACGCTCACACCGCGGCCTTCGGCCGGTCAGGCGACCGGTGGCTCGCCGGCATCGCCGACGCCGGCCGGGTCCGTGCTCGGCATCGCCGCGACACCGACGCCTACTCAGGTGCCCGCAAGCAGGCCGGCTACCGCGCCCGGCTCCTCAACGCCGACTCCGAGCCCGTTACCGGCAATCGCCGCGACACCCAATGCGGCGAGCGGATTCCCGACCGCGGTCATCTACCTGATCGCAGCACTTGTGGCGGCCGTCATCGCGGGCGGCGTTGCCGTCGGTGCCCGCCGGCGGCGAGGAGCGTGAGGGCCGCCTGATGCGACGGCTGCTTTGCGTCGTCCTCGCGCTGCCCCTGCTGGTTATGGGCATCGGTGCCGCCTCGGCTGCTGTCCGTATCGGTCCCGCGAACCCGCTGTGCGCGCTGGCGGCCTTCTCGCACCGTGTCGGTCTCGTGGTTGAGCACGGCGACGGGCAGGTGGTCCGTCGATGCGTCGGGTTCGACACGCCGACCGCAACGGCGCTCGATGTCCTGCAGGCCAGCGGCCTCGAGGTGGGGATCTCGTCGTACGGAGGAGGTCTCGGCGCGGCGGTCTGCCAGATCGACCACGAGCCGGCGACCTATCCGCCGGGCTGCTTCACCTCCACCGGTCTGTACTGGGTGCTCTTCGTGTCGCGTGCCGGAGGCGCGTGGGTCAACTCGGACCTCGGTGCCTCGAATCTGACCGTCGCCAATGGCGACGACATCGGCTTTCGCTACGACTCCCAGACCGGTGCCGACCCACCGCCTGCGTCACCTGCCGGCACCTGCCCGGTGGTGACCCCGCCGCCGGCGCCGACGCGGACGCCCGCGCCAAGCGTGAGGTCCACTCCCACGCAGCGGACCCCATCCTCTTCGTCAGGTAACCCAGTGACGCCGAACCCGGCCACGCCGACTCTGTCGACGACGCCCACGGCCGGGATCCTCGCGGTGGCGACCCCCGGCGCCACCTCGGCGCCGGTGGCCTCCCTGCGCTCGCCGGGTGACCAGCCGGGGATCAACGTCGGGATCCTGCTCGCCGCGATCGGGGCCGGCGCCCTGATCGGCCTGCTCGGCACCAGCGTTCGTCGCCGGCGTCGCGAATGAACCCGCGCGCGCTTGCAGCCTGGTCACTCTCGAGCATCACGATCGCGCTCGCCACCGGGAATCCGGTGTATCGAGTGCTCGTCCTGCTCTGCGCACTCAATGTGCTCGTCGCGCTGCGCCGACCAGACGTCTCCCTCCACGGACTGGGCATCGCGCTGGTGGTCGCGGGGTTGATCGCCATCGCCGTCACGACGCTCGCCAGCCACACAGGGGACCACGCATTCCTGGTGCTGCCACCGGCGATCCCGGTGCTCGGCGGCGTGTTGACCGTCGAGGCGGTGTTCTTCGGCGCATCGACCGGGGTTGGCATCGCGGCGGCCGTGCTCGCGGCGGCACCGCTGTCCCTGGTGCTCATGCCGAACTCGCTGGTTGACGCGCTTCCCAGTGCCCTCGCGCGTACCGGTGCGGCGATCGGGACGGCGCTCAACCTGATCCCGGGGATCGCGCGCAGCGCAACCGAGATCCGCGACGCGCAACGGATGCGTGGGTGGCGTCCCGGCCGTGTCCGCGAGTGGCCGGATCTCGCCGTGCCAGTGGTGCTGACCGCGCTCGAGAGCTCGATCACCCTCGCCGAAGCGATGGAGGCGCGTGGGTACGGCTCGGGAGCGCGAACCCACTATGGCGCCGTTGTGTGGGGGTGGTCCGACATCGCGGTGTGCGTGGTTGCGCCGGCTGCCGCCGTCGCGTTCGTGGCGCTCCGTCTCGTGGGCGTCATCGGTGACTGGTATCCCTTCCCCGATATCACGGCGCCGCCGGTCAACGGGTTCGGTGTCGCGTGCTGCCTGGCCCTCGCCCTCCCGGTTCTGGTATGGCGGCGATGAGCGACAGCAACATCGCCTCGCTCGTGCAGTTCACCTATCGATATCCCGCGGCAAGCGTCAACGCCCTCGACATGGCCGATCTGCGAGTTGATGAGGGGCTCACGCTGGTCACGGGTCGGTCGGGCTCGGGCAAGTCGTCGCTCCTGCGCGTCTTCAACGGGCTGGTGCCGCATTTTCATGGCGGCACTGTCGGAGGACGGGCCGAGGTGCTGGGGCACAACGTCGTCACCACCGCAACGCGGGTGCTCGCCACCGAGGTCGGATTCGTGTTTCAGGACCCCGAGTTGCAATCCGTGTATCCGACCGTCGAGCGTGACGTCGCCTTTGGACTCGAGAACATCGCCATGCCTCCGGGAGCGATGGCGCAGCGCGTCGGCGAGGCACTGCACCAGACAGGCATCGCACATCTCCGCGGGCGGGCGGTCGCCACGCTTTCCGGGGGTGAGCGCCAGCGCCTCGCGCTCGCCGGCGTCCTGGCGATGCGTCCGCGCCTCCTCGTCCTCGATGAGCCGCTCTCGCAGCTCGACGAGGATGGCGCGCGCTCCGTGGTTTCGATCCTCGCAGCGCTCGCGAGAGCGGGAACCGCCATCGTCGTCGCCGAACACCGCCTCGACCAGCTTGCTTCGCTCGACGGGCGAGTGATCGC
Source organism: Candidatus Dormiibacterota bacterium (assembly GCA_049287785.1). GTDB lineage: Bacteria > Chloroflexota > Dormibacteria > Aeolococcales > Aeolococcaceae > Palsa-851. The sequence goes on along the minus strand of JBAQGL010000283.1, from coordinate 31,191 downwards.
GGTCGAAGGCGGCCACGTTGCCGAGGGCGCGACTCCGGGTACGCGCCGCATCGTCGACGGAACCGGAGGTCGCGGCGGTCTCAGAGCCGGCCCCTCAACGATCGCATGGGAGTTGAGCGACGTCGCCACCGGCCCGGCGCGCACGCCCATCCTCGAAGGGATCTCCCTGGCAGGACACGAGGGCGAGGTGATCGCCCTGGTCGGACCCAACGGAGGCGGGAAGACGACATTGCTGCGGACCATCGCCGGGCTGCTGCAGCCCAGTGGCGGGCGGGTGGATCGGGGACCCGGACGAGTTGCGTTCCTCCCACAAAACCCGATGGCGCTGCTGCACCGCGCCACCGTCGCCGCCGAGGTCGCGTGGACGGTGCGCGGCGACGCCCCCGGGAACGATCCGACATTGCTCATCGACGAGCTGGGACTCACCCACCTCACCGGACGAGATCCGCGCGACCTGAGTACCGGCGAACGCCAGCGTGCCGCGATAGCCGCCGTCCTCGCCGGTGCTCCGCGGATCGCCCTCCTCGATGAGCCGACCCGTGGCATGGATGACGCCGCCCGGGGCGCATTGTGCCGAGCGGTCGCGCGCATGCGCGAATCCGGGAGCTCGGTGGTAATTGCCACACACGACAAGAACCTGGTGGCGGCGTTTGCTGATCGCATCATCGCCGTCGGCGCCGGCAGCGCCAGAGAGCTTGCGCCGGTGGCTGTGGCATGAGGGTTGCGGCGATCTCCATTGCCGGGTTGGCGCTGTTCCTCTGGCCGTTCGTCGCGTCGGACACGCCGCCGGCGGCGACATCGGTCGCTCTGAGCCTCGGCGTCGTCGCTGTGCTGATCTTCGTCGAGGCCGCTACGCGACGTCTCGACGCGCGCCGGTTCGCGTTGCTGGCTGCGATTGCCGCCATCGACGCCGCGCTGCGGCTCGTCCTCGTCACCGGGCTCGGTGGCTTCAGCCCGGTTTTCTTTCTGATCCTAGCCGCCGGATACGTGTACGGCCCCTCGTACGGGTTCCTCGCAGGGTCGGTTGCTCTGCTCGCGTCCGCTGTCGCCACCGGAGGGATTGGGCCGTGGCTCCCCTACGAGATGATGGGATGTGGATTCGTCGGGCTGGCAGCCGGGCTAGCGGGTTTGCGACGCTCCGGCCCGGTCACATGGCGGGACGTCACGGTGCTCGCCGCTGTTGGTGTGGTGACCGGCTTCGCCTACGGCGCGCTGCTCGACGTGTGGGATTGGACCACCTTCTATCGGGGGACTCCTGGGTTCGGATGGCAAGCCGGCCTCTCGCCCGCCACTGCGCTCGCTCGGTTCGGCCGGTTCTACGTGACCACTTCACTGGTGTACGACAGCTTCCGAGCGCTGGGCAATGCTCTTGCGGTGGCAGTCCTCGGCGCGCCTGTGCTCGCGGGCCTGATCCGCATGCGCTCCCGTTTCAACGTGGTCGTGCTCGACCGTCCGCCGCTGCCCGCGGCTGGAGTGGCCGCTTCGCTCATCCGGAAATGAGTGCGAGCACCGCGAAGACGACGGCGACGATGGCTCCGATGACCAGCGGGAGCTTCGAGAGCGGCCATGGAGTGCGCCGGCCGACGGCGAACGTCACCCCCAGCGTCACGGCCATCGCGGCGCCGTACAGGTAGTGCAACTCGTGGACCGCTCGATGGCCCATGAGGTACAGGGCGCCACCGAGGATCACCTGCAACGCCACCGCCAGCAGGAGGAGGCGCAGGTAGATCTTGAGAGCGAAGCCCACCAACGGCGTTACCAGCGACAGCAGCCCGATGAGCGCTCCCAGCACGGCCGCAACCACGAGCACGAAGCCGAACTTCTGATGCAGGGTCACCCAGTCGATCGAGGCGATCATCAATCCGGCCAGTACTGCTCTTCGCGGATCGCCTTGTTGTCGAATCCGGCGCGTCGCATGATCGCGCGGGCTCCGCTGATCATCCCGGGATGACCGCAGAGGTACACGCCGCCATACCCAGGGCGCATCTCGGCGGCGTCCGCGTACTTGCGCATCACATCCTCAACCCGTCCCAGCTCGCCGCGCCACTCCGGGTCCTCCCAGGGGCGGCTGACCGTGGGCACGTAGGTGAACCAGTCGAACTCCTTCGCCAGGGCCACCAGTTCGCCGGCATATCCGAGCTCGGCTGAGCGCGCCGCTCCCTGGATGATGATCACCGGGACCGGCGTCCATTCCCCCGACCTGGCTCGTGACGCGAGTGTCCGCAGGAGGCTCACAAACGGCGCGACCCCGGTGACCGTGGCGACGAAGAGGTGTGGCTCGTCGACGAGCGGAGCGTCGCGCAGGAAGAGGCCTTTGGTACGCCGGCGAACAATCACCTCGCCACCGACACCGACCGCGAACAGCGGATCGGAGAGCTCGCCCTCCGGCACTCGCTCGATAAACAGTTCGATCTCGTTCTCCAGCGGCGACGAACAGATCGAATACGGCCGTTCGATCACCCGGCCGTTCGACTGGAGGCCGAGCGTCACGTACTGGCCAGGCCGGTACGGCAATTCGATCTCGGTACGGATTCGAATGATCCACAGGTCTGTTGCAGGGTCGCGCCGTGACATCACTGTCGCGGACGCGTACTTTTCTGGATCCATCATGAGCGCGCTGAGAGTGTAGGGGGAAGCAGTGCGCGCGCTACTTTTCCCGAAAGAGCGGAGACTGTCGTAGATGTACGGACCACTCGCACTCGTCGGCGGCGACGAGTTCCACCCGGGAAACGAACACCAGGACGAAATTCTTCGAGACGCGTGTGGCGGGCGACCGGCCTACGTTGTCGCGACCGCTGCGCAGGACTTTGCGTCGGGAGCCGTTGAGGCAGCTCGTCACTGGTTCGCCGGACTGGGTCTGGACGTGCACGAGCTGCGCATCCGCACCAAGGAGGACGCGTGCTCGCCGGAAGTCGTCGCCGCCGCCGAGGGTGCAGGACTCGTCTACATCGCCGGCGGCGATCCCGGTTGGGTCGTCGAGGTATTGCGGGCGAGCCCCGTCTGGAAGGCGATCGCCGCCGCATGGCGTTCCGGGGCGGCGCTTGCCGGCTCATCCGCGGGCGCCATGGCGCTCTGCGAGTGGTGCCTCGTCCAGACGAGCTGGCCTGGTGAGGTCGACGAGCGCTCCGTGGATGCCCTGGGTCTGGTTCCGGGGTGCGCCATCCTCCCCCACTTCGACGTGCTCGGCGACGCCTGGATCCCGTGGGCTCAGGAGGGACTCGTCGAGGAGGCACAGGTGATCGGTATCGACGAGCGCACCGCCGCGGTCCTCCGCGACGGCAGCTGGGAAGTCGTCGGGCCCGGAGCGGTCACGATCCTGCAAGGAGCACTGCGTCGCCGTCACATCGCAGGCGAAAAGATCGACGAGATGTCGAATCCGGAACCTTAACCCTGCTCAGGCCGTAATCCGAACGTAACCCTGCTCCGTTTACATCTATGACAGGGTGGATAACCTGATCAGCGAAGGCATCACGAGAGACGGCAGACGACAATGAGCTTCCAGAGCGCAATCACTGACATGGACGCGGCGAAAGCCCGCGCCGAAGACGAGAAAGCCCGACGCAGGCTTCGCATCGAGCACATTCAGCGGCTCGAACGCGTCCTCGACAGCGTCGAGCATCACAACCTGCAGCGTGACCGCCAGGTCCCACCGGACATGTGGCGGCAGCTCGCAGAGCTCGAGGTCGTCCTTCCCGTCCCAGCTCCTCCGGCGCTGTGGCAGGCCCGCAACACCGCCCGCCTGCACGATGCGCTGCTGGACTGGGAAGCGGATCTCCTCGACAAAGTCGCGCCGCACCGCGTCGCATACGACGACACGCACGACGATTGACCAGACCGGCTGACGCGGACTGACCTCACCGCCTGACACGCGTCTGGCACACTCAGCGGACGTGACCACCGCTGAACGCATGGCGCTTGTCGAGCGCAACACCGCCGAGGTGATCGGCGCGGACGAGCTGCCGCCCCTGATGGACGCCGGTCTCGAGCTGCGCCACTACATCGGATTCGAGATCTCCGGCAAGGCGCACCTCGGCACCGGGATCATGAGCATGGCCAAGGTCCGCGACCTGACCGCCGCGGGCGTCCATTGCTCCGTGCTCCTCGCCGACTGGCACACCTGGATCAACGACAAGCTGGGTGGCGACCGCGACCTGATCCGCCGGATTGCGACCGGATACTTCACCGAGGCATTCCGTGCGTCGCTCCTGTGTGTCGACGGCGACCCCGGTTCCGTGGAGTTCGTGCTGGCATCGGATCTCTACCGCGACGACACCGAGTACTGGGCCACGGTCATCGAGGTGAGCAAGAACACGACACTGGCGCGGATGCAGCGCAGCATCAGCATCCTCGGCCGTCAGGAGCGCGAGAGCATCGACTTCGCCAAGCTCATCTACCCGGCGATGCAGGCGGCCGACATCTTCACGCTCGGCGTTCACATCGCCCACGCCGGCATGGACCAGCGCAAGGCGCACGTGATCGCCCGCGACGTCGCGATGCAGATGCGCATCCATGCGGTTCGCGGGATCGACGGCGCACCCATGAAGCCGGTCGCGCTGCACCATCCGCTGCTGCTCGGCCTGCGCCGCCCCCCGGTGTGGCCGGTTCCACCCTCCGCGGCGCGCGACGTGTTCTCGGCGATGAAGATGAGCAAGAGCGATCCCGGCTCGGCGGTCTTTGTTCATGACAGTCCTGACGAGATCAAGGCCAAGATCCGCAAGGCGTTCTGCCCACCGGGCGAGGTCACGTTCAACCCCATCCTCGACTGGATCGACAAGCTCGTCTTCGGGATCGCCGGAGGCCCCTTCGTGGTCGACCGATCAGAGGCCAACGGCGGACGGGTGGTGTTCGACACCAACGACCAGGTGACCGCCGCCTACGTCGACGGCTCGCTCCATCCCATGGACGCCAAGGCGGGGCTGACCGAGCGCCTCATCGACTTTCTCGAGCCCGCGCGGATCCATTTCGCCAGGCCCGAGATCCACGCGATGCTCGAGGAGATCGACGCGGCGATCTCGTAGCGGTCAGCGCAGGCCGACCGCCTCCTGCACCCTCAGCAGGGTCGCGTCGGCCACCAGGCGCACACGCGCAGCGGACTCGGCAAGCACACGGCGGAGATGGTCGTCATCGGCGCGAACGTCTGCGTAGCGCGCCTGAATGGGGCCGAGCGCGTCGATGACCGCATCGGCGACCGCTCCCTTGAGCTCGCTGTATCGCTTGCCTTCGAATGCCGCGAGCGCGGCATCCGGACTGATCTCGAGCAGCGCGGCGTAGATTTCGAGGAGGTTCGCGACCCCTGCACCGACGGGCTTGTGCACCGCGGGCTCGGTGTCGGTGGTCGCACGCGCGATCTTGCGGCGGATGACATCGGGGGGATCGAGCAACAGCACCGCGTGGCCGGGATGGTCCACCGCGATGCTCTTGCTCATCTTCTCGTCCGGGGTGTCGAGTCCCATCACGCGGGCGCCGACCGTGCTGATCAGGGGAGCAGGGACCCGAACGACGTCACCACGTTGCGAGTTGAGCCGCTGCGCGAGATCCCGAGTCAGCTCGATGTGCTGCCGCTGATCCTCGCCGACCGGGACGAAGTCCGCGTCGTACAGCAGGATGTCCGCCGCCATGAGCACCGGGTAGGTGAACACGCCGGCGTTCACCCGCTCGACGCCCTGCGCCTCGCTCTGCGCCTTGAACTGAGTCATCCGCTCGAGCCAGCCCATCGGCGTGATCGTCTCGAGGATCCAGCACATTTGCGAGTGAGCGGTGACGTGCGACTGCACGAAGATCTCGCACTGAGCCGGGTCGAGGCCGCAGGCGATGTACATCCCCGCCAGCTCTAGGGTCAGCGCGCGCAGACGCTCTGGATCCGGGTGACGTGTCAACGCGTGCAGGTCGACGATGCAGAAATAGTTCTCGAATCGGTCCTGGTCGCGAGCCCAGTTCCGCAGCGCACCGAGGTAGTTCCCGAGGTGCAGGCCGAAGTCCGGCTGGATGCCGCTCAGGACACGGGGGCGCGAGGCAGCGGTCGTGGACATCTCGTCCGCAGCGTAACGTCAGGCGGTGCGCCGGCGCTGGCGGCGAGGCTTCGCGACTGCCCTCGGCGACCAGCATTCCGTGACAAATCCGGCGATCTCCGCCGTGAGCCGCTCCGGCCGCAACCGGAGCTCGAGGATGTTCGACGCCTCGACCAGCCGCGCATTGGGGAGCTCGCCGGTCAGCACGCCGGCGTCGGAGAACGGGTGCACAGGGTCGATGTGATGGCCGATCACCAGCGCCGGCATCCTCATCTCGTGCCGCTGCGCGCTGTACGGCGCGATGTGGCTGAAGAAGAGGCCCTTGAGCACGGCGGCGCTGGGGACGGGATCCTGGCGGATGACATCGAGCGCCACGTTCCCCCAGAAGGGCAGCGCCCAGCGCGGGATGGTGCGCAGGCCGGCGGCAACCGGCCGCATCAGGCGCCCACCGAAGTGCAGCCCCACGAGGAGCGGACCGAACGCGATCACCGAGGCGACCAGCGCGTTCTCGAGCACCGGCATCTCGATGATCATGCCGCGCACTCGCTGTGGCGCTTTGCGGGCGATCTCGAGGGTGACATTGGCACCGAGTGACGTCCCGCCGACCACCGCTTCGTCGATGTCGAGATGGTCCAGGAGGGCGATCGCATCGGCCGCGAACGACTCGATCGAATATTCGGACATGCCCGCGGGGCGGTCGGAACGACCGTGTCCCAGCGGGTCGAGCGTGAGCACGTGCGCGCCGGCGGCCGCGAGCGCGGTGGCGAGGTGCTCCTGCATCAGCGCGGGCACGAGCAGACCGGGCATGAGCAGCACCCACCGCTTGCCCTCGCCGAATTCCGTGTACGCGAGGCGATGACCCCGAGCCTTGAACGACGAGTGGACGATCGCCGGCGGGAGGTCCGTGGACATCGGGCGAACTATGCCCCAAAAATGGAGCCAGCGCCGCTACTCGTTCTCGTACTTGAAGGAGACGTTGATACGGGTGCGGAAGCGCGCGACCTTGCCGTTCTCGACGGTCATGTCGAGCTTGACGACCTCCGCAACGCGAAGATCTCGCAACGACGAGGACGCGGTCTCGATCGCGAGCTGCGCCGCCTTCTCCCAGGACTCGGTGCTGGTGCCGACCAGCTCGGTGACGCGGTACACGCTTTCAGCCATGTGCAAGCTCCCTGGACGGTGGGTGAACGGATGGCCATTCTGACCGCACCCGATCCGGATCCGGTGGCCGGGTACATGTGCCCTAGAGTCTTGACCCATGCGAACGCTGATCCGAACCGCCGGTCGCTTTCTTCTCGCCGGAATCTTCGTGTACTCCGGGTACGGCATGTTCCAGAGCGCCGAGCGCTACGCGAAAGTGGCGTCGAGCGCAGTGCCCATGCTCCCGGAGGACCCGCGACTGGCCAAGGTACAGGGCGCCGCCATGATGGGCGCGGGTGCGACGTTCGCACTCGGGATCCTCCCCAAGACATCGGCTCGCATCCTCGCCCTCACCCTGATCCCGGCGACGTTCATCGGTCACCCATTCTGGAAGTCCGCCAAGCCCGAGGACCGGCGGCCCCAGCTCGTGCACTTCCTCAAGAACGTCGGACTCTTCGGCGGCCTCCTGTACGCGAGCGCGGACAAGCGCACCCGGCCGGAACCCGAGGACTGACTCAGCTCGTTCCGATGATGTCGAGACTGGCGAGGTAGGAGCGCAACCCCTCCTGCCATTCGGGGAGCGGCGGCTCGCCGAGATCGCGCCAGGCGCGGTTGTCGAGCACCGAGTACGCCGGGCGCGCGGCCGCAACCGGGTATTCGGCGGTGCTGATCGGGACCACCTCGGTCGGGAGGCCGCGCGCGCTGACGATCGCGACCGCGAAGTCGTACCAGGTGGTCACACCGCTGTTGGTGAGGTGATAGGTCCCAGGAGGTGCGACAGCGAGGAGCCGCAGCATCGCCGGTGCGAGGTGTCCGGTCCAGGTCGGCGCCCCGTGCTGGTCCGCAACCACCCGGAGCTCGGAACGTTCGGCGGCCAGGCGCAGCATGGTGAGCACGAAGTTCGGACCCTGGCGCCCGTAGAGCCAGCTGGTTCGCACGATCAGGTGGTCCGGGCAGCGCTCCCGGACGGCTACCTCGCCGTGCCACTTGGTCCGACCGTAGGCTGATCGCGGCGACGCCACCGCATCCTCGGGAATCGGGGCGGTCGCCGTGCCGTCGAACACGTAGTCGGTGCTGACGTGGCAGCATCGAATGCCGGCGGATGCACACGCCGCCGCGACGAGGCCGGCTCCGGTGGCGTTGACGGCCTCCGCCTCCGCCTCGTGCTCCTCGGCAGCGTCGACCCGTGTCCAGGCGGCACCGTTGATGACCGCATCAGGTCGCACCTCGGCGATCGCACGCTCGACGGCGGTGCCGTCGGTGATGTCGCACTCCCACTGCGTCCGGCCGACCATCTCGAGGCCCTGTCGCGCGCCCTCATCGAGGAGGTCCCCGCCAAGTTGCCCGGGAGTGCCGAGCACCAGGTATCTCAGAGCTCGACCCGCGAGTGGTCGCCGAGCATGAGCCGCAGGGCGGTCGGCCGCGCCGGCGACTTGCACACCTCGCACTCCTTGCCGATCAACGAGCCGTCGATCTTTCCCACCACGTCGTGGATCCGCGTGCCCTCGAGAACGATGCTGTTCTCGATCTCGGCGTTGCGCACCACGCAGTCGAAATAGATCGATGTGAACGGGCCGATGTAGGCGTTGTCGACAACGGTGCCACTGCCGATGATCGCCGGGCCGCGGACGACGCAGTTGCGCAGCGTCGCACCCTCCTCCACCACCACCTTGCCGTGGAGCCGCACGTCCTCATTGACGGTGCCGTCACAGCGGGCCTCGAGGGTGTCGAGGATCATGCGGTTCGCCTCGAGGATGTCATCGAGACGCCCGGTGTCCTTCCACCACCCCTCGATGATGTGCGGCATCACGCGCTTGCCGGTGTCGATCATCCGCTGGATGGCGTCGGTGATCTCGAGCTCACCACGCGCGCTCGGCTCGATGGCGTCGATGGCTTCGAAGATCAGCGGTGAGAAGAGGTACACGCCGACCAGGGCCAGGTCGGATCTCGGGACCGACGGCTTCTCGACGAGCGAGATCACCCGGCCGTCCTCGAGCTCGGCGACACCGAAGCGCTGCGGCTCCGGAACCCGGGCCAGCAGGATCATGGTGTCCGCCTCGGACCGCGTGAATTCGTCGACGAGCGTCCCGATGCCCTGCGCGATCAGGTTGTCGCCGAGGTACATGACGAAGCTCTCGCCGGCGAGGAAGTCGCGAGCGATGCCCACGGCGTGGGCGAGCCCGAGCGGCGCCTCCTGCGGGATGAAGGTGACGTTCGCGTCGAACTTCGAGCCGTCGCCGACCGCGGCACGCACCTCGTCGGCGGTGTCGCCGACGATGATCCCGATGTCGTGGATGCCGGCCTGGGTCAGGGCATCGATTGCATAGAAGAGGATCGGCCGGTTCGCGACCGGGATGAGTTGCTTCGCACCGGTGTGGGTGATCGGCCGGAGCCGCGTCCCCTTGCCGCCACTGAGGATGAGCCCCTTCATCGGGAGCCCGATGCTCGCATTGCCGCAGGGTACCAGCCGGTCGCCTTCTCACCCCGTCCGGCAACGGCACGGCAACGACGTCGGATGCGCGTGTTCCGGCGGTGGTGACCCTGCAACGGGACGCAAAGATCGATCTGATGAACGATCTGAACGCCTCAAATGCCCCTACGCTCTGTCCCGGCGACGCTCCGAGAGGGGGAGCGCCGCTCCAACCCCCTTGTAGGATGCGCCGATGGGTCGCCAGCTCATCACGAGCGCTCTGCCGTACATCAACGGGGTCAAGCACCTCGGCACGCTGGTCGGCTCCATGCTTCCCGCCGATGTGTACGCGCGCTACCTGCGGCTGCGCGGGGACGACGTACTCCTGATCTGCGCCACCGACGAACACGGCACGCCGGCCGAGCTCGCGGCGGCCGAGGCCGGCCTCAGTGTCGAGGCGTACTGCGCGGAGCAGCATGAGATCCAGGCAGGTCTCTCCCGGCGTTTCGGGCTGTCGTTTGACCACTTCGGCCGCAGCTCTTCGCCGCAGAACGCGGAGCTCACCCGGCACTTCGCCGCCCAGCTCCGGACTAACGACATGCTCGAGGAGCGGATGACCGATCAGGTCTACTCCCTCGACGACGGACGGTTCCTCCCCGATCGCTACATCGTCGGCACGTGCCCTCACTGCGGCTATGACCGCGCCAACGGGGACCAGTGCGAGAACTGCGCCAGGCTGCTCGAGCCGTCCGATCTCATCAACCCGCGATCCGCCATCTCCGGCAGCACGCGGCTCGAAGTGCGCACGACGCGGCACCTTTTCATCCGGCAATCCCTCATGGCGGACCGGGTGCGTGAATGGATCGACTCGCACGCCGACTGGCCGATCCTGGTGACGTCGATCGCTCGAAACTGGCTCAACGTCGGCCTCGAGGACCGGAGCATCACGCGCGATCTCAAATGGGGGATCCCGGTGGGGTGGCCGGGGTTCGAGACCAAGGTGTTCTACGTCTGGTTCGATGCGCCGATTGAGTACATCGGCGCGACCAAGGAGTGGGCCGATGTCGACCCCGAAGCACGCGACTGGCGCTCCTGGTGGTTCGACGCGAACGATGTCCGCTACACGCAGTTCATGGGCAAGGACAACATCCCCTTTCACACCATCAACTTCCCGATCACGATCATGGGTTCCGGGGAGCCCTGGAAGCTCGTGGACTACGTCAAGGGATTCAACTACCTCACCTATTACGGTGGGAAGTTCTCGACGAGCCAGCAGCGCGGCGTGTTCATGGATGCGGCGATCGACCTGCTCCCGGCCGACTACTGGCGCTATGCGCTGCTCGCATCCGCGCCCGAATCGGACGACAGCGAATTCACATGGGAGAGCTTCGCGCTCACCGTCAACAAGGACCTGGCCGGCATCTTCGGCAACTTCGTGCAGCGCACGCTCAAGCTGACCGAGAAGCTGTTCGGGATGACTGTACCCGACGGCGGCGAACCCGGCCCTGAGGAGGCGGCACTCGCTGTATCGCTTGACTCGGCCCTCGCGATGTTCGCCACCGAGATGGATGCGATGCGCTTCCGGCCGGCCGCGTTTGCGTTGCGGAGCCTGTGGACACTGGGGAATCAGTATCTCGATCGCTGCGCGCCGTGGCATGAGACCGATACGGCTCGGGTTGCCTGCATCCTGCGCACCGCGATCAACGTGGCGCGAATCGAGGCCATCGTGTCCGCGCCGTTCGTCCCCTTCGCCTGTGAACGGCTGGCCGCCTCGCTCGGCCTCACGGATGGAGAGCGCTCGTGGCCGGGAGCAGCCAGCGAGGAATTGCGGACGCTCGGCCCGGGGCGCATCCTGGAGATCGGCGATCCGCTGTTCCCGAGAATCGGCGACCGGAGCACGCTGGCCGCCTGGGTCGCGGAGATGGAGCAGCGCTTCGGTGGACCTTCCTGACGTTTGCCTGACGTTTGCTCGTTCTGACGCGTTAGTAACCTTTTCGACAGGTCAGCGAGGTACGCTAGGCGGTGCCGATGAGTCCTGATTTTCCAGAACCACCGCCTCCGCCGCCGCCCGTTGAGCCTGCGGCCAGGCGAAGCGGCCGCCTGCGCGTGGTCGGGTTCGGCCTCGCCATTGCCGTGCTGAGCGCCACCGCGGGCTTGATCGTGACCCGGGCGGCGTCGCCCACCGCGGCGAATGCGACCGCAGCGACCAGCAAGCCAAGCCCGTCACCGTCGACCCACAGGCCCTCCTTCGGCCCGCGCGGTGGCTTCGGCGCTGGATGTGATGAGTCGTTCGCAGGCGCCGGATTCGGCCTTCCCTCGTTCTTCGGTGGAGGGTTCTGCGGCGGTGAGACCGGCACTGTCACCCAGGTCAGCGGCTCGACGCTGACGCTGCGCACGCTGGCAGGGAGCGTCAAGGTCACCACCACCTCCTCTACCACGTACAGCCGTGAGGAGCACCAGGTGAAGCTCAGCGCAGTGAAGGTCGGCGATGTGGTTTCGGTCCGTGGCAAGCGAACCGGAACGTCGCCCACGGCGACCTCGCCGATTGCGGCGACCGAGATCACCATCGAGGTACCGAGCGTCGCCGGCCGTGTGCAGTCGGTCAGCGGCGACACCGTCACGCTCGTCACCGGCAACGGGCAACTCGAGGACGTGACCCTGTCAAGCTCGACCGCGTATCACGGCCTGCGTGGTGCGTCGGCTGCAGTGAGCTCGATCAAGGCCGGTGTCTACATCGTCGCGCAGGGCACGCAGGTGTCGTTGACCACGCTCAACGCGGATGACGTCCAGGTCCTCGGGACTCTGAGCCTGACGCCGCATGGTTTTCCCGGTCATTCCGGGACAATGCCGATGCCGGCTCAACCAGGCAGCGCAGGCAAGTCTGTCTAAGCGGGAGCCACGGCCAGCGCGTCGATGAGGGCGCCGGCATAGTAGTCCTCCCAACGTCCGTCGGTCGAGCCCCCGGCGAACTGCTTGTCGCTAAGAACCAGTAGATAGACAAGCTCGCTGCGCACGGGGGCGCGACCGAGGAGCTCGGGGAGTCCTGAGTGCTGAATAAGCCAGTCCGCATACCACGACGCCCAGTCGGCATCCTCGCCGTCGACGATCTTGAACACGATGTGATGCGTCTCCGACGCGTCGTGGAGCACGTCCGCTATGGCGCTGATGCGGTCGTCCATGACTTGGGCTCCTTTCGAGTGGGATGCTTGAGGCGCGGCGCTGTCATGGTGACCGCTGGCGCATCGCCCGCGCACGCCGACGCGATTCGCGACGCTGCTCGGCCTGTGCCCTGAGATCACGCGCCTTGTCCAGGCGTTCCTGCTCGCGCTCGAGCTTGCGCTTGGACTCAAGTCGCGCCAGCACGCTCGGATCATCGGCTGCAGCAGCGCGCACCGCGCAGCCCGGCTCCTGCTCGTGCTTGCAGTTCCGGAAGCGGCACTGCGCTGCGACCTCGGTGAGATCGCCGAACACCTCGTCGATCCCTGCCGCCGCGTCCCAGAGACCGAGCTCGCGCGTCCCTGGTGTGTCGATGATCAATCCGCCGCCTGGAATCTCGATGAGCTCGCGGTGGGTGGTGGTGTGCCGTCCCTTGCCGTCGGAACGCACCTCGGCGGTGGCCAGCGCCTCGTTACCCGACAAGCGATTCACGAGCGTCGACTTGCCGGTACCGCTCGGGCCGACGAGCACGGCGACCAGGCCCTCGAGCAGGATTTCGCGCAGGCGGGCGAGTCCCGCGCCTGACGAGTTGACCGCGATGACCTCGGCTCCCGCGGCGACCGATCGGGCGGCGCGGAGGTCCTCATCAACGTCATCGCTGAGGTCGGATTTAGTGAGCAACACGACAGGAGCCGCTCCGCTCGACCAGGCCATGGCGAGTGCGCGTTCGATGCGACGGAGTCGCAGCGGGACACCGAGCGCGACGGTGATGAAGACGAGGTCGATATTGGCCGCAACCGCCTGGCCAGCGGTCGCGACGCCGGCCGCACGACGCATGAGCACGCTGCGTCGAGGGAGCACATGCACCGCGATGCCCGCGTCGATGGCCAGCCAGTCGCCGGTGGTGACGCTTCCATCGTCAGGGACGCCCGAGAGCGTTGCTGCAAGCGGGATGCGCTCCTGGCCGGCGTCGGTCAGGACAGTGACCACGCGCCCGTCGACACGGACGACGAGGCCCCGGCGGCCGTCGGAGGTGGCGTCAGCGAACGCGGATTCGAGAGCCCCGTTCCACCCTAGCGCGGTGAGACGGTGAGGATCGTGAGACAAGTGGGAACTCCATGCTGCACTGAGAGCCCGGAGCCCCGATTGCAGTCCCGCACCAGAATGTGACGCGGGTTCAACGGACGATCAGGCGGCGGAGCCGCCGGGCACGACATCGGTGGTGGGCGCTGCAGGCGCAATCGCAAGTGCCATGTCTGCTGCCCTCCAGTGGTCGTGTTGATTGATCGATTGCATCGTACCTCAGGCGATGAATCCGCGCATCAGGCTGCCCGCGCGGCGCGCATCACGAATACGGAAGTCACCGCGGCGAGCACCAGGCCGCCGGCCACGTCGGCGAGGTAGTGCTGTTTCACGAGGACGGTCGAGGCCACGATCAGCGCCGTCCAGATGGCCGCCGGAATGCCGATCCTCCGGTCGAATCGCCACCAGTGGATTGCGATGACCGTCGACAGGGACGTGTGCAGGCTCGGGAAATCGTTGTAGGGGTGATCGGACGCATAGATGGTCCGGATGATTCCCGAGAAGGGATCCGTGCCCATGATTGCCGGCCGCGCCACATACGACTGCAGGAAGAAATAGAAGGCGTAGCTGATGAACCAGACGACGATCATCGTCAAGGCCGCCGACCGGTACACGCGGATCCGGAAGAAGAGAAACGCAACAAGGCTCAGGCCGATATAGGGAATCAGCGAGACGTAGGGAATGGCGAAGATCGGCACGACCGGAAGAGCGCGGTCCAGCGGTGTCTCCAGAAAGATGCGATATGGGCCGTGATTGAGCGCTTCGTAGATGAGATTGGTGGCGAGGATGGCCGGGATGAGCAGCAGGCTCACGATCAACCCCCAGCCCCGTTCGGCAAGGACACCGCGAGCGAGGTGTGACCCGCGCCAGGTTGACGAGGCCGCGGGTCGCGGTGCCTGGTTCATCCGTCTCCTCACGATCACCGTTTGCGCGTGAGCCTACTGCCGGCACGTCCTCAGCGCGAGCGGCGGGTACCATGGACAGGACGCGGGAGTAGCTCAGTTGGTAGAGCGCTAGCCTTCCAAGCTGGATGTCGCGAGTTCGAGTCTCGTCTCCCGCTCCCCGTTCCTGCATGGGGAGTTGCAAAAGACGTTCTCACGGAGAGGCGTCGTAACTCGGATGACGCGTTTGCGTTTACCGGGCATGATGCCGATCGCGAGCTCTCGAGGAGTTGTTGCCAGGATCATGGCAATCGTCAGCTCGTGGTCGGTTTCGTGAAAGGAAATTGACGTGAAGCTCACGAACATTGCCGGCGCTGCTCTTGTCGCCGTTGGCCTGGCAGCATGTGCTTCGACGCCGGTGACGCCGCCGACCGCGAGCCCAACCCTCGCCCCAACGGCCGCTCCGTCAGTGGCGCCAACGCCAACCGCAACGCCGATCCCACCCACGCCTACACCGATGCCGGGTGTCTACGTGACCGTGACCTGCTCGAACGTGCCGCTGATGTGGGCTCAGAAGCCCTTTCCAAAGGGAAGCATCTTGGGCATCGCCACCTGGCACAACCTGACAATCGGAGACTATCTTGGGATTGGACTCGATATAACCAACCTGGTGACCTCTCCCACAATGTCGATTGGGGTGGAAGGTTTTGGGAGTGCGAATAACGCCTTCCAGCAGGGCACGTGGGGCTGGACCGAGGCGTCGAGCACCGCCGTGGAAGCGGCGGTCGCGCACGGCACCCTCACCATTCCGGCTTGTCCAGGGAAGTCGATATAGCAACAGCGGTGAGACAGCATCCGTGAAACGCACCACCGCCATTATCACCACCGCGATTGTCGCCCTTGGCCTCGCAGCATGTGGGTCCGGCCCGGCACCAAGCCCAACCGTGCCACCACCGAGCGTGACCCCATCGGTGCAGCCGACATCAAGCGCTGCAACAACGTCGAGCCCAACGCCGAGTGCCGTGCCGCCGGCGAGCCCAACTCCGACGCCCCTGCCTCCGCTTCTCGTGCTGTCGAACAGCGCGGACGTGAAGGTCGTCAACGCCCTGGGGGTGGAACAGTGGGGGTTGACGGCGGCCGCCATGGAGCAGATGACCGGTGAGACCGCGCAACAGGTGCTTACCCAGGGACAAAACGTGAGCCCTCAAGTAGCAGGTCCGAACATTCTGCTGGTCGACACCCCTTCCGCCTACGGGCCGGGTGGTGCGGTGACCGACATCGTTGTGCTCTCCAGAACAGGCACGACGCTCGGGAACTGGGCTGAGCCGCTGGGGTCGAACACCGAGGCATTGATCACATCGCCTGACGGCACCGACTGGGCCTGGAACGTCTATTCCGGGATGAGTGCAGCGGGAAGGGAGTACGGCCAGGTTGACGTCAGTGGCCTTGGCAAGCCGGTGCGGACGCTCTTCCATTGGGAGGCACCTCTCGGGTTCACGGACACCGCGCCTGGCTGGACCACCCTGGGGATCATCATGGTGCGAATCCCGTCCAATACGCGTTGCTCCGCGTACACCGGAACCGGCACCGCTGCATTTGTTATCAACCCGAGCACCGGCGCACTCAGTGGCCTGCTGACTGGGGGTGAGCAACTTCTGAACGCCGACGCTCGGGATACGGTCGGCTGGCTGAACAGTGACGAACACGCGGTGGTTATCAATGGCGTGACCTACACAGAGAGCGCGTCGTTGGTTGCCGGTGCTTTCGTGTACGACCTCGAACCCCAGCTTGCGATCAGCCCAGATGACGACTATGTCGCGGTCAATCGAGTGAGTCAGAACGATACCTGTAATGGCTCCACCCCAGTGTCCAGCATCGAACTCGTCGACGTGCCCGAGCACAGTCATATCGACTTGCCCAATCTGAGTATTCTGGGGTGGTGGAGCGACAACGAACTGGTTGCCCTCACCGCGAATCAGAGCATCTGGCTCTACACGGTGCAGGGAAAGGCGGTGAGTGAGATCAGTGCGAACCCAAACTGGGGCTCATGCGGAGTACTGACCGGATAGCAGGGAGACCGATGCGCTCGCTATTGCAGGAGGAGGAAGGTGTGACTGCGCTTGGTCGTTTGACGCACGAATGCCTTTTCCAGGGAGTCGGCATTCCGGACTGTGCTCTGAATACCCCCTGAGATCGTCGTGTGGGTCAAGGGCCCTCACCGCTGCAGCAGTTGGTCCGCGAGGGTATCGGCCAGCCATTTCCTAAACTGTGCGGGCGTCCACGCCATCTCGTTCACGAGGAGCTGATACATCCCCGGGTCGATGAGCGCCCAAACCACATCGCCCGCGCGCTTACGGTCCACGCCGGAACGGAGCGCATGGCGAGCAACGAGGAAACCGACAAAGCCGGCGGCGCCCCCGCGACGTTCTGTTCGCATGCCGTCCCAGAGGGCTTTCACCTCGGTGTCGGCGCCGGCCGCGCCGTGCATGGCCTCGTAGATCGGAGCGACTCGACCGGACACATCGGTGATCATCCCCGCGTAGGCGTCGATCATCCGCAGTGGATCCGGTTCATTGCGCACGGCGATTGCCCACGGGCGTTGGGGCAGGGGTATGGGGTCGTCGTCACCCACAATCGCGATGTCGTACGCGGCCTTGAGGATCGCCGCCTTTCCACCCACCGATGCGAACACGGTCGCCCGTCCCACGCCGGCGGCGGTCGCGATGTCGTCCATGGACGTGCCGGCGTAGCCGCGGGTGACGAAGAGCCGCGCGGCGGCTTCGATGATCGTCAGGCGCGTCGACTGTGCTTGCGCCCTTCGAAGGGGGGACTGATAGGGCCGCTTCACAGCCGAACCCTTATTCACTATACTCATAGTCTAACCGTCATACTCTAGGTATGGTGAAATACACTGAGGAGCTCTCCAATGGCTGTACGCGCGATCTCCGACGAAGCCGCCGATCATGTCGCTCTCGCCCGGCGAGGCCCGCGAACCCAGGTTCCACCGCGACTGGCCGTTCACGCCGCGATGAAGCTCCGCAGCGTCCTGCTCCGCGCGGCGGACCGGGTCCTCCCGTCCGAGCTGGCGATCCTCGAGCACTCCGCGGGGTTCTCCGTCGCATACCTCCTCGGGGCCATGGTCGAGCTGGGTGTGGCCGACGAGCTCGCCTCTGGTCCCAAAACGGCCGACGAGCTGGCCACCACATTGCACTGTGATGCCGATGCCCTCCACCGTGCGCTGCGCATGGGCGCCGTGTACAACCTGGTGCGCCTCGACCGGTCCGGTCGGTTCCACGCTACCCGGCTGACCAGGGCGCTCACCAGCGATGCCCCGTACGCGTCCGATCAGTGGTGCGCGTTCATGGCTTCGAAGGCGCACCAGAACGCCTGGGGAGACCTCGCCGCGACGCTGCGCACCGGTGAGCCGGCCTTCAACCGCCAGAACGGCATGTCAATCTTCGCGTGGTTCGACGCCAATCCGACGGAGGGACGCGCCTTCGCCGCCGGGCTGTCGGGGCTGACGCTCTCGGAGGCATCGGCGATCGCCGCGTCGTACAAGTTCCCGGGCACCGGGGTCGTATGTGACATCGCCGGTGGAGCCGGAGCGCTGCTCGGCGAGGTGCTGCGCCGGACGCCGCAGGCGCGAGGCATCCTCGTCGAAGCCCCGTTGGTACTGGCCGAAGCCTTCACGTACCTCGATTCGCTCGGTCTTGCCGAACGGGTCGAGCTTCGACAGGGGGACCTCTTCGGCGACCTTCGCGTGAGCGCCGACGTCTATTTGCTGAAGTGGATCCTTCATGACTGGGACGATGCCGACTGCGTACGCGTCCTCGGCAACGTCGCGTCCGCAATGCCGCCCGGCGCCAAGCTGGTGGTGATCGAGGGCGTCCAGGAGCGGAACACAGCGCATGGCCGGTTCTCGCCGATCGACCTGCAGATGCTGGTCGTGTCGGAAGGTGGTCGGGAGCGTTCGATCCCCGAGATTCAGGAGCTCATGACCAAAGCTGGACTCCGTCCGACGAGCGTGCGTCGCACGCCGGCGGACCTGGCATTGCTCGAGGCTGAGAAGGCCTAGGGTACGGGCGGCACCAACCGGCCGTTCACGGTGGCGAACTGCCCGGCATGGCCTGTTCGCGCGCACCTGTCTCATCGACCGCGATGTGCCCACCGCGGATGACCAGCACGACGGAGCGGATCGCTGCGATGTCCGCGAGCGGATTGCCCGTCACCGCGAGAAGGTCCGCGTCGGAACCTGCGGCGATCCGGCCCTTGCGGTCGGCGACGCCGCAGGCGCCGGCCGCCACGACGGTGGCCGCTCGCAGCGCGTCGACTGGCCTCATGCCGAGGTCAACGAGCGCCTGGAGGGCATACGGCAGCACGTTGTGCGGCTTGCCCGGCGTGGCCCCGCCATCAGGCCCAGGCACGATTCGTGCCCCTGAGCTGCACAGTCGTCGTGCGTTCTCGAGCATCTGCGGCAGCCGCTGTGCCACGCCGGGAGGCGGAGCCGGGGCGCCCGGGACGTTGCCCACCGTCAGGCTCACGAAGGTGCCGCGCTGCGCGATCCGTTCGATGACAGCCGGGTCGGAGTCGACGCCCTCCGCGGTGAAGAAGGTGACGTGTTCAAGGGTGTCGAAGCCGGCCTCGAAGGCGTCGATGATGGCGGCCTTGCCGTGCGCGTGGGCGGCCGTCGCGAGCCCCTGGCGATGAGCCTCCACGACGATGAGGCGCAGCTCATCGAGCCCGAATTGCGACTCATGGGGCAGGCTGCCCGGGGTCAGGTTGCCGCCGCTGGCCATCACCTTCACCACCTGGCACCCACGGTCAGCGCGCTCGCGAACTGCAGCACGCAGCGCCTCCGGTCCGGCTGCCGCTCCGCCGAGCGCGGCGAAGTGGCCACCCGGCGTGGTGATTGGGACCCCGGCGGCGACGATCTCCGGGAGCAGCGTGCCGTCGGGGTGCCGGTCGCGCAACTGCAGGGTGAGGTAGCTGCGATCACCGAGATCGCGCATGGTCGT
Source organism: Candidatus Dormiibacterota bacterium (assembly GCA_049287785.1). GTDB lineage: Bacteria > Chloroflexota > Dormibacteria > Aeolococcales > Aeolococcaceae > Palsa-851. The sequence continues at coordinate 11,498 of JBAQGL010000283.1, read as the reverse complement.
GATGCCGGCGCGCAGCGCGGTGGCTGCGGCTCGCCGCATCTGCTCCATGACCGTGGCGTCGTCGGAGGTGACGAGGTAGGCGAGGGCGTTGGGCGTCGCGTCAAGGCCGAGGTGCACGTGGCAGTCGATGAGGCCGGGTAGGAGCGTTGCGTTATCACCGCAGTCGATGAGCTGCGCGTGGGCGGGTGGGGTGGCGCCGCTGACGTCGACGGCGCTGATGCGACCGTGCTCAACCAGCACCATGCCGGCGCCGAGCATTCGCTCGCCGTCGAAAATCCGCTTCGCGCGGATCGCCAGAGCCACGCTCATGGTTGTGCGAGGCGGAGAACGTGGCGTGGGCTCAAAACAGCTGCGGCGAAGAGCTTACTGACTGAGGCTCATGACCTTCTTGGTGCTCGGCGGTGCAGAGAGAAGCGTCGGAACGTACTCGAGGAGTTGGATGCGACCATCGAACGTCCGGCTGTTGACCATGCCAAGAGCGACATCGGGATAGCCGTCATAGATCCGCTCCCGACCGCTGCTTCCGGTGATGACGGGAAAGACGACCACGCGGAAGCGGTCCACGAGCCCGGCCTTGAGAAGCGAGCGGCACAGAGTGAGGCTGCCGATTGTTCGCATCGACTTGGAGGCCTTGTCTTTCATCTCACGCACAGCTTCAATCGGGTCTTGAGCCACGAGTCGCGTATTCGCCCAGGAAAGTGGCTCGCTCAACGTGGTCGAGAAGACGACCTTCGACAAGGCCGCCAGGGCACCGGTGCCCGGCTCGCCCTGTCCAGCGAACGTCGACATGACGCGGTACGTGGTTGCGCCCATCAGCACCGTGTAATCCCCTTCGGGCTGCTCGCCCAGCCACGCGAGGTACTCGGGTCCTTCGAGGCCCCACCAGCCGGGCCAGCCCTCGGCGGCCGCGTAGCCATCGAGAGAAGTGATGAAGTCGATGAGGAGTTCTGGCATCGTCGTGTTCCTTCCTTAGTTGGCGGTAACAGCACCCTTGGGATGCCGCTCGCGGCCGTCATCGAGGATCTCGCGCAGCCTGCGCGCGAACGCTTCGGGCTGGCCCGCGTATCCCGAGTCGCCGCCCACGAAACCACCGTGATGGCTCGGGAAGACCGTCGCTGGCTGACCAAGCAGTTCGGCCATGGCCACCGATGTGCGTCCGGTAAACGTTCCCGCGGATTCTTCGCCCACGGCGATCACGACGCGTGTCGGCGCCGCGACCAGCGCCTCGACATCGGGGCGGTAGTCAGTAACCGCCGCGGAACGGTCTGAGAGCAGGGGGTCCTCACGGGAGCCGTCGTCTCCCGGAGGCATCCCGAACTGGGCGGGATCCGGTAACGCTCGAGCGAAGTATTCGTCGGTGAACTCTCCATGCCAGGACGTCATGGCGATGAAGGCCGCCATTCCAGCACCCCATCCCTTGGTCGCGTACGCGTCGCGAAATTGGGCCACCGCGCGCTCGGCGGCTCCCGCGTCGGGAAGCACCGGCACGAGTGGCGGCTCATGGGCCACCAAAACGCTGACATCGTTGGGGTATGCCGCCACGAGCGCAAGCGCGGTGACCGCACCACCACTGCTCGCGAACATCTCGACCGGACCGGCGTCGAGAGTCCCGATGACGGCGTGCACATCGCCTGCCTGGACGGTGGGTGCGTTGTCCACCCGACCGTCTTTGCGGATGCTGCGGCCGAGGCCGCGCGGGTCATAGGTGATCACGGTGCGGTCTGGGAAGTAGGACGCCAGCGTCCGGAAGCCGCCGGCGTCCATCGGCTGCCCGATCATGAACAGCGCGGGGCGTCCGTCGGTGGTGGGCAACGGGCCCTGGACGTCGTAGACGATGTCGGCCTCGCCGGTATCAAGGGTGTGCGTTTTCATGTCCACGCTCTGGGTCAGCCCGCGAGAAGCCGCTCGAGCTTGTCGAGCTGCTCGGACCAGCCCTGCTCAGCACCGGCCAACGCTTCGGCGGGCGGCATCGGCTCGAAGTAGGACTGGCGCATGGTGAGCGCGGTTCCCCCGTCGCGGGCCTCAAGGGTCAGTTCAATGAGCGTTGCGAAAAGCTCGCCCTGTTCGTCGTTGCCCGCCCGGCCGCTCATGACCAGACGATTCGGACGATCGATCTCGTAAAACTCACCACCCATGTAGTGGGAGAACTGGCCCTCCGTAGGGATGGAGTCGGGCCACTCCATGGCGAGCCGGTAGGCCCCACCGACACGAAGGTCCACCTCGGCAGCCGGGCAGGTGAAGCCGTTGGGCCACCACCACTGCGTGAGCTGATCCGGATCGGTGAAGGCGTCGAAGACCCGCTCGGGCGAGGCCTTGAGAGTGCGCTCGATGACGAGCTGCTTGGTTGGGGTCGCCGAGAGGACGTCGACTGCGGTACGGGTCTCAGGCATCGGGGGCCTCCTTTGTAGTGGTTGAGTCGGTTTGGGTGGCAAGGTGGACCTCGAGACGGTCGAGGCGGTCGGACCATTCGACGTGCGCGCGGCGGAGCCAGTCGTCCACGACGATCAGGCCCTCGGGCTGCAGTCGCGCCGGGCGGCGCTGGCCGTCGCGTGCGCGGCCGACGAGGCCGGCCCGCTCCAGCACCTTGAGGTGCTTGGTGATCGCCGGCTGCGTCAGCGTGGACGCATTGGCGAGCTCGACCACACCGGCCTCTCCGGCCGCGAGGCGTTCGAGGATCGCCCGGCGGGTGGGGTCGGCGAGGGCCGAGAAGGCGCGGCTCAGAGGATCTTTGGTATCCATTACCGTGAGGTTATATTACCAAATGGTAAATGTCAAGTGTCAGCCGTTCCGTGTTGGTGGCCGAACAGCTCGAGCTGACTCAACCGCCCGAGGAGGTGATGGCCGATAGCGGCTATGGTTCCCTCGATCCGGCGCTAGCTGAGATGCAGATCAAAGCCTACGGCTATAGGTGGATCCGTCTGCGCTATACGCCGTAACCCGGTGCCGGCTATACGGACGACGCCTCGCGCCGATCTACGGTGGTCGCTCCGGAATCCTGTGCCGCTGCGTCGACGCGCTCAATCGATGGCGTGGCGCCGAGTTCGACGAATGCCGCGCGCGCAAGCCCAAGGAGACCCTCCGCCTCCTCGCGACGTTTGCGCTGGAGCATCCACTCGCCGAGCTCCAACCGCGTGATCGCGGCCCAGAAAAGCATCTGGCGCTGCTCGAACATCGCAAGTGCAGCGAGGGACGTGCGCGCAACATCGGCGTCCCGTCCCTCGCGTGCGTCCAGGCGTGCACGGAAACGCAACGCATGCGCCTGGAGGAGCGGGAATTGTGCCGAAGAGAAACCCGTCTCTGTGCTCGCAAGGTGCTGACGGACCACCTGGAGATCACCGACGGCAAACGCGGCCTCCACGCTCTCGACAAATGCCCAACGTGACGACTCGCTGTATTCCCAGAGGTCGTCAGTCGCTCGTATACGGTCACCGAGGATGTCCAGGGCCTCCCGGTCACGCCCCTCTGCCCTGAGAACGGCGCAGCGAGCCGCATCGTGGATGAGCTTGTAGTCTGGGCCGGCCTGAGCACAGAGTTCGGTCAATCGCTTGACGAGAGGTTGTGCGTTGGTCAGGTCGCCTCGCCAGACATGGACCCAAACTCCATAGATGAGCTCCGCGCCGAGGAGTGAATCCGTCACCTCGACGTCGGTCGACTCGAGGACATCGGCGATCACGGACATGGCAGCATCCCAATGACCGAGATCGACTTGCACGGGGAGTTGACCGATCGTGAACATGATCTCCTCGCGTCGTAGGCCAAGCAGCCGTGCGAGGGCAATCCCTTTCTCTGTGTACACGAAGGCCTGCGCAGGGTTCAATGCCTGCAGATCCGCGGCGATGTTGTTGTAGGCGCGCAGCGCTGCGCGATGGTTGTCCGAGGCGAGGGCATGTTCAAGGGCGCAACCGAGAAGAGCTCGTCCCTCCTCCCGACGGCCGCGTAGTCCGAGGATCAGGCCCTTGGTGTTGATGGCCTCACAGAACACCTCGGAATATCCCTGCCGTTCCGCCGTGTCCAGGGCAAGCTCGACACGCTCGAGCGCGACATCGAGACTCCGGCGGGCCAGGACAAGCCGGCGTGCAAGCTCCGCTGCGACTACGGCGAGATCGGCCTCGTGCTCCGCAGCGACAGACTCAACGGCGTTGAGCTCGGCGAATGCGCGCTCCATACGAACCGCTGCCTCCTCCCTCTTGACTTCGTGCGCATCGATGGCCGCAAGCGTCACCGATGTCCGCGCGGCTGCACCGATCCTCCCTTCCGACGTGTGCAGGGCGACGGCTTCATCGAGATGCCGTCGCGCACTTGCGGTGTGCAGCTGCTGCCAGGCCATCTGGCCGGCCCGCGTATGCAACGTCGCCCGGTCCGCGGGGTCGGCGAGCTGGAGCGCACGATCGTAGTAGTGCTCCGCTGACGCCGCGGCCGCAAGCGACGCGGCGTGGTCTCCAGCGCGGACCAGGGCATCGCAGGCGCGTTGCCGGAGCCCCGCCGCGTCGGGAGCCTCGGGGTCGGCCTCGAACGCCTCGAGCAAATGCGACGCGATGACCTCCGCGACGCCTTCCTCCTCAGTCCATGAGCTTTCGAGATACGACGCGGCACTCAGATGACGCAGCTTGCGATCGCGACGCGTCAACGTCCCATACGCCACGCTCCGAACGAGATCCTGGACGAAAACGTATTGGCCTCGTTCCGGTGACCGCGGGTCGGACTGGATCGCCAGGAGATCCTTGTTGACCAGCATCGACAGGCACGGTTCCACCGACTCCGCCGGGAGTTGCGTGATGGCGCGCAAGCCTGCCGCCGTGAAGGACTTGCCAAGGACCGCCGCATCCTGGAGCAACTGCCGCTCCGAGCCACCGATGCTGTCGAGCCGTGCTGCAATCAACGCGTGCAACGTCTCCGGAACCTCGAGCGCGTCGAGCGAACCCTCGACGTGGAAGGTGCCGTCCTGAGCGACGAGCAATCCACGGTCGATCAACATCCGCACCGTCTCAACGGCATAGAGCGGCACGCCTGCCGCGCGATCCAGGATTCGCGCGCTCAGATCGTCGGGCAGGCCCGGGGCCATGCCCGCGAGCAATTGAGCCATCGCCTCGGGCGGCAGAGGATCGAGTGACAGTGACGTGAATCCACGCTTGCCCGTGCCCCACCCGGCGCGACGATCCGCCATCTCGGGACGCGCCAGCGTGACCACCAGGATCGGCGAGTTGCGCGACCACTCCAGCAGGTACTCGATGAAATCGAGCAGCCCGCCGTCCGCCCATTGCAGGTCCTCGAAGACCAGCACCGTGAGGTTCTGCGCCGCGAGTCGCTCGAAGAAGAACCGCCACGCGGCGTACAGGTCGCGGGGATCAGTTGCAACGCGTTCCTCGAGACCGACGAGGTGCGCGAGTCGTGGTTCCACCCAACGCCGCTCCTCACCGGACTCGACGAACTCCTCAACGGTACGCCGCAACTTTTCACGCGCGGCATCCGGAGGCTCGTTCTCGAGGATGCCGGCGCGCATCCGCACCATCTCGCTGAGCGCCCAGTAGGCGACGCCATCGCCGTAGGCGAGGCAACGGCCACGATGCCACCAGATCTGTTCGGTGACCCCGTCCACGTATTTGAAGAACTCCCACCCGAGGCGTGATTTCCCGACGCCGGCGAGGCCGACGATCGAGAGCAGGCGCGCTGTCCGCTCCTCGCCGGTCGCGTGGAGGAACTCCTTGAGCAGGCGTAGCTCGCGGTCGCGTCCGACGAAGGGCGGTTCCAAACCCGTCGGCCGGAGCGCTCCGCCTGCCGCCGCGACGACGCGCTGCGCGCGCCAGAGCCGCTCCGGCTCCGGTTTGCCCTTGAGCCCGTGGACGCCGGTGTCCTCGTACACGATCGCCGCCTCGGTCGCCACCCGGGTACCGTCTCCGACATACACGGTCCCCGGCTCTGCAGCGGCCTGCACGCGTGAGGCGGTGTTCACGAGGTCACCCGCGACCATCCCCTCCCCCGTCGCCCCGAGATTGACAGCAACCTCGCCGGTCATCAGCCCGGCACGGGCCTGGAGGCCGAGCGCTCCCACCTCTTCACCGAAGGCGGCGACGGCATCGACCAGCTCGAGGGCCGCGCGCACCGCGCGCTCGGCATCGTTCTCCCTGCTGGTCGGCACCCCCCACACGGCCATGACCGCGTCACCGATGAACTTCTCGACCTCTCCGCCATAGCGGGCGATGATCGTGCGAGCCGTGTCGAAATACGTGCTCAGCAGTGCGCGCACGTCCTCAGCGTCGCGTTGCTGGGACAGCGGCGTGAAGCCGACCAGGTCCGCGAAGAGCACTGTCACGTGCCGGCGTTCGGCGCTGCGAGCGGTCGCATCGATCTGGTTCGGCAGGGCAGCCGGGCGAGCCGCCGGCGCTCCGATCGACAGCGCGGACCCGCACTCGGCGCAAAAGCGTTCACCCTCGCTGTACGCCGCTCCACAGGACGCACATGCCCTGGTCAACGGCGAGCCACACTGGACGCAGAAGCGTGCGCCCGGGCGATTCTCGGTGCCGCATGTCGGGCAGCTCATGCGGTCGGCCTCGCCTCGCACGCGGTATTTCTCATCCGGGCAAGAGTACTCGCCGCCGAATAGGGTCGCGGCTCGAGCAGGAAAGCCCCGGACCTTCTGAGGGTCCGAGCCTTCGCCACTGACGCTGTGACGAGCGCTCAGCTCGCCGGCTACGCCGACGACGCCTCAGCCCAGAGGAGCTCGGACAGCTCGCCGGCTGGGTGACGGACACCGAACACCGGACCGTCAGGCTGCAGCGCCAGCCCCGCTTCGAGCCGTCCGGCGTCGACGGCGTCAAACCCCAGCCGGTCGACGAGTTGCAGAACAGCCGCGACCGCAGCGCGGTCGTCGCCGGCGGCGGCCATCGCGATACGGCCCGGCACACCGGGCGCGCGCCGGCTCTCCTCGAAGTCGTAGTAGCCGAGTTGGTTGAGACTCTTCACCACCCGCGCTGACGGAAACCGTTGCTGCACGACGGCACTTGTGCCGCTCGGTGCCGTGGCGAGCTCCTCGTCGACGCCGTCGATGTCCTCCCAGTAGTTCATCGCATCAACGACGATTCTCCCGGCGAAGGGCTCCGGCGACAGCTCGCGAAAGCGGTGCATCGGAACGGCCAGAACGATGAGGCCGGCAACGCCGACCGCTTCGCCGGTCGTGACCGCATGAGCGCCGGGAGCGAGCACGTCAACAATCAGCGCGATGCGCTCCGGCTGTCCCGAACCCGAGAGGGAGACGTCGTAACCCGCGGCCATGGCCGCGCGAGCGACTGTCGTACCCATCTTCCCGGCACCGACGATGCCCAGACGGCGGTCGACGGCGCCGTCAGGCACGCGCGGCTCCGACATCCGCGGTCTCCTGCTCACTCGCCGAATCGGGTTGCACGGCGGGCTCCGAGAGCAGCTCCCTCACGCGCGGAATCACCTCGCGCCCATAGAGCTCGATCGTGGCCATTCGCTGCTCGTGGGGCACCCGGCCGGTCGCGTACGCCCAGTCAAATCTGCTGAGCCCGAGCATGCGAATCACCGAGGCGATCTTGGCCGCCACGGTTTCCGGCGATCCAAGGTAGAGCGAACCGTCTGCGATCTCGGCCTGGAATCGCTCCATCGTTGGGCGAGCCCATCCGCGCTCTGATGCCGCGCTCTCGAAGATCTCGGCCCAGTACGGCCACTGAGTCGCAACGGCCTCCTCGTCGGTCCTGGCTACGAATCCGTGCGAATGCATGCCGATCGGCAGCGGCGCGTGGCCGTACGCATCGAGCGCACGCCTGTACAGGTCGACCAACGGGGCAAATCGCCGCGCAGGTCCGCCGATCACAGCCAGCATCAGTGGCAAGCCGTACCGCGCGGCACGAATCACCGATTGCGGACTGCCACCGACTCCCACCCATGTGGGCACATGTCCCTTGGGGAGCGGCGGGCTGAGGTACTGATCGGTGAGGGGCGGACGAAAGCTGCCGGACCAGGTCACGGGCTGGTCTCGCAGGAGGCGGGTGAGCAGGTCGAGCTTTTCCTCGAAGAGCTCCTCGTAATCGGCGAGGTCGAATCCGAACAATGGAAAGGACTCGGTGAGCGATCCTCGCCCGACGATGAGCTGCGCTCGCCCATTCGACACCGCGTCGAGGGTGGCGAAGTTGGTGTACACGCGCACGGGATCCTGCGTGCTCAGGACGGTCACAGCGGTGCCGAGCCGAATGCGCTCGGTGCGGCCGGCGATCGCTGCCAGCATCACGTGCCCGGCGGAGTCCATCATCTCCGGGCGGTAGTGCTCGGCGATGTTGAACGAGTCGATACCGACGGCATCGGCCAGAACTGCCTCGTCGACGGTGTTGCGGATGACAACGTCACCGTCGACGGCTCGACCGGATTCGTCGACGCTCGCGTACACGAACGTGTCCAGTCCGAACTCGATGTCCGCTGGGTTCACTTCCCGTCCCTCGCGCTCCGGAGTCAGCTGGGGCATCAGCGTTCCTCCGTTGCGTCACATGGCGGCGACGTGACCCCCGCAGCGCGCACCAGAAGGTCGTACAGCACCTCCCGCTCCACCGCGCTCAGGGCACTGAACAAACCGTCCTCGACGATGCGCAGCCGCGCGTAGGCGAGGCAGAGCTCGTCCTCGCCTCGGCGCGACAAAGCGACGATGTGCCGGCGGCGGTCGGCCGGGTCGCGGCGGCGCGTGACCAGCTCGCGTTCCTCGAGCTCGTTGAGCAGCCCGACCACATTGGTGGGATCCAGGCTCAGCGAGTCCGCGAGCCCCTGCTGGCCGGCCGGCCCGAATTCGCTCAACAGCCGGAGCGCGATCAGGTGGCGGGTCCGAAGCCCTCCTGGTTCGAGCGTTGCGTCAACGGCACGACGCCCCACGCGGGCGAGGTACTCGAGAAGCGGCAGCGTTTGCTTGTCCGCCTTCGGGTGCTCGACAACGCCCTTGATCTCAGCTTCAGCACTAACTTTAGTCATGCACCGATGATATACCAACCACTATCTAATGGCAAACCACGAATGATTAGTCGTGCACAAGGCGCTCAGCAGCGGCGATGAGCGCGGCGGCGGTGCACCGGCCGGGGATAGCATCGGAACCGCGATGGGACTCTGGATGAGATTGAACTCGAGGTCCCGGTCCGTCCTGCTGCTGGCCGGTGCAGCCTCCACCATCGTCGTCATCGGGCTGCTCCTCGCCGTGATTCGACCGGCGGCGCTGCCCTCGCCCACCGCGTCGCCGAACCCCACGGTCAACGCTTTGCCCACGCCCACCCCGCCAGCCACCATTCCACTCGACGTCACTGCGCGGCTGAACCTCGCTCCACGCCAGGCCGCTGCCATGTCGGTCAGCCCTGGTGTCGTGTGGATCGCGACAGACGCAATCGCCGGCGGCGGCGCGGGCGTGCTCGTGCGAGTCGATGCGTCAACGGCACGTGCAACCCGAAGCTGGGCCGTCGGCGGCCACCCGGTGGCCGTTGCCGCAGGCGGCGATTTCGTGTGGGTGGCAAACGGCGTCGCAAGTCGCCCTGGGACCGCACCTGAGCAGAACACGGTCGAGCAGTTCGACATCGCCACCGGTGCCCTGGTGCACGTGTACCCCGTGGTCGACCCGCGAGGGCTGGTCGCCGCACGAACCTCCGCGTTGGTGATCGCTGCAAACCCGGGACAGCAATCGGCGATCAGCCTGCTGGCCGGCGGGCGCGCCGCCGCGGTCGCCACGCTTCCCGGAACCTTGAACGTCCCGCTCTCGACTCTGTCGCCCGAGGTTGCAGTCGCCGTCTGCGCCAACCTGGCGTTCGTGGCGCTCACCAGCCTGCTCACCTCGAGCTCGAACGTCACGATTTACGCGCTCCCGGCGACCGGCGGTTCCGTCCGCAGGGTTGCCACGATTGCCAACGACTACGAGGCGTCGATGGCGTGCGACGCGAACGCCCTCTTTCTCATCGGCGCCGCGGGCGACGGGAATGTCTCGGTCACACGCATCGCCACCGCCGATGGCGCGGTCGCGAACCTGTGGGAGGGACCGTATCCCGTGGCTGTGGCGTCGCTCGGCGGACGCATCTGGATTGCCTACTCCGATGACGCGCTGAATCAGTCGTTCCTGACGTCACTCGACCCGGTCACGGGACGTGCCGCACCGTCGCGCTCCATGCTCCCGTCCCCGCCTGCCACCGGCGACCCGAACCTCCTCATCCCCGGTGCGGAGGGGCTGTGGTTGGTCGCCAGCCTGGGGAGTCAACTCCTCCATATAGCGACAACGTGACCGGCGACGATGGCGGGATCACGCGAAACGGCGGAACCCGTGCGTGAAGGACCGTTACGAGGTCATACCGCAGGCCTCGCCACGGCTGCCGCGGTTCCCCTGGCTCGAACCACCGCATCGACCCGTTCGATCCATGGTTCTGCGCCCAGTTGCGTGAACGCCGATCGGGCGCCGATCAGCAATTCGGCTGCCTCGCTGTCGCGCTCGTTGAGGAGTAGCCATTCGGCAAACTCGAGCTGAGTGACCGCCAGCCAGAAGGGACGGGTCAACGCCGCGAACGCCTCGAGGGCCATGGCGAAGTGATCTGAGGCGTCGACATCATCGCCGCGACGTCCGGCCAGCGCTGCTCGCCAGCGATGGATGTGCGCGTCGATGGCCGGCTGGCGTCCGGGCCGGTAGTGCGCGCGCACCGCTTCGATGAGCTCTTCGACCTTCTCGTCTCGCCGGAGCACGAACGCAGCGTCCACCGCCTCGACGAGGTTGAGACAGGCGACCACGGGGAACGACTGCTCGAGGCAGGCGCGCAGACCGCTTTCGGCTGTCGTCAATGCATCGGCCGAACGGCCCTCCGCCGATGCCAGGGCAGCGCGCGCCGCATCGAGAACCCCGCGCTGCTCAACGCCGCTGGGGACGTAATCCGCCGACTGTACGAGGACGGCACGCGCACCCTCCACGTCCCCCCGCCGCACCTGCAGCCAGACCACACCGGTGAGCATTTGGGACACCGTGAGATTTGGGTTCAGCTCGGGTGCGTCATTCTCCAGATGCTCGCGATAGAGGTCCGCATATTCGTCCCAGCGTCCGAGCTCGAGGAGCGCGTTGGAACGCGTGAGTCGAGCGAACACTGCACCGCCGCGATCACCCAACCTGCGCGCGAGAACCTCGCTCTGCTGATAGTGCTCCAGGCAATCCTCGAGCCGGTCGGCCTCTTCGAGCGCCGACGCGAGGTTCACCTGGATGGTCTGCAGATGGTCCGCTTCGACATTTCGGGTACTTGCAAACCGCAGCGCTCCCTCCAGCAGCAGCACTGCTTCGTCCCGCCTGTCCCGGGAAGCAAGGATGTTGGCGCGCGTGTTGAGTGCCAGCACGAACGCATCTGGGACGCCGACCATCTCGGCGATCTGCAGCGCGCGTTCGGCGGCGTCGAGCGCCTCGTCCAGTTCGCCACTGAAGTACAGCATCGATCCCAGCTGCGCGCTGACCAGCGCCAGCTGCGCTTCGCGATCCGGATCGTTGCCGTCCG
>JBAQGL010000282.1:0-3760 GCA_049287785.1 Candidatus Dormiibacterota bacterium | reverse complement strand
GATGGGCTGTGATCGTCAAGGAGGCGGTCGCAAACGGCCGCCTCACGCCGGTGGGAGACGCCGGCGCCCATCACAGCGCGCTCGGAAGGGCGGCGGCGTCCGTGGGGGCGACGGCGGATGCGCTCGCCATCGCGGCAGGGCTCGCGCAACCGTGGGTGTCGGTCGTGCTGAGCGGCGCCGCGGGCGTCGACCAGTTGAAGAGCAATCTGCGCGCTCTCGAGGTCGGCGCTGTCGAGATTCCGGACCTCGCCGAGCCGGCGGAGCAGTACTGGGCCGCCCGGTCGCCGCGACCGTGGACCTGAGGGTCCGGCTACCCCTGCTGCTGTTGCTGTTGCTGCCAGTGCACCGCGGCGTGGTGCTCGACGCGGTCCACCTGCTGATTGGACATCCGGGCGATCCGCACGGTCACCTCGGGCGGCGCGCCCTTCGCCGTCCCGAAGAAGAGCCCGTGATGCGGTGCGACGTCGCCGTAGTCACGGCCGACAGCCAGCCGGAGATGGTGGGCGCCCGCGTGCTCCCCGGTCGTCGGGTCGAGACCCAGCCATCGCCCGTCGGCACCGCACACCTCGACCCACGCATGTGACTGCCCTTCAACCACCTTCTCCTCGTCTACGGGTCCGAGGTACCCGCTCACGTATCGCGCGGGCCAGCCGGCGCCGCGCACCATCGCCAGGAACAGATGCGTGAAGTCCTGGCAGACACCGGCGCCCCCTTCCAGGAGATCGTCGATGCTCGATTCGACGGTGGTCGCCCCGCTGACGTAACGGAGCTCGCGGCGGATGCGCTGCGCGGTCGCGAGGACACTGTCGAAGCTGGTGTCATCACCGTTCCACTCGTGCCAGAGCGACCGCGTGTTCTCGCCAAGCGGAACGCGCGGGCTCGGCAGCACGAACTCGAGACGCGGGTCGCCGGCAAGCGCGTCCTGGTCCCATTCCGAGAGTCTCCGGCGGCGCGGTTCGGTGTTCTCGACCACGGCGTCGACAGTGAACTCGAGCATCTGATGTGGCGTCGTGACGTCGAGGCGGTGGACGAAGTTGCCGAAATAGTCGACCCGGCTCCGCGGGACCGCCCAGGGCTTGCTGAGCAGCGAGAAGGCGAGGGTGCGCTGCGAGCCCCGGTCGCGAGGACGCATGCGGACCTCGTTGTACGACAGGCTCACCTTCGCCGTATATCTGAGGACGGTGCGGTGGGACACCGAGTAGGTCAGCGTGTCAATACCCATGTGTCCTTGCTCCCGCCCCCGTGGGACGAGTTGACCACGAGCTCATCGGGGTCGCCGGCGACCCGGGTGAGCCCCCCCGGAACGATCCACGGCCGTTCATCGAGGAGCACGAAGGGACGCAGGTCGACGGCGCGAGGCTCGAAGCCGCCGCCTGCCCGCAGGCACACCGCGCGGCTGAGCGCGACCTCCTCCTGCGCGAGCCACTGCCGCGGGTTCGCCTTGACACCATCGAGGAACTCGCTGCGATCCCTGGACGACATCAGCCGGCCGAAATGAATCCCGTAGCCGCCGCTCGCGTCCACCGGCTTCAGCACCATCCTGTCGATGTTGGCCACAACGTGGGCCTGCTGGTGAGCGTCTGTCAGGTCGTAGGTGGGAACGTTGTCCATCAGCGGTTCCTCGCCGAGGTAGTAACGGATCATCGCGGGGACGTACGGGTAGATCACCTTGTCGTCGGCGACGCCGGTCCCCGGGGCGTTGGCGATCGCCACATTGCCGCGGCGCCACGCCTCGATCAGCCCAGGTGCTCCCAGCATCGAGTCGCGCCGGAAGACCAGGGGATCGAGCCACTCGCTGTTGACCCGCGAGTAGATGACGTCGACGCGCTGGGCGGCGCCGTCGGCATCCCGCCGGTACACCTCGTCCTCGACCACGATGAGCTGGTGCCCCTCGACGAGCGTGGCGTTCATCTCGGCGGCGAGCAGCTGGTGCTCGTAGTACGCGGCGTTGTACGAGCCGGGGGTCAGCACCACGATGTCGGCATCCCACTGTCGCGGAGCGATGCGCTGCAGGATGCGGCGGAGCCGGCCGGTGTAGCCATGGATCGGCCGGACCTGGGCGAGCTCGAACCACTCCGGCGCCAGTGATTCCATCGCGCGCCGCGACTCCAGCGCATAGACGATGCCGCTGGGGATGCGCACGTTGTCCTCGAGCACCAGGAAGGTGCCGTTGACGCGCACGACGTCGATCCCCGACACGTGACACCAGGTGGCGCGGGGAGGGCGGATGCCCACGATGTCGCGCAGGTAACCGGTGCTGCTGTACACCAGCCGCCCGGGCACCACGCCGTGTCGAATCGCGCGTTGCGAGCCGTAGCAGTCGGAAACAAAGAGATCGAGCGCCATGGCGCGCTGGGAGAGGGCGCGGCTGAGCGACCGCCATTCTGTCGACGAGAGCACGCGCGGCACCGGGTCGAACGGGAAGATCGGCGCGACGCCCTCGGTGGGCACGCCGAAGGTCACGCCCCGGTCGGCGAACCACTGTTGCGCGTCGCGGCGAATCTGCGGCAGGGTCCCGGCGGCCCGCTCGAGCGTCGCCAGCAGCTCGGCGTACGGCGGCCGGACCACGCCATCGAGGTCGACGCATTCGTCAGCGGCCCGCGGCAACCCAAACCCGACATCCCTCGCGACACCGGCATCGGTCGTCATCCCAGGACAGTACTCCCCGCATCCGCCGCACCGTCATTGGTCGCTGTGCACAAGGCCTCGATCCCGCGCTTGTGCACTCAGACGGGTTCACAGGCGCGCATTCGGGGTTACAGTGACGGTCGTGATCGACGCCCCCACGAGCGTTCGACGGCTTCGCGTGGGCTGCGAGTTTCTCCACGACCTCGAGTGGCCGGTCACTTTTGTCCTCCAGGTCGAACCGCGCCCGGACTCGGTGCGCGCGCTCAGCAGCGCCGGGGTGGAAACCTGGCCGCCCACCAGCCTCCACGAGTACATCGATCTGTACGGAAACACCTGCCAGCGATTCGTCCTCGGCCCGGGGAGCGTGCGTATCCGTTATGAGGCCGAGGTTGAGGTGGACGGCGGCGTCGACGAGGCGAATGAGACGGCGTCACAGGCTGCGGTAGCCGACCTGCCGGATTCGACGCTGCACTTCACCCTCGCCAGCCGGTATTGCGAGTCCGACACGCTCAGCAACACGGCGTGGCGGCTGTTCGGCGACGCGCCGCCGGGATGGCCGCGCGTGAGGGCGGTCGTCGACTGGGTGCACGACAACGTCACCTTCCGGCACGGCAGCACTGTATCCGCCACCGGAGCGACTGACGTGTATCTCCAGCGTCAGGGTGTGTGCCGTGATTTCGCGCAGCTCGCGGTCGCGTTCCTGCGCGGGTTGAACATCCCGGCGCGATACTGCTTCGGGTACCTGGCCGATATCGACGTCCCGGTCATCGAGCCCATGGACTTCGTCGCCTGGCTTGAGGCATATGTCGGCGACCGCTGGTACATATTCGACCCGCGCAACAACACGCGGCGCACCGGGCGGGTGCTCATCGGGCGCGGTCGTGATGCGCTCGACATCGCGATGATGACTCACTACGGCGCTGCACCACTGCGCGCGATGCGAGTGGTGGCCGAGCCGATCGAGGCGCCACCGTGGTCGAGTGCCGTCCCCGCGGTGGTCGGTGAGTTCGACGCTGACATGGTTGGGTCGGATGGGACCCCGGCTCCGGCTTCAACCCGGACTATTCAGCCTCCGCCGGGGTCCCGTCCGACCGAATGACGATGCGGCCCGACAACTCCGACTCGATGCGCA
>JBAQGL010000281.1:0-7420 GCA_049287785.1 Candidatus Dormiibacterota bacterium | reverse complement strand
AGCATCCCTTCTACCTTCGGTGGGAGGCGGGGACGCTCCGGCCGGGCGAGCTCGGTGCGTATGCCGCGCAGTATCGATACTTCGAAACTGCGCTGCCCAGCCTGCTGCGCGCATTGCTCGGCCGGCTGGACCCGGGTCTAGCGTCCGACCTCGTGTCGCAGAACCTCGCCGACGAGGAAGGCAATCCGGAGCCGCACATCGCCGCGTTCGCACGGTTCGCGGACGCTGTCGGCGCGGACGGCGCGCCGGCCACCCCTGGCACCGAACAACTCCTCGACACGTATCAATCGCTCATCGCGTCGAGTGGCGCCGAAGGGCTGGCGGCTGTCGTTGCATATGAGATGCAAGCACCGGAAATCGCGTCGTCGAAGGCAGGCGGGCTGCGCCGGCACTACGGGATCGATGCGACCGGCACGTATTTCTGGGATATTCACGCGACCATGGACGTCGACCATGCGCAGTGGGGGATCGAGGCGCTGGCCGCGCTCGACATCCCGGAACGGCAAGTGGTCGGGGCTGCGCGCGCTGCGGCCGACGCCTGGTGGATTTTCCTCGACGACCGGGAGTCGGCTGCTCCGCAGGCGTAAAGAGAGCAACCGCAACTGTCATGGACAGCGAGGACGTGCGGCGGTGGTTTGGTGAATACCTCGACGTGTTCGCTGCATGTGGGCGGGGCGAGCATGAAGCGGGTTCGCTGCTCGAGTATTACGACGTTCCGCTCCTGCTCACCACCGACAACGGATTTTTCGCGCTGACAAGTGACGATCAGGTCGTTGCGGCGCTACAGCCACAGGTTGATGGGATGCGCGCGCACGCATATGACCGCACTGAGATCCTCGAGTCCGAGGTCACCGTCCTGAACTTCACATCGGCACTCTACCGGGGCACGTTCTCGCGCCAGAGAAGTGATGGCGGCGAGATCAGCCGGCTCACCGCGACGTACCTGGTGACCGACGGGACGGCAGGGCGCCGCATTTCAGTGCTGGCGGTGCACAGCCCCTGACGAAACGCGGCTACCTGGCCAGGACGCCGGCGAATCGGCGGAGATAGAGCGGCCACCCGTCCGCTGCGTCGACACCGTCGCGGACCGCTTCCCAACCGTCGCCGTGTCGGTCGAGGTTCCGGTGCTCGAGCTCGACGCGTGTGCGGTTCGGCGTCTCGGCGATGAATCGCACATCGACCTCGCTGGTTCTCTCGACGTCGGTCTCGATTTGCCATTGCGGGCTGATGTCCCAGCTGATCATGACTCGGGTCGGCGGCTCGAATGCGAGCACCCGCGCCCACTGACACTCGCTGTTGTCGACACCCCTGTCATAGACGCGGCCGCCCACACGCGGCTCGAAGATCGTCTCCGCGATATCCACCGCAAGCAAGTTGTGTTCCGGGGGCTTGAAACTCCCGAAGCCGGTGGTGAATACCGAGAAGGCGCGCTCGATCGGCGCCTCCACGACGATCTCATGGCGAACGGACGTTGCGGCTACTGGACTGGTCATGGCTTCTCCTGTTCGGGTTGTTCGACTGCGGCCTTGTAGGCGGTCATTGCACTGGTCCAAAACCGATCGAGCTCGGCGCGCAGTTCGCTGAGACCCTCCGGATTGATCGCGTAGATGCGGCGGTTGCCGGAGGCATGGTCGACCACCAGGCCGGCCTCCTTGAGCACCCGGAGGTGCTGCGAGACGGCCGGCCTGCTGACCGGCAGGCCCTTGGCAAGATCGCCGACGGCGGACGGCCGTTTGGTGAGCCGCTCAAAGATGGTGCGCCTGGTGCGATCGCCAAGGACGGACCATCCGGCAAGTTGGTAAGTCGCCACGCACCGTAAGCTACCGCTTACGAGCCTGCGATGTCAACTCCCTGGGCCGCGAGATACTTGACGCCATGAGTCAGCACACATCGGTGCCAGCGATTCGTTTCGACGCCACGCTGGACAAGATCGACAAATCGACGATTTTGCGGTTGCCGGAGAAGGCGAGCCGGAAGCTGCCGTCGCGCGGGCAGGTGGCCGTCGAAGGAACGATCAACGGCCATGGGTTCCAGACGGTGCTGGAACCAGACGGCGCGTCTGGTCACTGGATGAGGCTTGACGCAAAGCTCCAACGAACCACTGCTCTGAGCGCGGGTGACACCGCGACACTCGAGATTGAGTCACGCAAGGAGTGGCCGGAGCCCGACGTCCCGCAGGATCTTGAGGCGGCTCTCGCAACTGCACCTCAGAAGATCCAAAACCTCTGGCAAGAAATTACGCCGATGGCGCGCTGGGAATGGGTTCGCTGGGTCAATGCAACCCAAAACCCTGATACGCGCCGACGGCGGGTCGAGGTAACCATCTCGAAGATGCAAAGCGGGAAGCGACGGCCGTGCTGTTTCAACCTTGCATCGTGCACCGACCCGAACCTGTCGAAAAGCGGCAAGCTTATCGGGCTCTGAACGATCCGGCGGCATAGGGTCTGCGATGTCTAGCGCATGTGCATCAGTGAGATTCGGTATGAACGTATCTCGCGACTGACGCCGCCGAGCCTGAACATGTGGTCAGCGCCTCAACAACCAGCACGGCGCGCATATGGAGACGGTAGGGATGATTCAGAACACTTCGACCAGGGCCGCCGGGCGACGCTCGATACGAGTGGCCATTGGCGTGATCGCCACCGGTACAGTGATTGTGCTCGGATCGCTCCCTGCGGCTGCGGCTAGTGGTACGCAGGTCATCACCGGTTCCACATCGGGCGGCGTTCTCAGCATCGCCGCGCCCGCGGCTTTGACGCTGCCAACCCTGGTTGCAGGGAGCTCGACGGCTGCGACGAATCTTGGGAGCGTGAGCTGGACCGACACGATGAACGACTCGGTCGTGTCGAGCGTCACTCTCGCGGCAACCAACCTGTGGCACGCTGCAGGGGCCGGCCTGTACATCCCCTGGGCAGACTTCACGATTACGGTCGACCCAACCCCCGTGGCCAATGTGAACAATTCAGGCGCTGCTGCGGTCGTGCCTGCGGGCAGTCCGTACGTGCTCACCGGCACGCCAACCACAGATTTCGCTACCTACTCCACCCCCATCACCCTTGCCACCGCCTCGGCGACCAGTGAAGGCACGTGGACCTTGGTGAACAACCAGATTGTCGTCGCGGTGCCTGCGGGTACGACGCCAGGCACCTCGTTCGCGGCGACGGTTCAGTACACCGTAACCGGTTAGCCCCCAAACCCCTCTCCCCGCCAGTGACCCGGCGGCGGTGTGGTTCTGCAACCACATCGCCCTCCGGGCGCTGGCCCGAGCGAAAGCCGCTCCCGGTGGTCTGATCAGCGCCGCCCTGTCCTGCGCTCACCCGTCCGCCTGAGACGTTCCGTAACAACTTCTCGGGGTTCGTACTTGTTCGTGACAGTTGCGATCAAGCGACAGGGTTAGGCTGAGGCCCGGAGTCGTTCCGAGAAGGAGAGATGAAGGTGCACTCAGCCGTAGGTTTCGCCGAGACGCATCGCGCGCGTGCGGTGTCGGCTGCCTGCGGCGTGGCTCTCTTCGCCATCATGGCCACCGGAACGGGGGCGGAGGTCAGCGCTGCCGCTCCGTCGGCAACGCCGGCTCCAAGTGAGCTCTTCGGCGTCCACCCGGTGCAGGAGGGGCGAACGACGCTCCCCGGCGGCCATTTCAATTTTGCCCTCGTGCCCGGACAGCGAATATCCGACGGCATTGTGGTTGTGAACTTCTCGAGTCACGCGCTGCGTTTTCACGTGTACGGCGCGGACCTCCTCACCGCGACCGGTGGCGGACTCGCGCCGGCACAGCCAACCGCAACGATGCGCCAGGTGGGCGCGTGGATCGCCGTGTCGGCACCGGTGCTCATGATCGCCGCGCACAGCCAGACGACCGACGACTTTGCGCTCACGGTGCCGGCCGCGGCGGCGCCGGGTCAGCATCTCGGGGCTGTTGTGGCTGCAGCGGACATCGGGGTCACGGCCCAGGGAAATCCGATTGAAGCGCGTGCGGCACTGATCGCCGTGGTCACGGTTCCAGGCGCTGCGCGTCCTTCGGCGCGTCTCACCTCGCTATTTGGATCGGGAACGGGACCGCGGCAATTCGGTTTTCGCATCACGGCATCCAACACTGGAAACGTTCTGCTCACGTATGCCGGTTCGGTGATGATCGATGACGCCAACGGGCGCCAGATTGCGAAGCTCCCGCTGACACCAACCAACGCGTACATTGTTCCCGGCGGGCTCATGCCACTTGCAGCGACGTGGAAAGAGCCGGCCCAACCGGCAGCGGCGTATCGCGCTCAGGCGACGGTCACCGTGCTGGCCAACGGGGTACGTGTCGGGACGCTGACCTCGCAATCCCTCGCCGTGCTGTTCCCATCCGCGGTGCCGTTGTGGCTCCTGGCGGGATTGGCGCTGGCGATTCTCGTTCTGATCGTTCTCGCCGCGTGGATCGGGCGTCGTGTGATGCGTCGGCAGCATCCCAAAGGTGTGCGGCGTGTCCTCGGCACTCGGCCGCTCGTCTGACGATTTTGCAGACCGCTCAGCTGGAGAACGGCGCGCGAGCAGCGAGGTCGCGGCTGGCCGCCGGCCGATCCGACGCACCGTTCGGCAGCGCCTGTCGCGCAACGGTCCTGATCGTCGACGACGATGACCGGATGCGCGACGCGACTGAGCGCATCTTGGAGCGGGCTGACTATCGCGTCGTGCAGGCGGCAACTGCCGGCGAGGCGCGCCTGGCCTGGACGGCACATCACCCCGAGGTCGCCATCGTCGACCTCGAGCTCGGTGGCGAACCAGGGTCCGCCCTCCTCGACGAGGTGTGGGTGCGAGATCTCGACACCGCCATCGTCGTGGTGACCGGATCCGACGACCTCGACGTGGCCAACGAATCGTTTGAGCGCGGAGCCTCGGGCTACGTGGTCAAGCCGTTCACGCCCAACGAGCTCCTCATGCAGGTCAACAGTGCGCTGCGCCGCCGACATCTCGAACGAGCCGCCGCAGAGCACGTCCGCGAGCTCGAGCGCAAGGTCATCGAGAGCACGACCGGGATCAGCGACCTGCGGAGACGGCTGGAGACGGTCGCGTCCTTATCCGCGCTGGGAGATGAGCAACTGGTGCGCCATCTCTGCTCCGCGGTCTGCCTCCGCGACGATGACACCGGCCGCCACATCGAGCGAGTGAGCGTGACTGCGGCGGCGCTCGCCGATTGGTGTGGGTTTGTAGTCGACCCCGCGCCGGCACTTCGCCTCGCTGCCGCGCTCCACGACGTCGGCAAGATCGGCATTCCCGACTGGGTGCTGCTCAAGGTGGGCCGCCTCACATCAGACGAGCGAACCATCATCGAGCGGCATTGCGAGCTCGGTCACGCGCTATTGAGCGGCTCGACAAGTCCGGTCCTCATCCTCGCGGCCTCGGTGGCGCTGAACCACCACGAACGTTGGGACGGCAACGGATATCCAAACCGCCTGCGCGGCGACGACATACCCCTCGAAGCGCGCATCACCGCCGTCGCCGACGTCTTTGACGCCCTCACGCGGGAGCGGGTGTATCGAGCGGCATTGCCGGTGGATACAGCGATCGACGTCATGGTCCGTGACCGCGGCGGCCTCTTCGATCCGAGGTTGCTCGATCTGTTCCTGGATCGTCTCGACGATGTGCTGGAGCTCACCAGGATGCTCCCGGATCCCGAAGGCGCTCGTGTGACCCGGCTCGTCATCGCCGGGGATGAGCCCGTTCTGGTCGAGGGTCTCCTCCGGGTGATGAACCGACAAGGCGAGATGCGGGTGATCGGGAGCGGGCAGACGTGGGCTGAGGCTCTGGAGGCCGTCCGGAGCCTCCGCCCGGATGTGTTGCTGGCCGACTACCGGATGCCCGGCGGTGACGCCGCAGGCCTGATCGAGGTCGTGCTCGCTGAGCATCCGGAGACCAAGGTGATCGTCCGAGTCGACATCGCGGCGCCCGAGGCCGCGCTGCGGTGCATTGCAGCCGGGTGTTCGGGAGTGATCGCCACGTCGGCACCGGTGGATGACGTTGCGGGAGCGATTCGGCGCGTGCATGACGGCGAGGTGGTCATCCCTGCCGAGCTGCTCCCTCAGGTGGTGTCAGGGCTGCGCCGCACGGGGCGCAGTGTCGGCGACGACCTGACGCGTCGAGAGAGCGAGCTGCTCGGGTATCTCGCAGGAGGCCTGTCGCTCGTTGACATTGCGTCGGCGATGTCAATCAGCCTGAATACAGCCCGCAATCACACGCAGCGCGTGATCGAGAAACTGGGAGCGCACTCGAAGCTCGAGGCCGTTGTGATCGCGCTTCGCGAGGGCGTGGACATGGCACGGCAATGACCGTCAGCGAACCCGTCGTTGACCTGCAGTCAGCCCGCCTTCTCGATGTCGTCCCCGATGCGATCCTCTGCGTGGATGGCGTCGGTGCGATCGTATACGCCAACGCCGCAGCTGCAGGACTCTTCGGCTACGAACGCGATGCGCTGGTCACTCTGCAGCTCGAGCTTCTGATGCCGCGCTCTTTCCGCGATCTCCTCTCGTCGCCGGAGACCGGCGACGCCGGCGATCCCGTGATGCGACGCGGGGCCGCGATGCAGCTGGTCGCCCGCCGTAAGGACGGGTCCGAATTTGCTGCTGAGATCATGCTGACGCGGACGCATATGGGCGGCCAGAGCATCGTCATGGTCGCCCCTCGGGACATCAGCGAGCGAAGTCGCGACGCCGCTACGTTTCGCGGTGTGCTCGAGGTGTCGGACGACGCAGCGGTCGCCGTTGATCATGACGGACGGATTGCGCTCGTCAATCCGGAAGCCGAGGCATTGTTCGGGTACACAAGCACCGAGCTCATTGACCGTTCCATCGATATGCTGGTGCTGCCGCCGTCGCAGGATGTTGCCGAGTCAGCCGAATCTCATCGGGCCCCGGGTCAGGCGTCCGAACCACTCGCGGTTGGGACACCGTTGGAGGGGCGGCGAAAGGACGGTTCGGAATTCCCAGTCGAGATCTCCCTGTCGGCGCTCGAGACAAGCGAGGGCCCGCTGGTGTCAGCGGCGATCCGCGACGCGAGCGATCGCACGGTCACGCGGCGTGAGCAGGAGCGAGCGGCGGTGCAACTGTCGCGCGACCTTCTGGAGACGCGACTGCACCAGTCCCACCGGCTCGAGAGCCTCGGTCACCTCGCCGGTGGCGTCGCCCACGACTTCAACAATCTCCTGGCCGCGATCCTGAACTACGTTGCATTCGTATCCGACGAGATCGGCGTGGAACTCGAGGCTCGGCCGATCGATGCGCGCGCGCGACTGACCGCTGTGCTGAGCGACGTCGCCGAGATCGGCGCGGCGGCGGAGCGAGCCGCCGCCCTCACCCATCAACTGCTCTCCTTTGCCCGCAGAGAGGTCAGACACCCTGAGGTTCTCGACATCAACGACATCGTGAGTGAGGTCGAGATCCTGCTG
>JBAQGL010000280.1:0-5340 GCA_049287785.1 Candidatus Dormiibacterota bacterium | reverse complement strand
GGGCGCCGAAGATGAAGTTGGAGACGATCCCCGCCGCGACGGTCGCGAACCGGCGCGGACGCGATGCGCGGTAGAAGTTGCGGTCTCCGGCATCGCTTTCGCCGGTGAGGCCGAGCATCCCGGCCATGCGCACGAAGCCGCCGGCCGGGATCGCGCGGATCGCGTACAGCGTCTCGCCGACCGTCCGCGAGTACAGCTTGGGGCCGAACCCGATCGAGAATTCCTCGACCTTGATGCCCGAGAGCTTGCCCACCGCGAAGTGTCCGAACTCGTGGACGGTGATCACCGAGACCAGCACCAGGATGAACGCGCCCGCGTAGATCAGGAACTGGGTCATCGCGCCGGCACCGCTCCCGCGGTGTTCGCGCGGACGAAGCCGCGCGCCCATGCGTCCGCCTCAAGCACCCGCTCGAGCGTGGATGCGTCACCGTCGTCGAACGCTCCCAGTGCCGCGCCGACCAGGGACACGATCTCGTCGAATCGGCACTGTCCCGACGTGAACGCCGTGACGGCCTCCTCGTTCGCGGCATTGAAGACGCAGGGCGCAAGGCCGCCGCGCTCGCCGGCGGCGCGTGCGACCCCGATGGCCGGGAACCGGTTGCCGTCCAGCGCCAGCACCTCCAGCGGCGAGGCGTCGCGGAGGTCGAGGCGGGGGCCGACGCCGGGAAGCCGTTCCCCGCCGGCCAGAGCCAGCGCGATCGGCACGCGCATGTCCGGAACGCCCAGCTGAGCGATGACCGCTCCGTCGCGGAACTCGACCCAGCTGTGGATGATGCTGGTCGGCTGGATGGCGACGTCGATCGACGCGTACGGCACGTCGAAGAGGAAGTGCGCCTCGATGATCTCGAGCCCCTTGTTCATCATCGTGGCCGAATCGATGGTGACCTTCGGCCCCATGTTCCAGGTCGGGTGCGCCATCGCCTCCGCGGGCGTGATCGCCGCGAACGTGTCGAGCGGCCGCCTCAGGAAGGGGCCACCGCTGGCGGTGAGCACGAGCCGTGACACCGAGGCCGGGTCTTCGCCACGCAGGCACTGCCACAGCGCCGAGTGCTCACTGTCGATCGGGATGACGCGAGCGCCGGACGCCGCCGCGCGGGCCTTGACGAGCTCGCCCGCCATGACCAGCACTTCCTTGGTGGCTGTTGCGACGTTCGCCCCGGCGTCGATGGCGGCGAGGGTCGGCCGGATCGCCGCGGCCCCGGTGATCGCGACGCACACCACGTCTGCCTCCATCGCGGCGATCTCGCAGGCCGCGTCCATACCGAGGGCGCACCCCGGCGGAAGGGCTGCGGATGGATCGGGGTGAACGAGCGCGCTGCGGGTGACGCCGAATCGCGCGGTGATCGCCTCGAGCGCCGCGGCGTCGCGTCCCGCGACCGCGCCGACCAGCTCGAAGCGATCGGGGAACCTGGCGATGACGTCGCACGCCTGACGGCCGATCGAACCGGTGGCGCCCAGGAGGACGACTCGTCGGCGGGGCGTGGGGTATGTCACTTGTGCTGCAGATGCCTCGGTTCGCAGTAGATCAGACCACGCCGGCGCTTTCCACGGGGTTACGGGAATGCGATCAGCTTCAGATAGCAATATACGACTGGCGCGAGCAGTACCAGGCTGTCGGCCCTGTCGAGGAGACCGCCGTGTCCGGGGATCAGGGTCCCCGAGTCCTTGACACCTGCCTCGCGCTTGATCGCCGACTCGATGAGGTCGCCACCCTGCGCTGCGATGGTCATCAGGGCGCCGAGGCCGGCGCCCAGAGGGACGCTGATGCCGATCAGCCAGGGTCCGGCGAGCGCCCCGACGAGCACCGCGGCGACCGCCCCTGCAATCGCCCCCTCCATCGACTTGCGCGGCGAGATCGAGTGGAAGAAGGGGTGGCGGCCAAACGCCGAGCCGACGAAGTACGCCGCGCTATCGCCGACCACGGCGCCGGCGAGCGCCAGGACGACGAGGCGGAACCCGAGGTGATTTGTGTCGGGGACGTGCCAGCAGTAGATGGCGACCCAGAAGCCCAGGCACAGTCCGACGTAGGTCGCGCCCCCGACCGCGAGCGCCCAGCCGGCAAAGCGCTCGCGGGTCCACAACCCCGCGAGGAGGCCCACGACGGCGGCGGCGGCGAAGGCCCAGTCGGTGGCCATGTCGGACGCGGGCAGCAGGAAACGGATGCCGAGCCAGACGCTGAGCGGCACGATCACCCACGCGGGCGGGGTCGGCCCCATCCGTCCGAGGAGGCCTCGCAATTCCCAGGCCCCGATCAGCGCGCCTGCGCCCACGACGGCGGCCACGGCGGGCGTGCCAACCCAGAGGGCGGCGACGATGATCGCCACCAGCGCCACCCCCGATATCACCCTGAGGGCGAGATTCATTCCTGCCGGATGGCGTGCTGCACGCTGCCGGCGTGGGCCGGCACGCGCTCGATGGGCTCGGGGATCGCCCCGAACTTCCGCTCGCGGCTCGAGAAGTCGACGAGCGCGTCGTGGATGGCCTTCTCACCGAAGTCGGGCCAGAGCGTATCGGTGACGTAGAGCTCCGCGTAGGCGGCCTGCCACAGCAGGAAGTTGCTGATCCGGAGCTCGCCGGCGGTGCGCACGATCAGGTCCGGGTCAGGCAGTCCGCGGGTGTAGAGCGCGTCGCTGATCGCCGGCTCGTCCAGCCCGCTGAGATCGGCTCCGTCTGCGGCCAGCTCGCGGATGGCGTCGACGATCTCTCGTCTGCCCCCGTAGTTGATGGCGACATTGAGGATTGCCGCGGTATCGCCGGCGGTGAGCGCCTCGGCCTGAGCGACCTTCTGCTGGAGCGACTCGCTGAGCGCGGAGCGGTCCCCGAGGATGCGAATCTGGACGCCGTTGTCATGCAGCTCGCCGACCTCGCGGTCGATGGTCTCGCCGAAGAGCCGCATGAGGGCGGTCACCTCGCCGCGAGGCCGCTGCCAGTTCTCGGTGCTGAACGCATAGAGCGTGAGGATGTGCACGCCCGCCTGGTGACACGCTTCCATGACCGGGCGGATCGCCCGGACGCCGGCGCGGTGGCCGGCGACCCGCGGCAGGTGGCGCTGCCGCGCCCAGCGCCCGTTGCCGTCCATGATGATGCCGACGTGGCGCGGAAGATCGGTCCGTGCGGGGAACGGGATCGCGGCGGGATCGGGTGGGCGTTGCATGGTGGTGCTCGGGGTCAGAACGCCCCGAAGGCTTCGGCCGTTTCGGCGCGGGTCTCCGTCAGACCTCGAGGATCTCAGCCTCCTTGCGCTGGACGGCGTCGTCGATCCTGGCGATGAACTGATCGGTGGTCTTCTGGACATCGGTGAGCTTGGTCGCGACCTCGTCCTTGCTCACGTGGCCATCCTTCTCGACGCGGCGGAGGTGGTCGACCTCGTCCCGACGGATGTTGCGCACGGCGACGCGCGCTTCCTCGGCCTTGCGGTGAATCACCTTGACCAGCTCCTTGCGCCGCTCCTCGGTGAGCTGCGGGATGGCGACCCGGATCACCTGGCCGTCGTTGCTCGGGTTGAGGCCGAGATCGCTTTTCTGGATCGCCTTCTCGATGGAACCGAGCGAGCTGCGGTCGTAGGGAGAGATGACCAACATGCTCGCCTCGGGAACGCTGATCCCGGCGATGCTCTGAAGTGGCGTCGGGGATCCGTAGTAATCGACGTGCAACCGCTCCAGCAGCGCCGGGGATGCGCGCCCGGTGCGCACCGTCATGAGCTCGCGATGGAGGGCCTCGACGCTCTTCTCCATGCGCTGGTTCGCGTCCGCGATCCGTTGCGCGATCTGTTGCTCTGGATCGTCCGCCTTGTCGCGATCGGTCACTCGGCGTCGCCCTCCGCGTCGACGCGTGTCCCGATCTGCTCGCCGAGGATCACGCGCTCGATGTTGCCCTGGGTGAACAGGTCGAACACGATGATGGGCATGCGGTTGTCCATGCAGAGCGTCACCGCGGTGCTGTCCATGATGGCGAGCCCGCGATTGAGCACGTCCATGTAGGTCAGGTTCGGCAGGCGTGTCGCGGTGGTGACCTTGTTGGGGTCGGCGCTGTAGATGCCGTCGACCTTGGTCGCCTTGAGGAGGACATCCGCCCCGATCTCGACCGCGCGGAGCGCGGCGGTGGTGTCCGTGGTGAAGAACGGGTTCCCGGTGCCGGCCGCGAGGATGACCACGCGTCCCTTCTCGAGGTGCCGGATCGCGCGCCTCGGGATGAACGGCTCCGCGAGCTGCTGCATGGCGATCGCGGTCTGCATCCGGCAGTCGATGCCGAACTGCTCGATGGCGTCGCGCAGCGCCAGGGCGTTGATGACCGTCGCCAGCATGCCCATGTAGTCCGCGGTGACCCGATCGATCCCGTGCTGGGCGGCTTCGGTGCCGCGCACGATGTTCCCGCCGCCGACAACGATTGCCACCTGCACGCCGCGCTCGACCACGTGGGTCAGCTGCTCGGCGATGTGCCGGGCGGCGCCGTAGTCGATGCCGTAGCCGGCGGTGCCGAGCAGCGCCTCACCACCGAGCTTCAGGATGACGCGTCCGAAGACGGGCCGGCGCCCGTCGCTCGCACGTCCCTCGATCGCGGCAAGCTCCACGTTGGTGACTCCGATGCTCACTCGGCCGCGTCCCCGGTGCCATCGGTGCCCACCGCGAAGCGGGCGAACCGTGCCACCGAGATGTTCTCGCCGAGCTTTGCGATCGCCTCGGTCACCAGGTCACCGACCTTCTTCTTGTCGTCCTTGATCCAGGGCTGTTCGAGCAGGCAGATTTGCGCGTAGAAGGCATCGAGCTTGCCGGCGAGGATCTTCTCGACGATGTTCTCGGGCTTGCCCTGCACCTGCTCGCGGTAGACGGCGCGTTCGCGCTCGACCACCTCCGCAGGAACGTCCTCGC
Organism: Candidatus Dormiibacterota bacterium; assembly: GCA_049287785.1. Taxonomy (GTDB): domain Bacteria; phylum Chloroflexota; class Dormibacteria; order Aeolococcales; family Aeolococcaceae; genus Palsa-851. The sequence continues at coordinate 472 of JBAQGL010000280.1, read as the reverse complement.
GGCGAACGTAGGTCGGGGCCATGCCGACAACCTGGAGCGCGAGCGTGTGGGCGAGGTGCTTGAAGTCGTCCGTCTTGGCAACGAAGTCCGACTCGCAGTTGATCTCGATGAGGGCGCCCTGCTTGGCGAGCCCGCCGGAATGGTGAACATAGGCCTCGACGATGCCCTCGTTGGTGCTGCGTCCGGCCTTCGCTGCCGCACGGGCGAATCCCTTTGCTCGCAACCAGTCCTCTGCCTTGTCCATGTCCCCGTCGCACTCGACGAGGGCGCGCTTGCAGTCCATCATGCCCGCGCCGGTGCGCTCCCGCAAGGCCTTGACCATTGCGGCTGTGACCTCCGCCATCAGCTGGACGCCTCCCCTTCAGAAGCCGCCGCCCCGACCGCCGCAGGTTCCTCCGCGGGAGCGGCGGCCGCCTCGGCGGCAATCGCGTCGGCATGCGCCGCGGCGGCGGCAGCCTGCTCGGCTGCGACA
>JBAQGL010000279.1:0-2554 GCA_049287785.1 Candidatus Dormiibacterota bacterium | reverse complement strand
ACCTGGAGCTTGGCCATGATGGTCTAGTCCTTGGTGGGCTCGTCCGGCTTGGCCGCGGTTGCGTCTGCCGTAGGCGTTGTATCGGCGGATGCGTCAGCGGCAGGTGTGGTGGCGGCATCGGACGATTCGCCGCTGGAGCCGGCGGTCGCCTCAGCAACCGCGGTCTCGGCCGTCGCGGCCCCGTCCGCTGCCGCAGCGGGAGCCGCCGCACCCTCAACAGGCTTCGTCTCCTTGTCCTCGTCACCCTTCAACGCGGCGGCGCGCTGTACCGCCTCGTCGATGGTGCCGACCATGTAGAACGCGTCCTCGGGAAGGTCGTCGTGCTTCCCGTCGAGGATCTCCCCGAACCCGCGGATCGTCTCCTCGAGCGGCACGTACTTGCCATCACGCCCGGTGAACACCTCGGCGACGAAGAACGGCTGGGACAGGAAGTTGCGTACGCGGCGCGCGCGGCTGACCGTCTGCTTCTGATCCTCGGTGAGCTCTTCCTGTCCAAGGATCGCGATGATGTCCTGCAGCTCCTTGTACTCCTGGAGCACTCGCTTCACGCCCTGCGCAACACGGTAGTGCTCCTCGCCCACCACGTTCGGGTCGAGCACTCGGCTGAAGGATTCGAGCGGATCAACGGCGGGATAGATGCCCGCCTCCGAGATGGACCGGCTCAGCGTGACCGTCGCGCCGAGATGGCCGAACGTGGTCGCAACCGCGGGGTCGGTGAAGTCGTCCGCCGGCACGTAGATCGCCTGCACCGACGTGATCGATCCCTTGTTGGTGGACGTGATCCGCTCCTGCAGGTCGCCCATCTCAGTCGCGAGCGTGGGCTGGTAACCGACCGCGGAGGGCATGCGTCCGAGCAGCGCCGACACCTCGGCACCGGCAAGCGTGTACCGAAAGATGTTGTCGATGAACAGCAGCGTGTCCGCGCCCTTCTCGTCGCGAAACCACTCGGCGATGGTGAGCGCGGTGAGCGCGACGCGCGCGCGTGCGCCCGGCGACTCGTTCATCTGCCCGTACACCAGCGCGGTCTGGTCGAGGACCTTGGACTCCTCCATCTCGCCGTAGAGGGCCGTGCCCTCACGGGTGCGCTCGCCAACCCCGGCGAACACCGAGTACCCCGCATGCTCGCGCGCGATGTTGCGGATCATCTCCATGACGATGACCGTCTTGCCAACACCGGCTCCGCCGAAGAGCCCGATCTTCGAGCCCTTCGAGAAGGTGCAGATGAGGTCGATGACCTTGATGCCCGTCTCGAGAATCTCCGTCTCGACCGACTGCTCGGAGATGGTCGGCGCGGTGCGGTGCATCGGCATCCGTTCCGTGCCGGTGAACGGGCCCTTGCCGTCGATCGTCTCACCGATCACGTTGAACATCCGCCCGAGGGTCTCCTCGCCCACCGGCACCTGAATCGCGGCACCGGTTGCGCGCACCGCGTCACCGCGACGCACGCCCTCGGTCGTGTCCATGGCGATGGTTCGCACAGTGCTGTTGCCCAGGCTCTGCTGCACCTCGAGCACGAGCAGCTTGCCACCTTCGCGATCGATCTCGAGCGCGTCGAGAATCTCCGGCAGGCGCTCGCCGCTGAACTCCACGTCGACGACCGGTCCGATCACCTGCACGACGGCGCCGGTGCCGGATTTCAATTCCACAACTGCCATCTCTCTCTCCTCAGCCTTCGAGCGCCGCTGCGCCGGAGACGATCTCCATCAATTCTGTCGTGATCGACGCCTGCCGCACCTTGTTGGCGGTGAGGGTCAGGTCCTCGATGAACTCGCTTGCATTGTCGGACGCGTTGCGCATCGCAATCATGCGTGCAGCCTGCTCGGATGCCGCGTTCTCCAGGACGGCGCGATACACCTGCGCCTCGACATATCGAGGCAGCAGCGCGTCGAGAACGTCCTTCGGATCGGGCTCGTACTCGAAGTCGGCGCTCACCGCCTTGGCATCCTCGGGCGGGACGACCGGGATCACCCGCTGCAGCACCGTCTGCTGGCGGCCGACGCTGATGAAGCGCGCGTACACGATGTCGATCTGCTGGACCTCGCCCCGCTCGAACTGCTCCATCGCAACCCGCGCGGCCGGGAGCACATCGCCCATGGTGGGTCGCTCGCCGAGCATGCTCTGATCCGCGATGAGGTCGCGATGCAGGCGACGCAACACATCACGCCCGCGGCGGCCGATGGTGACGTACGAGACCGGGATCGACGATTTCGCGGCATCGCTCAACGCCAGCCGCGTGTTGTTGCTGTTCAGCGCACCGGCGAGTCCGCGGTCGGCGGTGACCAGGATGATCAGCCGCTTCTGCACGTCGCTCACCTTGAGGAAGGGGTGCTCGTACTGCGGGGTGCGCCGCATCAACTCGGTCATGATGCTCGCGATCTCGTCGCTGTACGGGCGCGCCGCAAGCACGCGTTCCTGCGCACGACGCATGCGCGCTGCCGCGACGAGCTCCATCGCCTTGGTGATCTTGCGCATGTTCTGGACGCCCCTGATGCGGCGGCGCAGATCGCGAAGGCTGGGCATGGAAGGTCAGCCCCTGAAGAGACGGCGGGTGGCA
>JBAQGL010000278.1:0-2678 GCA_049287785.1 Candidatus Dormiibacterota bacterium | reverse complement strand
CTCGCCGGCGAGCCCGGCGAGCTCGAGGACGTTCGCCCATCGCTCGACGCCTTCCTGCGTCCCGTCCTGGAGCATCTCGCGGTACCCGGTCTCGTCGAGAACCCGCTCGAGGAGCACGGGCAACGGGACCCGCTGCGCATCTGAGCTCAGCCGTTCCATGAGAGTCGCGAAGGTCCGCAGCGCCGTCATCGCCGCGGGTCCGAGCGACTGGTCGCTCTCGTCGAGGCGCTGGGCTGCTTCGAGCGGCGCAAGTCCCTTCTTGCGCGCGAGCTTCTCCAGCTCGGTGACGCTGCGGTCGCCGATCTTGCGGCGCGGTGTGTTGACGACCCGTGCGAACGAGACCGCGTCGCGCGGGTTGACGCAGAGCCGCAGATAGGCGAGGACGTCCTTGACCTCTTTGCGGTCGTAGAAACGCAGACCGCCGACCAGCTGATACGGGATGCCGCGCCGGAGGAACACCTCTTCAAAGGCACGTGACTGGGCGTTGGTCCGATAGAGCACCGCGCATTCGGCGAGCGTCACACCCTCTCGACCGATGAGGTTCTCGATCTCGGAGCCGACCGCGAGGGCTTCCTCACGTTCGTCGTATACCGAGATGAGACGAACCGGTTCCCCGATGCTCTGCTCGGTCCACAGCTTCTTCTCCGCGCGCTGGCTGTTGTTGCGGATCACCGCGTGGGCGATGTCGAGAATCGGTTGTGTGGAGCGGTAATTCTGCTCGAGCGTCACCGTCTTCGCGTCCGGGAAGTCGTGCTCGAACGAGAGAATGTTGCGCACGTCGGCGCCTCGGAAGCCGTAGACCGAGTTGTGCGTGACCAGCCCATTGGCGATCAGGTTGTGCGTCGGTTCAACGTTGATGTCGTAGACCGTCTGGCGCTCAAAGGTGCGCTCGATCTCCTCGATGACATCGAGACCACCCAGGTCGTCGAACATCACCATTCCTGGGACGAGCGATGCCGCCGGCGTGAACGGGAGCGTCGTCACAAGCTCCCCGCGCCCGGATGCGGTGCCTCCGAGACAGGCAGTCAAGGCGATCTCCGCATCCATCGCTTCGCGAATCGTCTCGGCAAGGCGCATCACCTCGCCGAAGTCCTTTCGCGAGGTCTCGAAACGCCAGCTGCCGTTCGCCTTCGAAGGCCGGATGCTGAACCCCATGCCTTCCAGCACAGCTTTGCCGGCCTCGTCGTTGCCGCCCATCGCGATACGGTGCATCGGGGTGGTGCCGCGGCGGTCAGCGCACAGGGTGATCACCACCCGGCGGCGGCTCGAGTTCCGAGAGCGCGGTCGATAGTGGGGATGATCGATAGATAGGTTGCGATCGGCCAGCAGTCTCTGTCCACCGTTGAGCTCGAGCACCGAGGCGAAGACCCGGTCGATGTACACCTTGTCGTGGACCAGGCCATTAGTGCTCTGCCCGCGTCGCGGCACGAAGGGGATGGTCGGGATCTGGTATCGCAGGGAGAGGATGGATTCCTCGGCTCGCGCCTCATTCTCGCTGGCATGAGTCGAGACAATCCAGAGGGCGTCGGCTCGCTCCTGCAGGGACCGCTGCCGATACCCGACGATAGGCTTCACCTGGCCGTTGGTGTGCACCTGCGAGGTGCCGATTCGATAACCCGTTCCTTTCTTACTCATGAGATACGTGAAGTAGATTTGCGGGGTGGTCCCGAGGTGGTGCCCCGCAAAGTGCGTGTGCTCTGGGGTGCTCGTGAGGGTCCGACCCTGCGCTGTCTTGATGGTGAGCACGGAATCGGTGACCCGCGACCGCACGTCCACGACGCGGGCTCCACGGAACGTGCCGCTTCCATATCCCGACATCACGCTGTCGCCGCTGCGGACATCCTCGACGAGTCGCACCGACCCGTCGGCCATGGTGATCATGGTTCCCGCAGCGAGACACTGATCGTCATCTCCGACCACCGTCACGTTGCGATGTTTCGCGCCGAGGATCTTCACCAGCTCGTACTGGGCCTTGTTGGTGTCCTGGTACTCATCGACAAACAGATGCAGGAAGCGATCCTGGTAATACTCGCGCACCGAGTCGGCCTCACGAAACAGCGTCACCGCGCGCAGCAACAGGTCGTCGAAATCCAGCGCCGCCGCCGCATCGAGCTCGCGCTCGTACGCCCAGTAGATGCGCGAGATCTGCTCGTCCATGGTGTTCGGTGCCACCCGGGCCTGGAAATCGCGCGCGTCGAGCAGCTCATTCTTGGCGGCGCTGATCGCATGCGCCGCGCGGCTCGGGGTCAGGCGTTTCTCGTCGATGCCCTCGGCGCGGATCGCGTTGCGGATGGCCGAGAGTCGGTCCGCCTCGTCGTAGATGGTGTACCCGGAGGGAATGCCGATCGCCTCGCCCTCGCGACGCAGCAGGCGCGCACCCAGCGAGTGGAACGTGCCGAGCCACATGCCACGGATGCTGTCGCCGATCAACTGCTCCACCCGAGCACGCATCTCGCGCGCCGCCTTGTTGGTGAAGGTGACCGCACAGATCTCGTCGGGGCGCACGCGCCGGGTCGCGATCACGTAGGCGATCCGATGGGTGAGCACGCGGGTCTTCCCGCTGCCGGCGCCGGCGAAGATGAGCAGCGGGCCATCGGGGGCCTCGACGGCCTCACGCTGGGGCGGATTCAGCCCCTCCAGCAGGGCCGTCGCCCCGATCGTCGCGCTCAGGCGTGCGC
>JBAQGL010000277.1:0-3385 GCA_049287785.1 Candidatus Dormiibacterota bacterium | reverse complement strand
GCCGGATACCTGATCGGGTCGGTGCCCTTTGGTCTGATCGTCGGCAAGGCCGTCGGCGGCCTCGACGTCCGTGACTTCGGCAGCGGCAACATGGGAACCGCCAACGTCCTGCGCACCGTCGGCGCCCGGGCCGGGGCCATCACCTTTGCGCTCGACGTGGCCAAGGGTGCGGGTGCCGTGGCCATCGCCCGCCGGTGTGGCGCGGACCCGGCCGCACAGGCCGCCGCGGGGCTCGCCGCATGCATCGGGCATTCATGGCCGGTGTTCGCGCGCTTCCGGGGCGGGAAGGCGGTCGCCACCGCGTTCGGCGGGCTGCTGATGGTGTCGCCCGAGGCGGCCGCCTGGGCGACGGCCGGTGGGATCGGCGCTCTGGCCGTCAGCAGGACGATGTCGGTCGGGTCCCTGACCGCCACGGTCACCGCAACATTTGGTGCAGGCCTCGAAAGCACCAGGCGCCACGACGCGGTGCCGTTCGTCTTCACCGCCCTGGCGTCGGCACTGGTCGTCGCCCGCCATGCCGCCAACATCCGGCGGATCGCGCGTGGCGAGGAGCCACGACTATCGGCCCGCCTGTTTGGCGGTCGTCACTGATTTATCGGCGGCCGACGGCCGGGTCGTCCGTATGATCGGGAGCATGAAGGGCGTTGCGAACCCGCACGTCCCGGTCGAGAGCGCGGTGGATCGTGTGAGCGCCGTGGCCCGGGCACTGACCAGCACCACCGCCGGGGTCGCCGAGCTCCAGCGCGAGGTCGTCTGCACCGCGGCCTCGATCGTGGGTGAGAGGGCGGCGGCGGCGATCGCGCTGCGCGAGGGCGAGCGTCTCGGCGTCAGGGTCGTCGATCCGCACCGGGCGATGCCGGACGCGTTCGACGGGTGGGAGACGGCGCCCGACGTGATCGCGGGGCGACGGATGAGACGGGTGCTTCCCGGCAGCGGGTCGCTGCTGGTGCTGCCGATGTCCAACCTCGGCGAGCTCGTCGGAGCGCTCGCCGTGGCGTCGATGTCGGACGCTGCGACGATCGACCCCGAGGTCGAGGGTGTTTTGGCCACTCTCGCCAACAACGCGGCGATCGCGATGGAGAATGCGCTCCTCTACGAGCTGGAGCGGGAGTCGGTCCGCAGGCTGCGCGAGCTGGACACCATGAAGACCGACTTTCTCGCGACGGTGCAGCACGAGCTGCGCACCCCGCTGACGGCGATCCTCGGACTCAGCGACCTCATCGAGATGTGCTGGGGCGTGTGGGAGGACTCGCCGAAGCTCGACGCGCTCCGCGACATCCAGGTCGCCGCGAGGAATCTCGACGGCATCGTCGAGACCATCATCGATTTCTCGATCGGCGATGGGGAGGCGCTGGCCCTCGCGCCTGCGGATGTGCCGCTGGAGGATGCCGCTCGCGCAGCGATCGCGGTGGTGGGGGAGCGTTACCGGGGCGGGCTTCCGGTGCCGGTGGAGGTCGAGGTGGCGCCGGGGCTGGCGTTGCGCGCGGACCCGGATCGTCTCGGTCAGGTGCTCAGGGCGCTCATCGACAATGCGGTGAAGTTCAGCGACGGCCAGGGACGCGTGCTCCTGCGGGCGGCGCCGGCCGAGACCGGCACTGTCCTCGTCGAAGTCATCGATAAGGGGATCGGAATCCCGGCTGAGGACGTCCCGCGCATCTTCGAGCGCTTCTACCAGGTGGACAACACCGCCACCCGCCGTTTCGGCGGCACCGGCATGGGGCTCGCCCTGGCCAAACGCGTGGTGGAAGCGCACGGCGCCACCATCGATGTCGAGACGCGACCGGGGTCGGGCACGCGGATGTCGCTGCGCTGGCCCGAGCGAACCGAGGCCTCAACGGATGCGCGCGAGCACGACCCGGTGCCCTCCTCGCTGCCGGTACAATGAGGGTGGTCGCGCTAGGCGGGGCGTTAGCGGTGCCCTGTACCCGCAATCCGCTATAGCGGGGCTGAATTCCCCACCGAGGGGGCGCGTCATTGGGTCTGCTCCGGACGCGCCGGCGTTGACGACTGGGTCCCGCGCAGCTCGGGCCCGTGAACCCCGTCAGGTCCGGAAGGAAGCAGCGGTAAGCGGTCTCCCGGGGGTGCCGTGGGGACACCTGGTCTGAGCCGGTCGTACGGGTGAGCGCCGGTGGCGTGCCGACGACGTGGGGTGCGCGACTACCCTCGTTTTCCAGGACGGTCAGCCTTCACGGGCGGTCCGCCTCACTGACACTGCCGCCCGCTCCGGTGACCATCGTGGAGGACTCGTGAGCCTCGCCCTCTACCGCCGCTATCGACCGCAGCGCTTTGCCGACCTCGTCGGGCAGGAGGTCGTCGCGCGCACGCTGGTCAACGAGGTTCGTTCCGGCGAGCTCGCCCATGGGTACCTGTTCACCGGGGTGCGTGGCACGGGCAAGACGTCGACCGCACGCATCCTCGCTCGCGCGGTGAACTGCGACGCACCGGTCGACGGAGAGCCCGACAACGTCTGCCCGGCGTGCGTCGAGATCCTGAGCGGCGCCGCGGTCGACGTTCTCGAGATCGACGCGGCCAGCAACCGCGGCATCGATGAGATGCGCGACCTGCGCGACAAGGTGCGCTACCTGCCGGCGGTGCTCCGTCGCAAGGTCTACATCATCGACGAGGCGCACATGCTGACCACGGATGCATGGAACGCCTTCCTGAAGACCCTCGAAGAACCGCCGCCGCACGTGCTCTTCGTGCTGGCTACCACCGAGCCGCACAAGGTTCCCGAGACGGTCCGCTCACGGGTGCAGCGCTTCGACTTCCGGCGGGTACCGGTCCCGGCGATCGAGCAGCTGCTTGCCGACGTGGCGGGCAAGGAGAACGAACAGGTCGACGCGGACGCGCTGATGCTGCTTGCGACCGCTGCGCAGGGCAGCCTGCGAGACGCGCTCGTGCTGCTCGAGCAGGCACTCGGGGCGGGCGAGCGCCCGGTCACGGTTTCGGTGGCGCGACGATCACTGGGGCTCACCGATCCGTCCACGCTGCATGCGCTGGTCACGTCGCTGGCGGGTGCTGACGCGGCTGGGACGCTGCGCGCGGCCGCGGCGGCATTCGATGCCGGTGCCGATCCTCGCCAGCTCTTTCGCGACGTCGCCCGCCTGGCCCGCGCGGCCGAGCTGGTCGCTCTTGGGTATCCCGAGGGGGCGTCGGTGGGTCCCGATGAGGTCGCGCTGGTCACCGACCTGGCGGCGATCGCGCCGGCGGGCCTGTGGCTCCGGCTCCTCGAGCTGATGGCCGAGGCGGAGATGAATCTGCGCCAGTCGGTGGACGCGCGACTGCTGGTGGAGGTTTGCCTGTTGCGCGCCCTGCGTCCCCCGGCGGCCGACGGCGAGGCGGCCGTGGTGTCCGCGCTCGAGCTGCGCGTGGCGGCGCTCGAACG
>JBAQGL010000276.1:0-9900 GCA_049287785.1 Candidatus Dormiibacterota bacterium | reverse complement strand
GGTGACGACCGGTGCGGTGTAGTGCTCGCGGAGATACCCTCCAACCGCGAAGGCGAGCCCGGCCCCTACGACGATCGTGGCGACCATCGCCGGGATGACTCGACGGATCAGGAAGCCGGCAAGTATGCCGATCGCGAACGCGATCAGCGTCCACGCCGCGAGTGCAACCCCGAGGAGGTCGAACAGGGTCGGATACAGCGGGCCGTTGTTGTCGCCCGCGCCGAGGATCGGCTGGACATACCATGAGACGAGCCCGCTGAACGTTCCGGCGACCAGCGTGATCACGACCGCGAGCGGTACCACCTTGGCAACGGTCCAGCGTGCCCGCCCGAAGCCCTGCGTCCATGCATACCGGAAGGTGCCGGTCTCGAGTTCCCTCGCCAGCAGTGGCGCACCGGTGAACGCTCCGATCAGTGCCGGAATCACCTGAAACAGGCCAAGGGTGATCCCTGTGCCGGGCGCATATGCATCCAGGAATCGGCCGGCGACCTGCTGGCAGATGGCTGAACTTGCCGGCCGGCAGTCGCTCACCGCGGCGTACGCCAGGTGCATAGCCACGCCCGTGATCGCGAGGTACGCTCCGGCGGCACTGAACAACGCGACGATTCCTGCCAGCGCCAGCCGGTGCTGCCGCCAGGTGACCCAGGTCATCCGCCGCCACGGCAGGGGCCGCGTCCCGAGGTTCTTTCCCCGACGAGTGGGCATCGTTGCCCCGCTCAATTCCTCGCCTCCACCGGTTGGACGATGACCGGGCGCGCCGGATCAGGCACCGCCGCAGCGGCGGGGTCGCGCATGTAGGCGAGTGTCAATTCCTCCAGGCTCACGGGATGGCTCTCCCAACCCGCAGGGATCGCGGCGGCCACTCCGTTGTTCCTGACCAGCAGGTGAACCAGGGCGCCGCCACGCCTGGCGTGGACTACGTTCAGTCGCCGGGTGTAGTCGCCGGCTCCCGCGGACGGGCCGGTGAGCACCTGGTGACTGGCGAGCAGGTCGTCGACCTCGCCTGCCACCTGAACGCGCCCACCGGACATGAGGACGAGGTAGTCGGCCACCCGCTCCAGCTCGGCCAGCACGTGCGACGAGAGCACGACCGACAAGCCATCGTCCGCGATCGCGGTCATCACCGGGGCCATGAAGTCGTGCCGGGCGAGCGGGTCGAGCATCGCCATCGGCTCGTCGAGCACAAGGAGTTGGGGACGCCGGGCCAGCGCAAGCGTCAGCGCGAGCTGTGCCTGCTGGCCGCCGGACAGCTTGCCGGCCCTGCGTCCCAGCGGGATGCCCAGCTCGTCCAGCCGAGCCTTGGCAAATCTGGAATCGAACCGCCGGTTCAGATTGCGGGTCATGTGCAGCAGGTCGGCCGCGGAGAGGTTCTTGTAGAGGGGCGTGTCCTGAGCGACGAACGCGATGCCGTCCAGCGCCTCCGCTGATCCTGCGGACATGCCGCCAAGGACCGTGACGGTGCCCGCGGTCTGAGCCGCCAGGCCGACCGTCAGGTTCAGCAAGGTCGTCTTGCCCGCGCCGTTGGGTCCGACCAGCGCCGCCACGTGCCCGCCGGGGATCGCCAGGGTGCAGTCGCGCAGCGCCCAGGTGTTGCCGTAGCGCTTGCCCAGGCCGCTGGATTCCATGACGTTCATGCGACCCCCTCGGTTTCGCCGCCTGCAACCTCACGGTCGGCGGAGTTGCCGCGGCGGTCACGTACATCCCGCAGCACGCTGGTGAAGAGCGCAACCATCCCGTCTTCATCCAGCCCCGCTCCTTCGGCGGTGTCCAGCCATGCGAGCAGGGAGCGGCGAAGCCGGGTCAGCTCGGGCAGGGTGGCCTGGCTGAGGGTCGCCTTGATGAACGTGCCCTGGCCGGGGCGTCCGGTCGCCAACCCTTTGATCTCGAGCTCGCGGTAGGCCTTGAGCACCGTGTTCGGGTTGATGGCCAGCGAGGCGACCGCGTCCCTGACCTTGGGCAGCTGGTCGCCGGGCTTGAGATAGCCGAGCCGCATCGCATGCTCGACCTGGTGGACGAGCTGGAGGTGGGTCGGCACGCCGGAGACGGGGTCGAGCCGGAATTCGATCAGCGACGCCGATCCGCGCTCAGGCGCAGCTGAACCGTCGCCCTCCCTGACATCTTTATCTATTGTCATACGACAACGTTACAGTATGTCGGGGCGGAGCGCAACCGAACCGTGGCGGAAATACTCAAGGGGCAGGATAAGCTATCCATCCGGCTTCCGCAGGATATCCCTGCTATACTTTCGTGGCAAGCCAGGAGAAGACGTGACAGCCAGAGCCGACATCACTCGTGATCGTAAGACGACCATCGCCGTGGATCGTCAGGCTGCCCGGGACGCGCAGGCTGAGCTCGGAACCACCACGCTCGTCGACACGGTCAATGGCGCTCTCCGAGAGGTTGCCGCGCGTGCTTCGCGCCGGCGGTTCATCGCGAGACTTTCGGAGCACAAGGACATCGAACTCGACGACCCCAGTGTCATGCGGTCTGCCTGGCGCTGATGGCCGCGACGTACCTCGCTGACAAGAGCGCGCTGGTTCGTGTCGGCTTGGAAGGCGCCGAGTGGCTGGCGGCTGCGATCCTCGAGGGCAATGTACGGCGCAGTTCCATGACCGACCTGGAGGTGTTTTATAGCGCCACGAGCCACCAGGCGCTCCTCGAGGTCATCGAGGAACGCCGTGCCGGGTTCAGGCTCGTCGACACGCAGCAGGAGGATTGGGACCGCGCCGTCGAGGTCATGGTGCTCCTCGCCAAGAATGGCAGGCATCGTTCAGTCGGAATCCCCGATCTACTTATCGCGGCGGTTGCGGAGCGCCATGCGCTCACGCTCGTCCATTACGACAGTGACTTTGATCATGTCGCCCTGGTCACCGGACAGGCAACGCGTTGGTTGGCGACTCGGGGCACCTGGTGACGCGCGGGACATTCCGAATGCGTGGGAAGCACGGGTACCGGTGGTGTACTAACGGAACATGAGACAAACCTGGTTCATCACCGGCTCCTCACGAGGTCTGGGCCGCGCCATCGCCCGCGCCGCCCTTGACGCCGGCGACCTCGTCGCCGCAACTGCCCGCCAGCCGGCGCAGCTCGACGACCTCCTCGCCGAATACGGCGACCGTGTCCACGCGGTCGGTCTCGATGTCACCGATGCCGCGGCCGCTCACACAGCGATTGCCGAAGCCCGCGACCGCTTTGGTCGACTGGACGTCATCGTCAACAACGCAGGCTACGCCAACGTCTCACCCATCGAGACGAGCGACGACGACGACTTCCGCGCTCAGTTCGAAACCAACTTCTGGGGTGTGTATCACGTCTCCAAGGCCGCGATTCCCGTCCTTCGGGAGCAGGAGAGCGGCCTCGTCATACAGATCTCGTCTGTCGGCGGACGCGTCGGCGGCTCACCCGGCATCGCGTCGTACCAGGCCGCCAAGTTTGCGATCGACGGTTTCAGCCGGGTGCTGCGGGCCGAGACCGCGCCGTTTGGCGTCAAGGTCATGGTCGTCGAGCCAAGCGGCTTTCGGACCGACTGGGCCGGACCCTCGATGACCGTCCACGACATTCCCGAGGCCTACGCTCCGACGGTCGGCGCCATGAACAGCCGCGTCCGGCAAAGCGCCGCCGGTCCCGCGGGCGACCCGACACGCGCGGCTGAGATCCTCGTCCAGGTCGCCAAACGCCGCGATATCCCCGACCATCTGGCTCTCGGGGTGAACGCGGTTGAAGGCTCAATCCGTCTCGACGAGCGACTCCTCGCCGAGGACCGCAGATGGAGCAACGTGGGCCGCTCCGCCGACCTCAGCGAGCCGTATCCCGCTGAGCTCCCAGCCGATGAACCAACGTAGCTCCCTCGCGCCATGCCTGTGGGAAGCTTCACGTCGACCTACAACGGACCGGCTTCTGGACCAACCCACCGTGCGTGAGCGGCTACTCCGCAGCAGTCGACAGACTCGAAACCCGCCATAGCCAGGAGGACTGGGTGCGAGCTGTCGTGTTGAGGAGATTCGGGCCACCGGAGAGCCTGAACGTCGAGAACCTTCCCGACCCGCAGGCGGGTGTCAATCAGGTCGTCGTCGAGGTGGAGATGGCCGGCGTCACCTTCGTGGAGACCCAGACGCGCGCCGGGCGCCCACCCAACCCGGCGATGACCCCAGCATTGCCCGTCGTGCTCGGCAACGGGGTTGGCGGAGTCATCGCATCGATCGGACCAGAGGTTGACCCGGCGCTGATCGGCCGTCGAGTGGTCACCTCGACTGGCGGATCGGGCGGCTACGCAGAGCGAGCCGTCGTTGAGGCCGCATGGATCATCGAGGTACCCGACGGCCTCGACCTGGCCGACGCGGTGGCCCTGCTCGCTGACGGCCGAACCGCAATCGGCCTCGTCGATCTGGCGTCGATCCGGGCTGGAGAGGTGGTGCTCATCGAGGCCGCCGCCGGCGGTGTCGGGACCCTCCTGGTACAGCTGGTGGCCAGCGCCGGTGCGACGGTGATCGCGGCCGTCGGCGGATCGCGAAAGACCGCGCTGGTCGCCCGCCTCGGCGCGCACGTCATCGCCGACTATTCAGAGCCAGGGTGGGCCGAGCGACTTCGAGACCAGGCTGGCGCAGTCGATGTTGTCTTCGACGGCGTGGGTGGTGAGATTGGCCTTGCCTGTCTCGGAATGCTCGGTGAAGGTGGTCGGTTCATTCCGTACGGGATGGCCAGCGGCAGCTTCACTCCAATCCCCGAAGCCGCAACCGCCGCGCGACACGTGCAGGTTCTGAGGTCCGCCCTCAGGAGCCCCGAAGAACTGCGGGTGCTCACCCGGCGCGCCCTCGACGAGGCGCGGAGCGGCCGCCTGCGCCCCGTGATCGGCCAGACCTTCCCGCTCGAACGGGCTGCGGACGCGCATGCCGCCATCGGCGCTCGCGCCACCGTCGGCAAGACGCTGCTCGTCACGTCGCCGACGTCCCAGTAGCAGACGATTCGCGATGTCGCGTCCTGGGCGCATCGCCCGCCCCCGTTTGAGTCATCTGCAGCGCCTTGCCTATGCGAAGCTTGCGCACCGATGACCGACGTTGATCTTGCGACCGCCGACGGCCAGGACAGGTACGTCCCCAGCGCGACGCGCGACATCACCTCGGCAGGCCATGAAGGCACCTATGAGTGGGTTGCCGAGCACCTGGTCAAGAAAGGGATGCGGGTGCTCGACTTCGGGTGCGGCACAGGATATGGTGCCGCGCTCCTCGCCAAGGCCGGTGCAAGCGTCGACGCCCTGGACAGCTCCCCAGCCGCCATCGCATACGCGACCGCGAACTTCGGGGGAGCGAACGTTCGATTCCAGGTCGCCGACCTGATGGGCTCACTGCCGGAACCGTGCACGCCCGGGTCATACGACCTCGTTGCCAGTTCAGAGGTGCTCGAACACGTCGTCGATCCGTTCGTCTTCGTCCGAAGGATGGCGGATTCCGTCAACGATGCCGGGGTCTGTTTCGTCGGCACCCCGAACCGCCTCTGGTCATTCGAGCACGCGCCCGAGGGACATCTATTGTCTCCGTCGCATCTCATGGAGTTCACGCCGCCTGCGCTGAGCGCGTTGCTCCGACTCGTCTTCGATGAGGTCAACCTGTTGGCGCGCATCTTTCCGGAAGGGTCGATGCCATTCGACGACCTTCCACCAACGGACGAACCTCCGCCGGTTGGTGTCGAGCCACCGCCGGGTCGCCCCGCTCGCCCGCCGGTGGTGCGTTTCACGGCGGCACTCGTCCGAAGGGTAGCTCCGGGAGCCGTTGAGCGGATCAAGCGGGCCATCGAAACGCCTCAGCCCGCGCCTGAAGAAGTACCGGTGCCTGCATCGCCGGCGCCACGAGAATGGTTCGCAACCGACATCGTCTGGGCCCCTGCCGATGACCCCTCAGTCAACATGAACCGCGCGGTGGGGCTCGCCGCGGTGTGTCGCAAACCGCGCCGAGACTGATCCCGCCGAGGAGTCTCGTCCGGCCCCAGAGCCGGTTACTTGATCACCGCGAAAGCAGCGGAGACGGTTCCGTTTCCCGGCACCGACACGATGAGTCGCAGGTCCGGCAGCCGCGAAATGCAACTGAAGTTCCATGGGTATTCCGGGGGCACGATGTCCAGGGAGCCCATGAAGATCGCATCGGGGTGGGCTTGCTGAATCGCGGACTCAGCGGCACCAGGATCGGTACACGCGTTTTCGAGGTCGACGTCAAGCGGCGTGTCCAGCGTTCTCCACGCAAATCCATTCGGAGTCAAAGCGGTGAAATCGGTCAGCGCGGCCAGCCACTCGCCCGCGTCGTCACCACCGTCATTCATCACAACGGCGCCCTTGGGGAGAAGCTGGCCCATGCGATTCAGGACGGTCACGTCTGCCGGCGAAACCAGTGATCGCGTGGCGACCTCGGGCTGGTAGACGGCAAGCTCCACGGATGCGCCGACGACGACGCAGAGCACAGGGATAACCGCGAGCAGCATTCCCGCGCCGTCGAGGCCCTGCGCCGCGGAACCCAGCCGATCTCGAATGATGCGTGGCGCACCGAGACCCCGGCCCATCGCGAGCCAGGCGGCAACCACTGCCAACGCCGCAATCCCGGCGGCGAGGAGCCATGGGCGCAAGTCGGACAACGGGTCGATGACGCCGAGCGGGTAGACGGAGAACGGATACCGGCCGATCAGGTCAGTCCAGACGGTTCCCAGCGGATGACGCAGCGCCACCGCGACAGCGAGAACGACCACTGCCGCGATGCCGACCCGAATCTGCAGCTGCCGGGTGCGAGACAGCGATCGCACGAGGCTCACCAGGGCGAGAAACCCGGTGCCCAGAACCAACGGGATCAGCCAGTACTGCACCCCGACGATTCGGTCCGGGTCTCCCCAGGGGTAGATGAGCCGCCAGAGCTTGCCGAGCTTGTGCAGGTAGAGGTCGTCAACCATCAGGAGCACGAGCAGGATCTGGGCGACGAGCACCCAGCGTATGCGGCGGCGGATGAGCATGGTGACCACGCCAATGACGTAGAGCACCAGCGTCACCGGGCTGATGAGGTCCGTCTGGGCGATGGCGGCTGCGATCTGGTGCAGCTGCACCGGTGAGCTCGTGCTGGGAATCACGACCGACGAGGGCTCGGCGGGGTTCGCTGGAGGAACGTGGGGCATGCGCGTCAGGACCGTCACCAGCGCCGCGCCAACAAGGACCGCCCCAACCGCCGCCCCGATGCGCTGGATCGCGAGCTGGGGGGATGCCCTGATCGCCCGAACGGCAGCCGCCGCCAGCAGTCCACACGCAACCACGAGCGCGGTGAACACCTCGAGCCCGTGGATCACCCAGATGGACGCCGTGATCGCCACGAGCAGGAGCAGGTGGTCGCGCGTGAACACGCCGCGCATGACGCGGAGCGTGGCCACGATAAAAGGCACGATGAGCGTCGAGTCGACCATTTCCGGAAACCGTCCGAGAATCGCCTGATACGAAGGAAACGCCATCCCGAGCGCGAAGAACGGGATGACCGCCGCCAGCGCTATTGAGCCGGTTGCCTCGAGAGCCAGCAGGGTCAGCGAGAGCGGCATGAGCACGATCGTCGCCGCAACCACTGGAGCCATCGACGACGCCGGGGATGGCCCTCCAAGCCACGATACGACTGCGGCCATCGCCTCAAACCCCGGACGCACGCGCACGAATTCGGTCGACTCCAGTGGGATCGGAATCAGTGGAAGGACGTCGTGTGTTCGGGCGATCGTCGCGGCGAGGCCGCCGTGAGTCGGTGCGTCCCAGTCCGGAGGCAGCACCTGTCCATGCAGCGCCCAGACGAACACCGCCGCACCGACCAAACCGACAAGCAGCCCCGGAATCGGTATCCACCAGGGAAGATCGCTGCTCTGACCGGGTGTGACACGCCGCCAGCGGAACACCGCCGCAGCGCCAAGAAGGACGAGAAGCGGCAGCACGGTGACCGGCTCGAACGGGACGTGCACGTCGTGCATCGCCATGCCGAAGACGCCGATGAACCCGGCAGACAGTCCCGGCGACATGGCAAGCCGGGCCCACCAGTGCCACCGAGGACCGAGCAGGGTTGCCAGGGCGAAACCCGGCAGCAGCGCGGCAATCACCACTCCGGGAGTCGACTGGGCGAGGTCTTGGAGGGGCACGCCGAAGGGAGCTTAGCGACCGTCAGCGGCTGGGCGCGGAGTCGCGGGCTCTCGGAGGCCAATGGTGGAGCGGAGGGGATTCGAACCCCTGACCTCTGCCGTGCGAGGGCGCGGGTACGAATTCGAATTCGGGGCGGGGTGCGAGGGCCCGTTTGACTGGTTCCCTCGCGATAGTGGACGCCGCGAGACAAGCATGGAAGACGAGCAAGAGCCGTGGATCTCTGTGGGATCGCGAGTGCGCGGTGAGCCGCGCTATGCGAAAAGTGCTGGCCACGCTCGACCATCTCGCCCAGTGGGACCGCCTGAGCCGGCCAGTGCGCGACTTCCCGGGTCTTGCCCTCCGGGCGTCGGATGTCGTCGGAGTCTGCGGGTCGCTCGAATATTTGCGGGTCGAGTGCTTCTCAGCATGCGTGTTTGAGAGCCCGGTCCGAGCGTTTTCGCGCGCCGGCGTCGGGCCAATGTGGGTCGTCGCATCGACTGCCCCATAGTCGGTTCGTTGACCATCGCGAACCGGGTTCGGCCAGAACGTGGCATGGCCTTTCTTGTCTGGGCGCATTTCATCCTCAGGCTCATGCCGAGCGCTGAACTACGCTAGGTTGAAGTCTCCCGCGGCATCAATGTCAAACCTGCGTGATGCGCTCGATGGGCACAACAAGGGATCGGACTGGAGTGCCTTGCGTTTTCTAGCGTGAGGCGGCTGGGCCGACGAGGATCCCGATGTCCTCGCCGATTTCGTGCGCCAAGGGCACTGGCTCGCGAACATGGTCCTGGCCGACGATTTCAGCGTCCCCCGAGCTGCGCGCGGCGGCGACGGCCTCGTCGTATAACTAGAGGCTCTCCAGGTGCCACGCGACTGCTGGAGTGGGCCCGCGGTCTTGGCAGCGACCCACGATTCGGGGTGGAGGGTACCGGATAAGGGCCGCTTCAGAGAACCGAGATGTACGAACTATCCTGGGCTTGTTTCATCCGGCAAGCCCACAAGCGCGTCTCGGACGTCCACAGCTGGTAGATCCCTACCTGGCCAACGTTGTGGACCAGTAGGAAATCCATCAGCTCGACGATCTACTTCGGCCCCCTCCAGGATGTCGGTCTCCGACGGGTTTGCCAAGGGTTGGCCATACGTCGCCTGCCCCATCGGAAGCCGCCAACTCCGGAGCTTGAGCGCAGGGGTATCCCGGTGGGTAAGGCACCTGCGCCGGGTCTCTAAGGAAAGGAGATCGAGGATCGGTCGGGACAGGTGAGGTCACGCGCAGGAACCCGCATATCGACAGCTATAGTTCGCTTTCCGCCGACAGCGATCTCGGTCCTTCGGCGACCGGGGTCGACAATCTCGATGGGCTCCCGTGGCGCCCAAAGGGCGACAGGCCTAAATCCTTGCGTCGACGGTCGCAAAGTTGCATACTGCACCGCAGCGTGGGGGCATCTGGCTCCCGCGTCGGTCCCAGGAGGGATAGTGAACGCTCGGATCTCACGGGCAAGGATTGCCGTCCTCGCAGTCGTCCTCGGGCTGCTGATGGACATCGCAATTCAGAATCCGGCAGCTGCCATCTCGAACGGTAGTGCGGTCATGCAGGGAATGGGGTTCGACCGATGCGATCTACCGAATTCCAGTCAGATGCATGCTTTCTTCTACGGGACTCCTTTGTATTGGTACGGTGGGTACCTCGGTGGCAGCAGCTTTGGATGCGCGAACACCTCAGGACCGGTCACAGCGAGTTGGCTCAATACCGAAAACGCCGCTGGATGGAACTTTGAGTACATATG
>JBAQGL010000275.1:0-3625 GCA_049287785.1 Candidatus Dormiibacterota bacterium | reverse complement strand
GCCGGATCAGCGACGGCCGGTGTCGACAAGCGCCGTCGCATCGCCGAGTCGATCGGTCCGGTCTGGGAAGCGAACCACGTCTGGCTCATCTTCGCGCTGGTGGTGACGTGGACCGGTTTCCCGACGGTGTTCGCCGCGATCGCCTCGACCTTGTACATCCCGCTCACGGCGGTTGCGATCGGCATCATCCTTCGTGGCTCGGCGTTCGCCTTCCGCGGCGCGGTGACCGGACTGTCGTTGCAGCGCCCGTTCGGGGCCGCGTTCGCGATCTCGTCCGTGGTGACACCGTTCTTCCTCGGGACGGTCGCGGGCGCGATCGCATCGGGCCGCGTCCCATTGGGCATCGCACAAGGCAACGTCATCTCCAGCTGGCTCAACCCCACGTCGATCCTCGGCGGTGCGCTTGCCGTCGAAGTGTCCGCCTACCTCGCCGCGGTCTACCTGACGCGCGACTGCGAACGCGACAACGAATGGGAGCTCGCCCTCTACTTCCGCCGGCGCGCGCTCGTCATGGGAGCCATCACCGGGATCACGGCATTGCTCGGGATCCTCGTCCTGCATTCGGATGCGCCGCGACTCTTCACCGGGCTCACGCAGCGCGGCCTACCGCTGGTGCTGGCCAGCGTGGTGTTCGGCGCCTTGTCCCTGATCCTGCTTGTGAGGCAACGTTTTGTCGCTGTTCGCTTCACCGCCGCACTGGCCGTCGTCGCCGTGCTCTGGGCGTGGGGTGTCGGGCAGTATCCGGACGTCCTCTCCGGTGTCGTGACCGTGACCGCGGCTGCGGCGCCGGATCAGACGCTGCTGTTTCTGGTGGTGTCGCTCTCCATCGGCTCAGCGATCCTCATTCCCTCGCTGGTGCTGCTCTACTCGCTGTTCCAGTCGGCTCCGGCGAAGCCGTCACAGCTGTCGAGGGGTTAGGGAAGGCGCGCGTGTTCAAGCATCACCAGGAGCACAAGGCATACCAGGCGTACCAGGCCACACTCGCTGCGTGGCAGCAACAGCGCGACGCGTACGCGGACCTGGTGAAGGTCGCGGAGACCTACGGGGGCGAATCGTCGCCGGACATCATGCTGAAGCCGGGGGAGACGGTGTTCGCGGCGGTCACCAACGTCTCGCTTGTTGAGGACCGGCGGGGTGCAGGAGAGTGGAAGGGCCGTTCACAGGGGTTCTCGATCCCGATCGGGAGCGTCCATGGTCGCTCGATCCGGTACCGAGTCGGGAGCTCGAGGGGTCATTTCCAGCAAGGAGCCCCGACGCCGACCGCGATCGACGTCGGCACAGCGTTCATCACCAATCAGCGAATGGTGTTCCAGGGAGGCAGGCAGACACGCGAGTGCCTCTTCGCCAAGCTCGTCGGGTTCCAGCATGACGACGCGGCCGGGCAAACCGTCTTCTCAGTCTCGAACCGGCAGAAGCCGACCATCGTTCACTACGGTGCCGACCTGTCGGACTGGTTCGACTTCCGCCTCGACCTCGCAGTCGCGCACTACCGCGGCACGATCGCGGCGATGGTCGCGGGATTGAAGGCCGACCTGGAAGCGCTCGATGCGAGCATGCCCGTCCCGCCGCCGCCACCGACGGAGTGACCAGCGGGTTGCTTCACCGTGATCCGTCATGATCGGGAAGCAGTGACCGAAGCGCCCGTGAACACCGATCCCATCGAGCCGTTGGTGCAGGCGCTCCTGACTGCGGTGGGCGAGGATCCCGCCCGCGCCGGGCTGGTAAGGACCCCCGCGCGAGTGGCCGGCAGCTACCGCTTTCTGCTCAGCGGATACACGCAAAACCTGAAGGACCTCGTGAACGGCGCCATCTTCGAAGAGCCGTATTCCGAGATGGTGGTGGTCCGTGACATCGAGGTGTACAGCCTTTGCGAGCACCACCTGCTGCCGTTTTTCGGCAAGGCACACGTTGCCTACCTCCCCAACGGACGCATCCTTGGCCTGAGCAAGATTCCGCGCATCGTCGACATGTTCGCCCGCCGCCTGCAGGTCCAGGAGCGGCTCACCACACAGATCGGCGACGCGCTCCAGGAGGTCCTCGAGCCCGGTGGAGTCGGCGTGATCGTCGAGGCGATGCACCTGTGCATGGCGATGCGCGGTGTCCAGAAGCAGAACAGCTCCGCTGTGACCTCGTCGCTGACCGGCAGCTTCCGCGACGACGACAAGTCGCGCAATGAGTTCCTGAGCCTGACCGGTCGCCACTAGCCGGCTAGCCCGCGCCGACGGTGACCACCTCGAGCCAGACGAGCAGGACGCCGACGCCGAACATCACCGTGCCGAGCGTCACGTGCCCCCAATGAATCGGCCTCCTTCCTCGACGCGTGCCGATCACCCGCGTGTAGATGGACAGCCCGATGATGCCGAGGCCACCGGCAACCAGCATGGTCGCGGGCACGCCGATGAAGGCGCCCAGAACCCCGTTCATCCGGGCAGCCTACGTGGTTGACGGCCGCCGGCGTGCTCGCCCGTACCATGGACCCATGCCCACCCGAGCCCTGAGCACCGCCGGCGAGGACGCTCTCATCGACGCGCTCGCGCGCCACGGCGAGCCTCCCTGGCGAGCTCGCCAGGTACAGGCGGCCATTTGGCAACCGTTCGTCGGCGACTTCGACGAGTTGCTCCAGCTCCCCGCCACGTTGCGGCTCGCGCTCGCTGCCGAATTCGCATTCTCGACCGTGAGCATCGCCACCGAATTTCTCGCCGACCGCGGAGAGACGATCAAGCTGCTGTGCCGCCTCGGTGACGGCCAGACCATCGAGACGGTGGCCATGGAGACCCCCGCACGCGCGGACTCCCGGCGCCGGTCGACCGTCTGCGTCAGCAGCCAGGTCGGGTGCGCGGTGGGGTGCCCGTTCTGCGCGACCGGCCACATGGGACTGCGGCGCAACTGCACCGCGGCGGAGATCGTCGACCAGGTGCGCGCCGCCGGCAGGGCGCTCCACAGTCGGGGAATGGGGCCCGTGACGCACATCGTCTACATGGGAATGGGGGAGCCCCTCGCCAACGTTCCCGCCACGCTCGAGTCGCTGCGCGCGCTCACCGAGGACGCCGGCATCAGCGCGCGACGCATCACCGTCTCCACGAGTGGGGTCGTCCCCGGAATCGAGCAGCTAGCGGCCACCGGGATGCCGGTGACCCTCGCCGTCTCGCTCCACGCCGCGACCGACGAGCTGCGCGATCGTCTCGTCCCGATCAATCGCACGTACCCGCTCGGGAAGGTGCTGGACACCGCGTGCCGCTACGCCGAGCAGAGTGGGCGGCGCATCAGCTTCGAGTGGTGCCTGATCGGTGGGGTCAACGACTCGATCGAGCAGGCGGAGGGCCTCCGTGACCTCGCCCGGCGCGCCGAGGCGCACATCAACGTGATCCCGATGAACCGCATCGACGGCAGCCCGTGGGGACCCCCCGAGCCCGAGGTCGCCCGCCGATTTCTCGGCGCCCTCCGGGGGGCGCGGGTCACCGTCCGCGACACCCGGGGTGGTGACGCCGACGCGGGCTGCGGTCAGCTGCGGGCCGACCTCGAGGCACGCCGGATGCTCCGGCCGGACGGCACGCTCTCACCCCCGCGGGTGCCGGCCCGAGCGTGACCACAACGCCCAGCGCCGACGAGGCGCTGATGGACGCCG
>JBAQGL010000274.1:0-3135 GCA_049287785.1 Candidatus Dormiibacterota bacterium | reverse complement strand
GCTTGTCCTCCACTATCAGCCGCAGGTCGATCTCCGCAGTGGCGAGATGGTCGCCGCCGAAGCCCTGGTGCGCTGGCCGCACGAGCGCCTCGGGCTGATTCCACCACTCGAGTTCCTGACCCTCGCGGAAGAGGCGGGCCTCATGGGACCGCTCACACGACTGGTGCTCGACCAGGCACTCGGGCAATGCGCCGTCTGGCGCGCGGCCGGCTCGCGCATCGCCATGTCCGTGAACGTCTCGTCGTCGAACCTTCTCGATACCGGGTTCATCGACCTGGTCCGGACGTCGCTGCGGCGCCACGGCATCCCGGCAACATCGTTGATCCTCGAGATCACCGAGACGACGATCATTCGCGACTTCGCCGCGTGCCAGACCGCCATCGACGACCTTCGTGCGCTCGGAGTTGGTGTTTCGATCGATGACTTCGGGTCCGGGTTCACCTCCCTCGCATATCTCGGCAGCCTGCCGATCACCGAGCTGAAGCTCGATCGCACCTTCATCAGTGGTCTCAGCGCAACCGGCCGCGAGCAGGACATAAAGCTGGTGCGAGCAACGATCGAGCTCGGGCACGCACTCGGACTGCTTGTCGTCGCCGAGGGGATCGAGACCCTGGCCACGCTCGAGTTGCTCGCCCTGCTTGGTTGTGACCGAGCGCAGGGCTACTTCACCGGGAGGCCGGTGCGCGCCCAGGATTTTGCGATGTCGGCGGCGATCCCGTCGCTCCGGATGGCGACGCCCGAAGCCGCCGGTCCCCTCCCGAACTACCTCCGAACCGCGGTCTGACCCGCCGCCGCGGTGCGGCCGGCCTGTGCATTTCGACCACTGTGAGTCGTGCGCGCTGTACAGACCCGCGGCCGTCGATCTGTGCGTGACGGCCGAAGAACCACGCGCCCACCTCTGACAAAGTTGCCTGCAACGCGCATGTCGTCACACATGCCCAGCCGCAGCGTTAGAGGTGAGGTAGCACTATGGTTTCGGCCCTGAACCCGGATCCAACCTGGCTCAATCCAGGCGACACCGCGTGGCAGCTCACGTCGGCGACGCTGGTCGGGATCATGAGCATCCCGGGCCTCGCGATTCTGTACGCAGGGCTGATGAAGCGCAAATTCGCCATCAACTCCGCGTTGATGGTGGTCTACGCCTTCGCGATGACGCTGGTCATCTGGATGTTCTTCGCATACGACATGAGCTTCGGCAGCCCGCTGCACATCGGCGGAGCCGCGACGACATTCGTTGGCATACCGCACCCGGTCGCGGGCGCGTCCGACCTCGAGCAGCAGGCGAGCATCCCATTGCTCACCGGGCTGATCCCGGCGCTGCGCTTCCCGATGTCGTCGCTCGTGTACTTCCAGTTCGTGTTCGCGACCATCACCGTCATCATCCTCGGCGGCGCGCTCCTCGGACGCATCAGCTTCCGCGCGTGGGCGCTCTTCGTCCCGCTGTGGATCACGCTGGTGTACTCGGTTGGCGCCTTCAGCCTCTGGGGCGGTGGCTGGCTCGGTGCCCTCGGAGCGGTCGACTACAGCGGTGGGTACGTCATCCACGTTGCTGCTGCGGTGTCCGCGTTTGTCGCCGCGGCGGTGATCGGGCCGCGGCTGCTCAAGGATCGCCAGAACAACCGGCCGAGCAACATCATGATGGCTGTGGCCGGAGGCGGTCTGCTCTGGCTCGGCTGGAGCGGATTCAACGGCGGTGATCCGTACTTCGCAAACGCCGACGCATCCGCCGCGGTGCTCAACACACACCTGTGCACGGCGACCGCGCTGCTGACCTGGATGATCATGGACATCTTCTTCCTCAAGAAGCCGACCATCCTCGGCATGATCAGCGGCATGATCGCGGGACTGGTCGCGATCACCCCCGGAGCCGGTTACGTCAATGCCTACGCGGCATTCGCCATCGGCATCGGCGCCGGAGTCCTGCCGTGGCTTTCCATGAACGTGCTCGGCAAGACCAAGCTCTTCACCGGCAGGGTCGACGACACACTCGGCGTGTTCCACACCCACGGCGTCGCGGGAGCGTTCGGCGGCCTGATGACAGGCGTGCTCGCATCGCCGAACATGATCGTGTACGTGGGAACCGCGGGAACCGCATCGGTCGCGGTGACCGGTCTCGTCTACGGCAATGCCAAGCAGCTCGGCCTGCAGGCACTCGCCCTCGGTTTCATCATCGTGTACGACGCGGTGGCCACGTTTGTGGTCATCAAGCTGGTTGGGCTCATCGTGCCGCTGCGCATGACCGACAAGGAGCTCGAGGTTGGAGACCTCCTGCTCCATGGCGAGGAGGCGATCGACATGCAGCCGGATGAGGAGGTCATGTCGCTCAACGGACACCTGAGCCCGACGCCGGTGGAGGCCGGCACGCCGGCCTGAGCTCAGGCGGCTGACGGGAGGGGGGGACGGAACGTTGGCGAGTTCGCGCAGCGGTTCGACCGAGTGCGATGCTGAGTCGTTGCGCGAGGGCGAACCGCGGAGCGCTGTCTGAGCAAGACGGTCCGTCCCCCCCTTCCGTCAGCCGTCACGTCGATCCCGGAGACCGTCAAGCACCTGCAGGGCGGTCTCCGGGTTGACGAATGTCGCGGTCCCGACCTGGACGGCGCTGGCGCCGACGATGAGGAAGTCGCGTGCCGACGCCGCATCAACGATGCCGCCCACACCGACCACCGGAATGTGCACCGCATCGCACACGGCGGCCACCGCGGCGAGCGCCAGCGGCTGAATTGCGGGACCGCTGAGTCCGCCGGTGCCGAGCGGCAGAACCGATCGCCCGCTTGCGCGGTGGATCTTCCTGCCGATGTAGGTGTTCACCGCCGACACCGCGTCCGCTCCGGCGTCCTCGACGGCCCGCGCGACCGCAGCGATGTCGGTGACGTTGGGGCTCAACTTCACGATCACGCAGCGCTCGGTGACCGTTCGCACGGCCGCAACGAGGCGCGCGGCGGCAACCGGATCGCGGCCGAAATCCAGTCCCTGGGCGATGTTGGGGCAGGAGATGTTGAGCTCGATGCCGGCCACCTCCGCGACCGGTTCGAGGACGGTGACGCACTGCACGTACTCCTCGACCGAACCACCGGCGACATTGACGATGATGGGAACCGTCCATCCGCGCCATCGCGGCGCGTAGCCGGTGGCCAC
>JBAQGL010000273.1:0-4795 GCA_049287785.1 Candidatus Dormiibacterota bacterium | reverse complement strand
GTGCAGCTGGTGGGGGACGACATCTTCGTCACCAACAGCGCGCGCCTGCAGCTCGGTATCGATCGCGGTGTCGCCAACTCCATCCTCATCAAGCTCAACCAGATCGGGACGGTGACCGAGACACTCGCGACCATCGAACTGGCCACGGCGAACAACTACTCGAGCGTGATCAGTCATCGCAGCGGCGAGACCGAGGACACGTCGATCGCCGACCTGGTGGTTGCTGTCAATGCCGGCCAGATCAAGACGGGTGCGCCATCACGGTCCGAACGGGTCGCAAAGTACAACCGACTGTTGCGCATCGAGCACGAGCTCGGCGAAGCAGCCGTCTACGCGGGTACGGCGCCGTTCTTCCGGACTGTGCCGCAGCCGGCCTGAGCATGGCCAGACGCGTCGATCCGTCCACCTCGACCGCCCGAGCCGGGCTCGGAGTGGGTGACACCGGTGACGGGGTCGACCTGGTCGCGCCGCTCAGCCTCGCCTCGGTCCGGGCCTACGCGGACCTGCCGTCGGTCGATGAGGCGATGGAGGGGCGCGACACGTACCGGCGCTACGGAGGAGGCAACCCGCAACGCCTCGAGGAGGCGATGATCGAGCTCGAGACCGTGCCGGGCCGGGCGGCACCGGTGGCTCGGGTGACCTCGAGCGGCCAGGCCGCGTTGCTCCTCGCGACGACGCTCGTGGCCGGTCCGTCGCGATCGAGGATCGTCGTGGTGCGGCCCTGCTACGGCGGCACCGATTCGCTGCTCGCCGGGCCGCTCGGCAACCTCGGCCTGCGCGTCTCGACTGTCGATCTCCCCCCTGACGGCGGCGGGAACCACGGGGAGCTGGTGGCCGCCACCCTCGGTCCGGATGTCGCCGCGGTGGTGATCGAGGTGATCACCAACCCGCTGATCGGGCTCAACGATGTCCCCGCGATGGCTGACGCGGCACATGACGTTGGAGCCGCGGTCATCGTGGACTCGACCTTCACCCCTCCGTTTCTCTTCCAGGCGTTCGGGCACGGCGCCGACCTGGTGATCCACAGCCTCACCAAGCACCTCGCCGGTCACAGCGACGTGATGGGTGGGGTCCTCCTGATCGACAGCGGGCACGCGGCAAGCGACTGGCTCGACGCCAACGCGCGGCTGCTGGGAGCGAATCTCGCGCCGTTCGACGCATGGCTGGCACTTCGAGGACTGCGCACCGCGGCGCTGCGAGTCGAGCGCTGCAGCGAGAATGCCACGGCGCTCGCGACGTTCTTCGCGGACCGGCCCGAGCTCCGGGCGGTGCACTACCCGGGAGTCCACGGGGCCCGCGACGCGGCGCTCGCGGAGCGTCTGCTCCCTCGCGGCCGCGGCGCGATGCTCAGCATCGACCTCCGTGGTGGCGGGAATGCGGCTGACGCGTTCATCAGAGGGCTCGACGGCATTCGCCTGGCTCCAAGCCTCGGCGATGTCGCGACCACCGTGAGCTACCCGGCGAGCACCTCGCACCGGGCACTGAGCCCCCAGCAACGGGCCGCGCTCGGCATCACTGATGGGCTGGTGCGGATCAGCGTCGGCATCGAGCATATCGACGATCTCAAGGCGGAGTTCGACTCGGCGCTCATCGCCGCGGCTGCGGGCTGAGGCCGACCACCGCGCTGGTCGCACCGTCCCGGGTACTCTAGGAGACATATGGCACACGTACGTCTCGCAAACGGCGGTGACCTGTCGGTGAAGCTCACCGTCGAGGAGATCACCGCCAGGCTCAATGCTTCCAGTGGCTCGGGGTTCGTCGAGCTTCCAGGCGAGGACGGGCCGTTCCTGGTTCGCCCTGAGGCGGTCCTCGCAGTCATCGCCGATCAGCGGCGCGGGTCTGCCGGATTTCGGGTGGCGCAGGGAGCCGAGGCCAGCTGATCGGCGTGACCACGCCGCAGCAACCGGCGCAGCCGGCGTTGACGCTCGTACGGAAGGCGATGGGGGAGACGATCACCGAACGCATCGGCAACACGCCGTTGTTGCGCATCCGTCTGTTCGAGGACGACTGCCCGGCCGTTGCCGTGTTTGCCAAGGCTGAATTCCTCAACCCCGGTGGCTCGGTCAAGGATCGCCCCGCGCTGCGCATGATCGAGGACGGGGAGCGCTCCGGGCGGCTCAGCCGCGATCGGACCATCATCGACAGCACCAGTGGGAACACCGGCATCGCCTACGCGATGATCGGTGCCGCCAAGGGATACCGCGTCCGCCTGGTGATGCCCGGCAACGTCAGCGACGAGCGGCGCCAGCTCGTCACCGCCTACGGGGCCGAGGTGGAGTACAGCGATCCCCTCGAGGGAAGCGACGGCGCCATCCGCCTGGTTCGTGCCATGTACGACGAAAACCCGGACGCGTACTTCATGCCCGACCAGTACAACAACGACGCCAACTGGCTCGCCCACTACGACGGGACGGGCGTCGAGATCTGGGAGCAGACCCGAGGAACCGTGACCCATTTCGTCGCGGCGCTGGGGACCAGCGGCACCTTCATGGGAGTGACCCGGCGTCTGAAGGAGATGAATCCCGAGGTGCAATGCGTCAGCGTGCAGCCCGCCGAGCCGTGGCACGGCCTCGAGGGTCTGAAGCACATGGAGACGTCGATCGTGCCCGGGATCTACGACCCGTCGCTCGCCGATCTGGACATCGGTGTCGAGACCGAGCCCGCATACGACGTCGCCCGCCAACTGGCGCGCAGCGAGGGGATCCTCGCGGGGCACTCGAGCGGGGCGGCACTCTGGGCATGCGGAGAGATCGCACGACAGATCGGCCGCGGCGTCATCGTCACCGTGCTTCCAGACGGTGGTGATCGATATCTCTCAACCGGGCTCTACCGGCGGGCCGGGCGTTGAACCTGCGCTTTGCGACCATCGCGCCGGCCGCCGAACAGCGGATCCGAGACCTGGCGGTGGCCGCCTATCCGCACGAGGGCTGCGGCGTGCTCCTTGGCCGGCGGGATGGGACGCGCATGGTCATCGTCGACGTCACCTCGGCCCGCAATATGTGGACCGAGCGCGCGGCAGATCGCTATGACCTCGACCCGGTCGACTTCATGAAGGCCGATCGCGATGGGCGTTCCCGGGGTCTCGACGTCGCGGGCATCTGGCACAGCCACCCCGATCACCCGGCGCAGCCGTCGCAATTCGACACCGACCATGCGTGGGTCGACTACGTCTACATCATCTGCCGCACCACGGCCTCCGGCGCCGAGGATGTGAACGGCTTTGCGCTCACAGAGGAAGGCGGCCCGTTCGCACAGATCTCCATGGACATCTCGCCGGTCCCCGGCGGGGGGAAATGAGCCCGGCCGGCGCCACCCGCCGGCGCCGCCGCGAGGAGGGGGATCCGATTGCGCCGGCGGTCGGTGTGGTCGCGATCGTCGGTCGTCCCAACGTCGGGAAGTCCACGCTGTTCAACCGCCTCACCGGGACCCGGCGGGCGATCGTCGATGCATTCGCGGGTCTGACCCGTGATCGGCTGTACGGCGTCGTTGAATGGGGAGGAAAGCGCTTCACCGTTGTCGACACGGCGGGACTCGACGTGCCCCTGCCGCGCGATGCCGCCCCCGACATCGCGGCGCTCACTCGGGCGACGCGCGAGCAGGCGCAGATGGCGATCACCGAAGCCGACGTCTGCTGTTTCATGGTCGACGTTCGCGATGGAGTCACCGCTCTCGACGAGGAGATCGCGCAGACCCTGCGTCGCGGGGGACGGCCGGTGATCCTTGTGGGCAACAAGGCGGACAGCCAGGTGGATCGCTATCGCGCCGACGAGCTCTACCGACTCGGCCTGGGCGATCCCGTGCTGATCTCGGCGCTCCAGGGGACGGATACGGGCGACCTGCTCGACCGTTTCGTCACCGAGCTTCCGGAGAACGGCGCCGCCGGGACCGAGCCGGCTGCAGGCGAGGTGAGCGTTGCGATCATCGGCCGTCCCAACACCGGGAAGTCCTCGCTGCTCAACGGCCTGGTGGGTTCGGAGCGCGCGCTCGTCTCCCCGGTCGCGGGGACGACGCGCGACGTCGTGGACACCGTCGTCTCCCTGGACGGCCGCAAGATCCGGCTCGTCGATACGGCTGGGATCCGCCGGCGAGGCATCGTCACCGAGAACGTCGAGCGATACAGCCTGCTGCGATCACTCCGCGCTTTGCAGCGCAGCGATATCGGCCTCCTGGTCATCGATGCGTCGGAGGGCGCCAGCGCACAGGACCGGCATATCGCCGGGTACGCCGTCGAGGCCGGGGCCGGGCTCGTGGTTGCGGCGAACAAGTGGGACCTCGTCAAACACGAGGAGCGGGTCGATCCGGCGTACCTGAAGAAGCTGCAGGATTCGTTCTCGTTCGTGCCCGGCGTTCCGGTGCTGACGCTGTCGGCGACCGAGCACCGCAATCTGAAGCGGGTCATGCCCGCGGTGCTCGCGGTCGCCGATGCGCGGTCGATCCACATCCCAACACCCGCATTGAACAATCTGATCCGCAACGCGCTCGACGAGCACCCGCCCCGGACTCACAAGGGACGGCGCCTCAAGATCCTCTACGCGACGCAGGCTCGCAGCCCCGTGCCGACGATCGTGCTCTTCGTCAACGACCCCGAGCTGATGCACTTCGCGTACCAGCGGTACCTCGAGAACCGGATCCGTGCGGTATTCGGCTTCGCGGGGGTGCGATTGCGGATCGTCACCCGGCATCGCGACGAGAGCGACGACTGACGCGTCTTCGGCCTCGTGGGCCTGGGGCGGTAGAGTCGCTAGGCGCGCCTCGGGGAGTAGCTCAGATGGTTAGAGTACTGGTCTGGGGGACC
>JBAQGL010000272.1:0-2193 GCA_049287785.1 Candidatus Dormiibacterota bacterium | reverse complement strand
CCTTGTCGGTGCTCAGGGCGAGGGCTCGAGGTACGCCCGCATCAAGGCAGACCTCGGCGACGTTCTGGGTGCCGAGGATGTTGGTCTTGATCGCCTCGAACGGGTTGTATTCGCAGACCGGCACGTGCTTGAGCGCGGCGGCGTGGATGACCACGTCGGCGCCCTCGATGGCGCGACGCAGCCGATCGCGATCGCGCACGTCACCGATGAAGAAGCGAAGCCGCGGGTCGTCGAACTTTCGCTCCATGTCGGTCTGCTTGAGCTCGTCGCGGCTGAAGATGCGGATGGCGGCCGGATCCCAGTTCGCGAGCGCGGTGCGCGTGAAATGCTGGCCGAATGAGCCCGTGCCCCCGGTCAGCAGGATGGTCCGGCCCTCGAAATGATTCACAGTCGATCCTCGTTTAGCGCCCGCATGCCTCCCGGGTAGCCTAAGCGACGCCCGCGGGAATGCGCACAACGCCGTTTCGGGTCAGTCCACTAGCCTTTCATGATCCGCCGCAGCAACCCGCAGGAGCCACCCGCAGGAGTCAACCTGATGGAACTCGCCCTTCATTTCATGAACTTCACCCTTCCGGGTGGGAGCAAAGCACTCGGACCGACCCTCGCGGCCACCGCCCAGGCGGCCGAGGAGTCCGGCTGTTCGACCTTCACGATGATGGACCACTGGTTCCAGATGGAGGGTTTCGCGACCGCCCAGGACCCGATGCTCGAGGGATACACCTCGCTCGGCTTCGTCGCCGGCAAGACCGAGCGCATCACCCTCTCGCTGATGGTCACGGGCGTGACCTACCGGCACCCCGGTCTGCTCGCCAAGATCGTCACCACGCTCGATGTGGTCTCCGGCGGCCGGGCCATGCTCGGGATCGGGGCGGCCTGGTATGAGCGCGAGCATCTGGCGCTGGGCGTGCCCTTCCCGCCGATCGCCGAGCGGTTCGAACGGCTCGAGGAGACGCTACAGATCTGCAATCAGATGTGGAGCGACAACGATGGGCCGTACGACGGCAAGCACTACCACCTGGCGGAAACCCTCTGCCACCCGGAGCCCGTTCAGCAGCCTCGCCCGCCGATCCTCATCGGCGGTGGCGGTGAGCGGAAGACCCTCAAGCTGGTGGCCCGGTATGCGGACGCATGCAACCTCTTTGCGCTCGGGCCCCAGGAGGTGCAGCGCAAGCTCGACATCCTCGCCCAGCACTGCGAGGCCGAGGGCCGTGACATGGCCACAATCAAGAAGACCATCCAGGGCGGTGCGGATCCCACCAGGGACCTGGACGGGTTCCTCCGGGAGATGGAGGAGTACGCGAAGCTCGGAATCGACATGGTCGGCGTGCGCAACACGTCGCCAGACCCGGTCAGGACCGCGAAGGAACTCGCTCATGTCGCGTCGAGGCTCGCCCAGATCGGGGTCTAGGAAGGGGCTGCTCCTCGCCTGACTCCAGCCTCAGGCCGCGCGGCGGCGGACCAGCCAGACGGTCGTCGCGATCAGGACCACGGAAAGGACGAGGAGCCAACTGCCTTCGATCCACTGGAACGGCCAGAACAGGCCGGACGGCTGGTACGTCGTCAACTGCGTGTAGCCATGCTGGATCAGGTACTGCACGGGGTCGCCAAGGTTGGCCGGGGTTGCGGGCCCGGGTTGGAACAGTTCGGGGGTCAGGGCCCGAACGTCGACCCGAGCGAGCGTGTTGTTGATCATGTCCAGGCTCGCTGGGCTTCCGCCCCTGAACCACCCTTGGTTGATCGCTAGGGCCTGGACGGGAATGTTCGCTTTGGTGGTGACGACCGGTGCGGTGTAGTGCTCGCGCAGATACCCTCCAACCGCGAAGGCGAGCCCGGCCCATACGACGATCGTGGCGACCATCGCCGGGATGACTCGACGGATCAGGAAGCCGGCAAGGATGCCGATCGCGAACGCGGTCAGCGTCCACGCTGCGAGTGCAACCCCGAGGAGGTCGAACAGGGTCGGATACAGCGGGCCGTTGTTGTCGCCCGCGCCGACGATCGGCTGGACATACCATGAGACGAGCCCGCTGAACGCTCCGGCGGCCAGCGCGATCACGACCGCGAGCGGTACCACCTTGGCAATGGTCCAGCGTGCCCGCCCGAAGCCCTGCGTCCATGCATAGCGGAAGGTGCCGGTCTCGAGTTCCCTCGCCAGCAGTGGCGCACCGGTGAACGCTCCGATCAGTGCCGGAA
>JBAQGL010000271.1:0-7964 GCA_049287785.1 Candidatus Dormiibacterota bacterium | reverse complement strand
GAGCAGGCCGGCGATGAGCGCCGCAATCGCGAGATGCGTGCGACTCAGTCCGAAGGCAGCGGCCGCGCCGATCGCTGCGAAGGCAAGTGCTCCGAGCGCGAACCGGCGCCCATCCTGCCTGGCTGCGTCGAGGTTCGGTAGCAGCTCGTCGATCACCGCTGCGGGGAGGGTTCGCAGCCCGGTGGCAGCAATCTCACGACGCAGCGCGGCCTCGCGGGCATCGTCCCCACCGGTTCGGCGCGCGGCGCTCGCAACCGCGATCAACTCGCCGCGGAGGCGTTGCGAACGCTCGCCGACTTCGCCGTCGAACCGCCCTGCGAGGCCGATGGCGGCGACACCCGCTGCGATCTCGTCGCGCCGGGCGCGGATGGGTCGCAGCCTGTCGCCGGCAGCGTGCCAGCGTGCCGCCGCGCCTTCGGCATTCAACCTTGCCTGAGCCAGCTCGCCGCCGAGCGCGGTGACCTCGATCTCGACGTCGAGCGGAAAACGGGCATAGGACGCGGTCGCCTCGACCTCTGCCGCCTGCAGCTTGCCCTCCCGCACCATCTCAGCGAGGCGGATCCGGCGGTCGGCCACCTCGGAGAGCCGTCCGGCGAGTCGCGCCCGCTCCGCGGCCACCCAGTGCTGCGTCTCGGTCGCGTGGGTAGTGTCGAGCCCGGCGAGACGTTCCTGGTCGACCGCAACTGCCGCCAGGCGGGTGCGGGCGTCGGCGAGACTGCGATCCAGGTGTCGAAGCCGGGCGCTTGCGACCCCGAGGGGACTGGCGGAGCGCCGCTCCGAGCCGACCCGATCCATGGCTTCGCGGATTCGCACGAGGGCCTGCGCGGCGGTCACCCCGCGGCGGGTGTCCGCGAGGCGCTCGATCGCCTCCTGCAGCTGGCCCGCCCGCTGGCGGGCGCTCTCCGGTGCGTCGATGCGGAGGCCGTCGTCGCTGAGCCACGCCGTCGCGCAGAAGACCGCCTCGTCGATCCCGAGATGGAACCTGCCCGGAGTCACGGAGCGCCCGCTGCGCAGCTCGTCGGTCAGCTCGGATCCTCCGAGCTCCAGCACTTGCACCGACTGCTCGCGAGTGTCGAGACGGCGCGCGACCCGGATGCGACGCCCGTCATCGAGCTTGTAGGTGAGCGCGAGACCGTAGCCGCCTCGCGTCCAGGGCTCGTAGCGCGCCCAGTCGCTGCGATCGACGGCGCGACCCTGGCCGCCGGCGTCGATGCCGTACAGGGCGCCGCGCACTGCACGTAGCAGCGTCGACTTGCCGGACTCATTCCGCCCGGCGACGACCGTGACCCGGGGGTGCAGTTCGGTGGTGAGGTCGTGGAGGCAGCCGAAGCCGGTGATCTCGAGGCGCTCGAGGATCATCGAAGCCCGACCTCGGCGCCCGAGAGCGCCATCAGCCCGTACCGCAGGGCATCCTCGAGGACCTGGGCTTCGTCGGCGTCCGCGTCCTCCGCTGCGGCGGTCGCCGCCCGCACGAACGCGCCGCGCGTGCTCTCCTCGACGAGGGCGGTCTGGAGATCGATGTACGGCGCGGTGCGATCGCGGACCTTGACGGCGGCGAGGTTGAGGCGTTCGCGCACCGCAAGCTCAACGGTGAACGCGTCCAGCGACACCGATGAGTCGATCGAGCCGCTCAGATCGACGCGGATCATGGTTCGCTCGGGGTCGCCGTATCCGGTCGATGCGCAGTGCATGGTGACCTCGTCGATCACGGCTTCCACGGATCCGCAATCGCCGGCGTCGCACTGCACGGTGAACACCGACCATCGATTGGTGTCGTGCGCGGTGAACCGGACATCGCCCCGATCGCTGATCTCGACCACCACGGGTCCACGTCCACCCTCGTCGTCGAAGCTCAGTGGCTCGGGCGTCCCCGGGTACAGAAGCCCGGTGGTGGAATCAAGGCGCCGGCGGTGATAGTGGCCGCACAGAGCGGCGGCAAAGCCTGCGGCGTGGATCCGCTCGGCGTGGAACGGCCCGTGAATCGACTTTCCCTCGGGTCGCGAGCCGAGCTCGGCACCGTGGAACAGGGCGAGATGGACGCCGGATATGGACGTGGCCGGTGAGGTGGCGAGCGGATCGCCCTGCCATGCGGGCTCGCGATGAGCGAGGCCCCATACCGTGAGGCCGTCGGCGAGCTCCACAGGCTCGAACTCGGTGCCCCTGAAGACGGTGACATTCGAGGGCCATTCGACCCGGCGGTAGATGGATCCCGGGAGGAGGGCGTCGTGGTTCCCGGGCGCGATCAGGACTCGCATGGGCCGCCAAGCGGCGAACGTGTCGGCCAGGAATCGCCCGGTGTCGACGCCGGCGCGCTCGTGCTCGTAGAGGTCTCCGCCGATCGTCACCGCCAGACAGCCCTGCTCCATGGCCAGGCGCCCGGCACTCGTGAGTGCATCGCGTAGCCCCTGGCGGCGCCGGCGCGCGAGCTCTCCCTGACAGCCCATGGCGGCGAACACCCGGTCGAGGTGGATGTCGGAGAGATGGAGGAGACGTATCGTCATGGGGTGCTGGGAATGAGAGCGGCGACCTGAGAGCGAACGTCAGTTCGCACAGCCTACCACAGGTTTATCGGCCGAACTTCTGGCACAATTGATCGGTACCGACGACAGGTTTCCCCGGCCGATGGCCCGGGCCGAGTCGGATCAGCGGGTGGGGGATCAGGTGGAATTGCGGGTGCATTTGGCGCGGCGATACAGCCAGGTGGGGGCGGGAATCGTCGGCATCGCGGTGGCGATCAGGGTGCTTGTGCTTCCTGTCAGCCCGGGCGTGCGGCTGCTCGACGCCTTCATGGCGGCGGCTGCGCTGTGCATCGGTCTGGCCTTGCTGCGCCTGCCCTCGGCGTGGGAGCGCCACCGGGAACTGGCTTCTGTCGCCTGCGCCGTGGCGCTCGCCGTCGTGGCCGCGATCGGGCTGCGGGCCGCCGCCGCGCAGCTGCCCGATTTCACGCTCGTCGCCGCGGTCGCATTCACCGCGATCCTGGTCGGTCTCGACGTCGACTCACCCCGGGGATCCTCCACTCGGACGTCGAGCGCGCTGAACCGGGCGCCATGGACGCCCGCGCTCGCGGGCACCGGCGCCGTGGTGGTCATCTTCATCGTCCTCTGGGTGACCACCGCGCCCGCATCGACGGGACTTGGGTCACTCGTGGTGGTCGTCGCCGCCATGGCAGGCATCAAGCTGCTCGCCGCCGGAGGCGCCGATCGCAGCCTCGACCGGTTGGACTCTGAAACCCGGCGCGGTCAGGTCTCGTCGACCCTTGGTCGCAAGCTCGGAATCGCTCGAGATGTGACCTCGGTGGCGTCCGCGGTGCTCGAGGCCTGCCGCGAGATCTTCCCGGAGACCTCCACGGGGATGGTCCTCATCAACGACCCGGCCGACGGACTGCTGAAGTCTCCCGGCGCCTTCCTGTCGTCAGGTGGCGTGGGATCCGGTGGCCCGGCGTACGAGCTCGCCCCCGGCGAAGGGCTCGGTGGCGCCGTGTTCGTGGCGGAGCGAGCCGAGGTCTGGCCGACGACGCTCTCGGCCTCGATGGCGCAGGCAAGCCTTCGTGAGGCGAACCGGGTGCGCCTCCGGCGGTCGAAGCTCGGCTTCATCCGATCGGCGATCGGTGCACCGCTGCGAGTGGACGGCACCACGATCGGCGCCATCCTGCTCACCTCCGAGCGACAGGAGAACGTCTGGACCGAATCCGACGCACCCATCATCGAGGCCCTCGCCGACGAAGCGGCACGCGCCATCGAGCGCGCTCGCCGTCACGAGGAAGAGATGGCGAAGGCCCAGCTCGATGCCGTCACCGGGATGGCCATGCGTCCGCACCTGCTCTCGGTCATCGACAAGGAGCTCGCACGGGCCTCGCGCCGCGAAGGGTCGCTCGCGCTGATCATGGCCGACGTCGATGGCTTCACCGAGCTGAACGATCGCTGGGGACATGACGCCGGCAACCAGGTGCTCGAGACCTTCGCCGACGTGCTGCGATCCATCCTCCGGCGCGAGGACAGCGCCGCCCGTTTCGGCGCCGACGAGTTCGTCTGCGTGTTGCCGGGAGCGGACCGCGACCAGGCCCACGCCGTCGCCGCGCGCATCCAGCAGCGATTCACCTCCGACACATCCGGCGACCAGGGATTCGGGCGATCCGGCGCCTCTGCTTCGGCGGGCATCGCCGTCTACCCGAGCGACTCGCAGGACGTGAGTGGACTGCTCGATGCGGCGGCGCGCGAGCTCGAGGCTTCCAAGGCATCGCACGAATTGACCGGTCGTTCGCGGCTTCGGCGCCGCGTCCGGGACGCCGCCACCAGTTGACACCGACAGGCGAATAGTTCTACACTCAAACTATTCGTCCATCGAATAGTCGAGGGTTTGTGTGAGCCAGGCACCGGCCACGGAACGAAAAGCCGCCGCACGCAACGCGACCGCGAGTGACCGCCGTGACGAGCTTGCGCACCTGCTCTTCGATTACATCGGCGGCCTCAAGCGCCGGCTCATGGCCAGCGTCCCCGAGGAGCTCAAGGACGAGTTCGGTGCGGTCACGTGGCACCAGTTGAGCGCCCTCGAACAGCTTCGAGCCGCCACCGAGACATCGGCCGGGGCGACCATGAACGAGATCGCGCGCATGCAGCAATGCGCGCTCAGCTCAGCCAGCGCGCTGGTCGACCGGGTGATCCGTGTCGGGTTCGCCGAGCGGCTCAGCGACCCCGAGGATCGGCGGATCATCCACATCGTCCCGACCAAGCTCGGGCTCGAGATGCTGGATCGATTCGATGCGGCGAGGAAGGCGGCTGCGCTCGAGACACTCGCTCCCTTGAACGACGACGACCTCGAGCGCCTGGTGGAGCTCATGGGCCGGATCGTAGACGCGCCGCTGATGGGACCAATTGGAGAGGTGGCACATGACTGAGGTCCTCGACCGCCCCGACGTCTCGGCAGCCGAGGTCGCAGCCGCAGGCGGTGACGGCGGCGTCGCCACCCCAAGGACCGGACGCTTCGACTACAAGTGGATCGCGCTCGGCGTCGTGCTGCTCGGCACGATCATGACGATCCTCGACGCGACCATCGTCAACATCGCGATCCCAACCCTGCAGGTCGACCTCAAGGCCGGTTCGTACGCCGACATCTCGTGGGTCGTCACCGGGTACATGCTCGCGCAGGGCGCGGTCATCCCGATGGCCGGCTGGGCGAGTGATCGCTTCGGTACCAAGCGCCTGTACCTCGTCACCATCGCGCTCTTCACGCTCGCGTCGATGGCGTGCGGAGTGGCGCAGAACCTCCCTGAGCTGGTGATCTTCCGCGTTCTGCAGGGCCTCGGCGGCGGGATGCTGATGCCGATCGGCATGACCATCATCATGCGTGCGGTCGGACCCCAGAACATGGGACGGGTCATGGGGATATTCGGGATCCCGATGCTGCTCGCACCGGCGGTCGGCCCGGTGCTCGGCGGTTGGTTCGTGCAGGACTTCTCGTGGCGGTTGATCTTCTATGTCAACGTGCCGATCGGCCTCATCGCATTCGCGTCGGCGTGGCGCTTCCTCACCGAGTCGAATCGGGCACACGGCTTGCGTCTCGACACGTTCGGTCTGCTGACCGCGCCGCCCGCAGCCGTCGCGGTCATGTACGCGGTCAACCAGAGCATCAGTCTCGGATGGGGCTCGTTGCTGGTGGTGAGCCTGCTGGTCGGTGCTGCGGTTCTGCTCGCGGCGTTCGTGCTTTCGCAGCTCGGTCGCCGCCGCGCCGCGACATTGCTGATGATGCCGCTCGCCGCCGGCGCGTTGCTGGTCGCGCTCCGCAACGGAGTCGTCGATGGCTGGACGTCCCTCGACACGATCGTGATGCTCGTCGGCGCTGCGCTCGCAGCCGTCAACCTCGCCATCGGGAACCGCGGCAACCCGGAGCCGCTGCTTCAGCTGCGCCTCTTCCGCGATCCGACATTCTCGTGGTCGATGGGCCTCAGCTTCATCATTGTCACCGCCCTCTTCGGCGGGATGCTGTTGCTGCCCCTCTACCTCCAGGAGGTGCACGGGTACAGCCCGCTCGAGACCGGACTCCTGTTGCTGCCACAGGCGATCACCGCGGCCGTCGCCATGCCGCTCGGTGGCTATCTGACCGACCGCATCGGGCCGCGTCCGGTGGTCGTGACCGGCATGGTGATGCTCGCCGGCGGGGGTTTCCTGCTTGCCCAGATCCACCCGACGTCATCGAACTGGCTGGTCGTCAGCGCACTGTTGCTGCGGGGCTTTGCGATGGGCTTCTCGATGATGCCGTCGATGGCAGCTGCGATGGCGCGCGTCCCTCGTCAACTCAGCTCGAGTGCGTCGAGCATCTCCAACAGCCTGCAGCGCATCGGCTCGTCGGTCGGCATCGCAGTGCTGGTGACGGTGCTCGCCGCGCAGTTCACGACTGCGATCGGGCAGGCATCGTGCGCACCGTCGCCCGCGGTGCTCAGCGCCGCGTCGTCGGCAGGACACCAGCGCACCGCAGCGGAGTTCTGCAGCAGCCTGAAGGGGCAGTACGCGACCCTCGTCCAGAACGGCGGCCAGCCCTCGACCACAACCAAGGTTCCACCGGTGGTAGCACGCTTTGGCCGGACCTACGCGTCAGAGGCGCTCAGCACATCGTTCGATCGGACCTTCGCGTTCATCACCATCCTCACGCTCCTTGGCGTGATCCCCGCGCTCTTCCTGCGCCGGCCTGAGAAAACGACTGCCGAGCACGTGCCGCAACTCGATGCCGCGTAAGGTCCTGGTTCTCGGCGGAACTGACTTCGTCGGACCGGCCGTCGTCGGCGCCGCGCGGGCGCGCGGTGACGAGGTGACCATCTTTCACCGCGGCCAGACAGGGTCCGCGCCCGACGGGGTCCGTGTGATTCACGGGGACCGCACCAACACGAGCGACCTCGATGCGCTCACCACTGAGTCCTGGGACATGGTCGTCGACGCGTGGTCGCGAGCACCTGGGGTGGTACTCGCCTCGGCTCGCGTCCTCGAACCTCACGCGGCGCGTTACGTGTACATCTCGACGATCTCCGTGTACTCCGGCGTCCACGAAGGCAGCGTCACCGAGGATTCACCGACTGTCGAAGCGCGACCTGACGCTGACACCACCGGCTACGCAGCGGACAAGCGCGGTGCGGAGCTCGCCGTCGAGAGCGTGTTCGGCTCCGATCGCAGCGTCTTCGCTCGACCCGGGCTCATTCTTGGACCGCGCGAGAACATCGGACGTCTGCCCTGGTGGTTGCGTCGCATCGCGGCAGGTGGCGAGGTGCTCGCGCCCGAACCGCACGACCTTGCAGTGCAGTACGTCGACGCACGAGATCTCGCCGCCTTCGTCATCGAGACGGCCCTGAATGGCCCTGTCAACGTGTTGAGCCGTCCGGGTCACGCCACGATGGCCGAACTGCTCGAGCTGTGCCGCGAGGTCACCGGCTCGAGCGCACTGTTCACCTGGGTCGATGCCCAGTTCCTGCTCGCGAACCACGTCGAGCCCTGGACCGAGCTGCCCATCTGGGTGCCCCCAATCGGCGACACGGCCGGCTTCTATGCGACCGACTCCTCACTCGCGTTGCGGTCGGGACTCATCTGCCGTCCCGCGCGCGACACCGTCCGTGACACGTGGTCGTGGCTGCGAGACCACCCCGACTGGCAACAGGTGGTGACCGCCAATCGTTCCCGCGTGGGCCTGGCGCCCGAGCGTGAGGCGGCGCTGCTCGCCGCCTGGAAGGATCAGCCGCCGGCTTCCCTGTAACGCCGCTGGCGCTGGGCGACCAGCTCGTCGATCGGGATATCGCACAGATCGTCAAGGTTGCGGATCACGGCCCCGCGAATCGCGGCAATCACCAGCGGCGCGTGCGCGTGCGCGCCCGGCGGCGGCTCAGGGATGAGCTCGTCCACGAGGCCGATGCGGTGTGCTGTCTCGACGCCGGGGCGGAGCGCCGCCGCGGCACGAGCGCGCTGCCCGGCGTCGCGATACAGGAT
>JBAQGL010000270.1:0-24138 GCA_049287785.1 Candidatus Dormiibacterota bacterium | reverse complement strand
GGGCATCGGCGCTCGTCACGGCGGGTGCTTTCGGCGTGCCCGCGGGGTTGCTTGCGTCCGATGGCCTGCGGCGCGTCAACGCCAGCGTCGGCGCCATGGGGTCGCCCGCCACTTCCTGAGGAGTTCGGTGCCGGCGCCCAAGCGGGCGCTACTCGCTGCCCAACGGAATCGAGAGGGATGTCCGCCAGTCGGGGCTGTGCAGGAAGGTCTTGAACGCGGCCGCCGCCGGGCTGAGCAAGCGGTCGCGGGCCCACGTGACGTGCCACATCCGCTCCACTGGGAATCCCTCGACCAGCAGCGGCCGCAGGAGCCCGAGCTGGAGTTCGAGGCGCACCGCGTAGGTCGAGAGCACGGTCACGCCGAGACCCCCTGCGACGGCGCGCTTGAGGGCGCCGTTGCTGGCCATCTCCATTGCTGGGATCGGTTCGGCACCCGCGGCTCGAAGGATCCGTTCCGCGGATTCACGCGTCCCCGATCCGCGCTCGCGCAGGAGGAGGGGGCCATCGAGCAGGTCAACCGGCCGCAGCGGCTCCCGCTTTAGGAGTGGATGGCCCGGCGCACAGAAGCACATCAGCGAGTTCGCGAGGAAGGGCTCGGCGGCCAGGAGCGCGTCCTCCCACAGCGTTCCGACCACCGCGATGTCTGCGCTGCCCTCGAGCAGCAACTCGCGGACCCGGGCGCGGTTGACGACGTCGAGGCTCAGGGCAATGCCGGGGAGCTCGCGATGGAACGCCGCCATCGCGTCCGGGAGCACATAGATGCCCACGGTGGTGTCCCCGGCGATCCGGACTCGTCCGGCGCGCAGTCCAGCCACGTCCTCAATCGCGTCCTGAGCATCGCCGACCATCGCCAGGATCCGGCCGGCGCGCTCGTGGAGCGCCTGGCCAACGGCGGTGAGCACCGGACCGCGGCTGCCGGGCTCCACCAGCGGCCGGCCGACCGCTCGGGCCAGCGCCTGCATCTGGTGGGTCACCGCCGGCTGGGTCAGCGAGAGCGCTTCGGCAGCGCGGGTGAAGCTGCGGTGCTCGATCACGCTGGTGAAGATCCGCAGCTGGCGCAGCGTGATGCTTCGTTCGAGGCTGGTGTCCATTAGCAGATCTTATTGAAAGTATAAGGATCATGCATTGGACGTAAGGTCGGTCGGGACTTATGGTCCTCGCATGCTCGTTGCGGTGCATTTCGACTCCGGCCCCAATGGCGAACGCCATGACCATGAGTGACACGCGCACCGACGTGACGCCCATCTTCGTCGGCATCGGCGGCGATAGCGGGAGCGGCAAGTCGACGCTGACCGCCGCGTTCTACGAGCTCCTCGGCGCGGATCGGATCACCAGCGTCTGCCTCGACGACTATCACTCGCTCGATCGCCGCGAGCGGACGCTCATCGGGGTGACCCCGCTCAACCCTCGGGCCAACAACTTCGCGCTCATGGAGGAGCAGCTCTGGGCGCTCAAGCGTGGAGAGGCCATCGCCAAGCCCGTCTATGACCACACGGACGGCACCTTCAAGCCGCCGGAGCGCGTCGAGCCGAATGAGGTGGTGATCATCCAAGGCCTGCATCCGTTCCTCCTCCCCGGGATTCGCGAGGCATTCGACCTGAAGGTCTGGCTGGATCCCGACCCCGAGCTGCGCATCAGGTGGAAGCTTCAGCGAGATATCGCCAAGCGTGGCTACAACGAGCGGGAGGTGCTCACCGAGATCGAGGCCCGCCGGCCGGATGCCGAGGCGCATATCGAGCCGCAGCGCGCGCAGGCAGACCTCGTGGTGCGTTTTTCCTCGCCCGGGGACGACCACTCCCCCGGTGTCGGGGATCACCTCAACGTGCGTTTGACCCAGCGCCACTCGCTCCCGCAACTCGACCTTGAACATGGGCTCGACAATGGGACGACCGTCCGGTTGCGCAACGACATCGCTGACGAGGACGGCAGGCAATCGGACGTCATCGAGATTGACGGTCGCATCTCCGCCGAGGACGCCGCGCGAATTGAACGATCCGTGTGGGAGCACGCGAGCGAGCGCCACCACCATCTCCACCACCTCCGCCAGCGGGAGCTCGGGAGCTACGAGGAACCGCATGGACGCCGCCACAGCGACCCGCTCGGACTGACCCAGCTGATCCTCGCTCATCGCATTCTCAGCGCTCAGAAGTCGTTACTCGTCCGCGTCAAGGCCGACGACTACGCCGCAATCAGCCACCGGCTGGCGCCGTCGCCCGTCAGCTCCACGGAGACGCGCGAATGACAGCCATCGAAACCCCCCCGAGAGACGCGGCCACTGATCGCTGGTCG
Organism: Candidatus Dormiibacterota bacterium; assembly: GCA_049287785.1. Classification (GTDB taxonomy): domain Bacteria; phylum Chloroflexota; class Dormibacteria; order Aeolococcales; family Aeolococcaceae; genus Palsa-851. The sequence continues at coordinate 21,850 of JBAQGL010000270.1, read as the reverse complement.
TCCGGTGTCATCCCCTACGCGCAGATGGGGTACTGGGAACCCGACTACGTACCCAAGGACACCGACATCCTCTGCGCGTTCCGGATCACACCGCAGGATGGCGTTCCACCCGAGGAGGCGGCCGCAGCGGTGGCGGGCGAGTCATCGACGGCGACCTGGACGGTGGTGTGGACCGACCGGCTCACCGCGCACGAGCACTACCAGGCCAAGGCCTACAACGTCGAACCGGTTCCCGGGACGACGGGGCAGTACATCGCGTTGATCGCCTACGCGCTCGATCTCTTCGAGGAAGGGTCGATCGCGAACCTCACCTCATCGATCATCGGCAACGTCTTCGGGTTCAAGGCATTGCAGGCCCTGCGGCTCGAGGACATGCGTATCCCGCTGCATTACGTGAACACCTTCCAGGGACCGCCGCACGGCATCGTGATGGAGCGTGAATATCTCAACAAGTACGGCCGTCCGCTGCTCGGCGCCACCACCAAACCGAAGCTCGGTCTCTCCGCGCGCAACTACGGTCGCGTCGTGTACGAGGCGCTGCGCGGTGGGCTCGATTTCACCAAGGACGACGAGAACATCAACAGCCAGCCGTTCATGCGCTGGCGCGATCGCTACCTCGCGTCGATGGAAGCGGTCAACAAGGCGATGGCCGAGACCGGCGAGATCAAAGGGCACTACCTCAACATCACCGCCGGAGACATGGAGAGCATGTACGAGCGCGCCGAGTTCGCCAAGGAGATCGGCAGCGTCATCATCATGATGGATCTCACCGTGGGCTACACGGCGATGACGTCGATGTCCAAATGGGCGCGGCGCAACGGAGTGCTCCTCCACCTCCACCGAGCCGGGCACGGCACGTACACGCGCCAGAAGACACACGGGGTGAGTTTCCGCGTGATCGCAAAGTGGTGCCGGCTCCTTGGTGTCGACCACATCCACGCCGGTACGGTGGTCGGCAAGCTCGAGGGTGATCCCAACATGGTGCGGGGCTACTACGACACGCTCCGCGACGGGTTCGTGCCGCGCGATCCCATGCATGGCATCTATTTCGATCAGGACTGGGGTTCCATGCCCGGCGTGATGCCGGTTGCATCAGGCGGCATCCACGCCGGGCAGACGCATCAACTGTTGCACCACCTCGGCGAGGACGTGGTCCTCCAGTTCGGTGGTGGCACCATCGGCCATCCCATGGGCGTGGCCGCGGGCGCGACCGCCAACCGCACCGCAGTCGAGTTGATGATCCAGGCACGCAACGAGGGTCGCGATTACCTCACCGAAGGTCCTGAGATCCTGCGCGCGGGCGGCCGCTGGTGCGCTCCGCTACGGGCGGCTCTCGACGTCTGGGGCGACATCAGCTTCAACTACGAATCCACCGATACGCCCGATGTCGCCACCACGGCAACGCCGGCATAGGGAGCATCACCATGCATGTCACCCAGGGAACGTTCTCGTATCTCCCACCACTCACCGATGCGCAGGTCACCGCGCAGGTGCAGTACGCGCTCGACAACAGCTGGGCCCTCTCGGTGGAGTTCACCGACGATCCCCACCCGCGCAACTTTCTCTGGGACATGTGGGGTCTGCCCATGTTCGACCTGCGCGATCCAGCCGGAATCCTGCTCGAGGTGCAGCGCTGCCGCGACGCCTATCCCGCTCGATACATCCGGGTCAACGCTTATGACCGGACACTCGGACGGCAGACGACCGCCCTGAGCTTCATCGTGCAGCGGCCCAAGGACGAGAAGGGGTTCCGCCTGGAACGGCAGGAGAGTCGTGACCGGCAGATCCGGTACACCCTGCACCCATATGCGGCGGATCGGCCTCCCGGAGAGCGTTACGAGCGCTGAGCGATGACGCAGGACACGCACGTCCCGTTCGGGATGCCGCGGCCTTCGGCGCTCTCCCTTGCAGCGACCGTTGCGGAGACTGCGGGCGGCAACGGCGTGCTCGCGTCCGAGTCCGGGGGCCCTGAGGAATCGGTCCCCGAGCGGATCAACGTCGAAGCCCATGCTCGCGACTCCGGCGTCTTCGAGGTCATCGAAGACCTCGATCGCGAGCTTGTCGGGCTCGATCCCGTGAAGACACGCATCCGCGAGGTCGCGGCGCTGCTGGTCGTCGACATGGCACGGCGGCGCTACGGGCTCGAGGCGGAGCGCCCCAACCTGCACATGTGCTTCACGGGGAGCCCGGGTACCGGTAAGACCACTGTCGCGATGCGCATGGCGACCGTCCTCCATCGCCTCGGCTATCTCGCCAAGGGTCACCTGGTCGCAGTCACCCGCGACGAGCTCGTCGGCCAGTACATTGGGCACACGGCCCCGAAGACACGCGAGGTGCTGAAGCGCGCCATGGGCGGCGTGCTCTTCATCGACGAGGCGTATTACCTGCACCGCCAGGAGAACGAGCGCGACTACGGGCAGGAGGCGATCGAGATCCTGCTGCAGGTCATGGAAAACCAGCGCAACGACATCGTGGTGATCCTGGCCGGCTACAAGGAACGCATGGATCAGTTCTTCAGCAGCAACCCGGGAATGGGATCACGCATCGCGCATCACATCGACTTCCCCGACTACAGCCTGGATGAGCTGGTCGCGATCGCGCGGATCATGCTCGATCGGCAGCGGTACACGTTCTCGAGCGACGCCGAGCCGGCTTTCCGGGAGTTGATGGCCCGACGCATGCCGGAGCCGAGATTCGCCAATGCCCGGAGCGTGCGCAACGCACTGGAGCGTGCGCGGTTGCGGCAGGCCAACCGGCTGGTGTCGGACGGGAAGCTGGTGACCCGAGACGACCTCATGCGCATCGAGGCCGCGGACATCTACAAGAGCCGGTGGTTCACCGAGGCGGGCCACCACGAGGCACCCGAGGTGCAGGCGGTTCCGCCGGTGAGGGGCGTCCGGCTCAGAAGATGACGTTGCGCTTGATCGACGGATCGACGATCCCGGTGGTCATTCGATCGCACCACTGGCACATGAAGCGCAGGGTTCGCATCCCGCTCTGGATCCTGCACGCGTTGGGCCACCCACAGCGCCCGCACACGACCGCCTGGATACGCACCTCGGCCGCCGGCTTCGTGCCGGTCTCGTCCGGGTCGAGGGGCCCTCTCCAGGGCTGAGGATCCATCAGGCGATCACGGCTCGTGTGGGTTTGCCCCCACACAGACCATACGCCTGTTCGCGCCGATCGTCAGTGCCCTTGCGGACCGTGACCTAACAGATCCTCGGCAGCGGGTCTCCGATGAGCATGTCAACCACTCGCGTACCGCCGAACCCTGTGTGGATGAAGACCATGCCCTCCGGTTCCGCCATCACCTCGCCGATCACCGCAGCCTCGGTCCCCTCGCGGCGGGAGCGCATGAGCTCGAGCGCGCGCGAGGCGTGCTCGCGGGCCACGACGGCCACCAGCTTGCCCTCATTGGCGATGTACAGCGGATCGATGCCGAGGATCTCGGCGACTCCGCGCACCTCATCGTGCACCGGGAGTGAGCCCTCATCGATGGCCACCGCAACCCCGGCTGCCTGAGCAATCTCATTGAGCACTGTCGCGACGCCGCCCCGGGTCGCGTCGCGCATGAAATGAACGTCGATACCGTCGGCCAGGAGCGCTGAGGTCAAGCCGTGCAACGGCATGGTGTCGCTGCGAAGGTTGTCGGCCTCGAGGTCGACGTCGCCACGAGCGAGCATGACGGTGGCGCCGTGGTCGCCCATCGCACCACTCAGCACCACGACGTCGCCGGGCACGATCCGGTGGATCGCGACCTGCTGGGGCAGGGCGACGGTGCCCACCCCGGTGGTGGTGATGAAGAGCTGGTCCGCCTTTCCCCGTGGGACGACCTTGGTGTCACCGGTGACCACGTTGACCCCGGCACGATCCGCAGCTCGGCGGATCGACTCCACCACGCGGCGCAGGAGGGCGATATCCAGTCCCTCCTCGAGGATGAACGCCGCCGAGATGCCGAGCGGGGTCGCGCCGCCGACCGCGAGGTCGTTGATCGTGCCGTTGATCGCCAGCTCGCCGATGTCACCGCCTGGGAAGAAAAGCGGGCTGACCACGAACGAGTCGGTGGTGACCGCGATGCCGACGTTGTCGACGCCCGGAAGCGGAAGCACCGCCTGGTCACCGAGCTGGTCGAGCACGGGGTTGCTGAGGATGTCGGCGAACAGCGCGGTGGTCAGTGTGTGACTCGCCTTGCCGCCTGCGCCGTGACTCATCGTAATCGCGTCTTCGCGGAGCGTGGGCTTGCGCTTACGAATCTCGGCGATGCGTTCGAGCACCCGCTGCTCAGGGTCGGCGATTCGGGCCGACGCCGCTCTGATCGCGGCGCCGCTTCCAGGCTGGACGACTGTCTCGGTCATCGCGCCTGCACCGGGATCGGTTGCAGGTCGTGCTCGGCGACCGCGACGCTCGAATGCCCATTGCCGTTGCCGTTCGAGTGCTCGCCCGACGCGAGGACGCGCTCGCGCTCCCGCGCCCGCGAGTACCTGCCGAAGTTGTAGTACGCGGCGCACGCGCCCTCGGAAGACACCATGCAGGTCCCGATCGGGGTTTCGGGCGTGCACGCGGTGCCGAACACCTTGCATTCCCACGGCTTGAGAACACCTTTGAGGACCTCACCGCACTGGCACGCCTTGGGGTCGGCAACCCTGACACCCGGCACGGAGAACACCTTCTCCGCGTCGTAGTCCGCGAACTCATCCTGCAGTTCGAGGGCGCTCTGGCTGATGAAGCCGAGGCCGCGCCATTCGAAATGCGAGCGCAGCTTGAAGACGCGAGCAAGCACCTCGAGCGCCTTCGGGTTGCCGTCGTCGTGCACGACGCGCTTGTACTGGTTCTCGACCTCGCAGCGGCCCTCGTGGATCTGCTGGATGATCATGTGCACGCCCTGGAGGATGTCGAGCGGCTCGAAGCCCACGACGACCACCGGCTTCCGGTAGGTGTTGGTCACGAATTCGAATGGCCTGATCCCGACCACTGTCGATACGTGGCCTGGGCCGAGGAATCCGTCGAGCTGCAGATCTGGTGAGTCGAGGATCGCCTTCATCGGCGGGATGATCGTGACGTGGTTGCAGAACACAAAGAGATTGCGGACGCCCTCGGCCTTGGCGCGCATCAACGTCAGCGCCGTGGAGGGTGCGGTGGTCTCGAACCCGATCGCGTAGAACACAACCTTCCTATCCGGGTTCTGCTGTGCGATCTTGAGCGCATCGAGCGGGGAGTACACCATGCGTACGTCGGCACCGGCGGCCTTGGCATCGAGCAGGCTCCCATCGCTGCCCGGCACGCGCATCAGGTCGCCGAAGCACGTGAAAATCACCCCGGGCTCATGGGCGACCGCGATGCCGTCGTCGAGCCGACCCATCGGGATCACGCATACCGGACATCCAGGTCCGTGCACGAGCTCGACGTTGCTCGGCAGGAGGTCCTCGATCCCGTACTTGAAGATGGTGTGGGTGTGCCCGCCGCACACCTCCATGATCTTCCAGTGCTTGTCCCCCGACTCGGCGGTGATGCGCGCCCCGAGTGCTCGAGCGAGGTCGGCGTCTCGGAATTCGTCTGCGAATTTCATGCCGGCGTCCCGTTGCTCTCGCGGTAGTTGGCCCCGACCAGCTCATCCTCCATGGCCTGCCACTCGCGGATCTGCTGGACCTCGTCCGTGTAGGCGGGGCCCATCTCCTCGAGGATGCGCAACGTTTCGGCGGCTTCGGTCTCACTCACCCGTGAGAGCGCGAATCCCACGTGCACGAGCACGTACTCGCCCGGCTCGGTCAGGTCATCACCCACCAGCAGCGATGTGTTGATCCGGCGCTGGACTCCGCCGAGCTCCACCTTGCCGTACATGTGATCCTCGTCGATGTATTCAACGAGACGGGCGGGAATCGCTAGACACATGCCGGCTCTCCTTCAAGTGCACGATGCACCAACTCCGCGAGGAGGTGGTATAGCGTCATCTGCACCTCCTGTATCCGGTGAATGCTGCTGGATCGAACGATGAAGCAATGGTCCGCGACCTCCTCGCGGGCAAGACGTCCGCCGTCATACCCACAGATCGCGATGGTGTGCATGCCGCGGCGTCTGGCCTCACCGAGCCCGCGGACGAGGTTTTCGGAGTTACCGCTCGTCGAGACCGCAAGCACGACGTCGTCGGGCCGTCCCAGCGCGATGATCTGACGCAGGAACACGTCGCCGAAACCGACGTCATTGCCGACACCGGTGACCACTGCGATGTCATTGGTGAGGCAGAGCGCCGGAATTGGGCGGCGACCGCCCGACGGGACGAGCATCTCGGTCACCATGTCCGCAGCGGAGGTTGCGCTCCCGCCATTGCCAAGTGCAAGCAGCCTTCCACCGTTCTGAAAGGCGGCGGTCATCTCCTCGGCGGTTTGCACGATCTCATCGCCGAACTCGTTTAGCAACTCGAGACGGAGCCGGTTGCTTTCCGCGGACTTCTCGATGGGTGCGCGCGCCAGCTCGAGGACGAGGGCATCACCGGCCGCCGGCTGCGCGCTGAGCATCGGGTAGAGCAGCTGGGAGAAGGGATCTCGGCCGGACTCGGTCATGCGCCCACCTCCACCGGTGCACCGCGCTGGAGGGCAACACCACCGTGGCACAGGAGCACATCGCCGGCGGTGACGCCGTCAAGAAGATCGATGCCCACCTCGGCGTCCGCGCCGTCGATCGTGCCGCGCGCGATCCCCGCCGGAGCATCCACGCTGGTGACCACCATGGCGAGCAGCTGGTCCGAGCACGTGATGCAGACCTCGTCGTGACACTCGCCGCTCACGAGCCGTCTCCGATGCCGCGGTGGTTGAGGACGATGTGCACCAGTTCCCAGAGCATGTGATACGTCGCAAGGTGGAGCTCGTGCGCGGCATCGGGATCGGCGCTGTCCGTGTAGAACGTGAAGTCCGCCTGCTCTCGCTCGGCACCTTCACCGGACGTGAGCGCGATGGTGAGCATGCCCCCCGCCGCCCCGGCGTCGAGGCCTCGAGTGATCGACTGGTGTACCGGTGCATGCGCGAACGCCAGCGCGATGTCCCCGGGGCGTCCGAGCACGCGCAGCTGGTGGGCGTACACGTCGTCCGCGGCCGCACCCTGGAGGATCCCGGTCACGGTCGCCATGTCGTTGGTCAGCGACAGTGCCGCCAACGCGCGGCACCCGGGCAACACCGGGTGGACGAACTCCACCGAGTTGTGCTGCGCGTCGGTGGCATGCGGACCCGAGCCGAAGACGAGCAGCGTGCCGCCGGCAAAGAATCGATCCGCCATCACCGCGGCACAGGCTGCGATGGCGTGCGCGTGACGGCGGAAGTAGTCGTCGCCGGCTCGATTCGATGCTGCGATGCGCTCCTCGAGAAATGCGCGGCCGCCGACGACCGCAGCGTCGCGATCGGGTCGGATCTGCACGCTCATCTCTGGTGACCTCTCGATGGTTGCGACGCCGCGACCAGCGCCTGCCCCAGGCTGATGCCGCCGTCGTTGGCCGGGACCTGCTGGTTGGTGTACACGAAAAGGCTGCTCTCGCGCAACAGCCCCGCGAGGCGGCTCAGGAGCAGTGCGTTCTGAAAGACACCGCCACTCAGTGCGATTCGATCGACATCATGGCTGGCGCTGAGCTGCACGCATGCGCTCGCGATCCCGCGCGCGAGGCTTTCATGGAAGATCGCCGCGAGCGTCGCTGGGGAACCGCCCTGCTGCCGCTCCAGGAACAGCGCCCGGACCAGCTGAACGGTGTCGAGAACAGCCGGATCACCAGCCACCGCGATGTCGATGTGGCCAATGGTGGACAGGTCGCCGGCTGAGGCGGCAAGTGCCTCGAGCCGCATCGCGGCCTCAGCCTCGAACGTCGACACATGTGCGACGCCGAGCAGGCTTGCGACCGCGTCGAAGAGCCGGCCGGCGCTCGTGGTGATCGGAGCGGTGTCCGACCTGGCAAGGCGTGAGACCAGCCGCCAGTGACGCTGGTCGGGTGCCCCGGCCGCTGCATCGAACCAGCTGGGCGGCGTGTCGCCGAGCACGTCAGCGGCCGCGAGATACGCGATCGCCATGCGCCACCCCTCTCGAGCGCACGCGTCACCGCCGGGCTGGCGCACCGGGGCGATGTGGCCGGCACGCCGGTACGACCGCTCGTCGCAGAGCAGGAACTCACCACCCCAGATCGCGTTATCCGGCCCGAGTCCGACGCCGTCCAGCGCGACGCCGAGCACCGTGCCACGCAGCCCGTGCTCTGCGAGCACACTCGCGATGTGGGCGTGATGGTGCTGTACGCGCACCACGTCCGCACCGGCGTCCCACCATCCCTCGGCGATGCGCGTCGATGCGTAGTCGGGATGCAGATCCGCGGCAACGGTTGCCGGCGTGGTGCGGAACAACCGCAGGTAGGTGCGCAGCGCCTCGCCGTGATGGCCGAGCGTTCGCGGACTGTCGAGATCACCGATATGCGGGCCGGGGAAGGCATTGCCGTCCCGGAGCACGCAGAACGTGTTCTTCAAATGCGCCCCGAGCGCGAGCACCTGTCCAGCCGGCGGGTCCACGCGCACCGGCAGTGGGCAGTATCCGCGGGCACGCCGGATCATGCGCGTTGCTCCATCGACGACCCGCACTACCGAGTCGTCGTAACGCGCGTAGATGTCCCGATCGTGCAGAAGGAAGCCATCGGCGATGCGGCCCAGACGCCGCACGGCCTCAGCGTTGTCCTTGGCGATCGGCTCCTCGCTGACGTTGCCACTGGTCATCACGAGCATGCGACCGGAGCCTCGCAGGAGGAGGTGATGCATCGGGGTGTACGGCAGCATGACGCCGAGCTCTTCGAGCCCGGGAGCGACCGAATCCGCGACCGCCGTCGCGGCGCGGTCGCGCCGGCGCCGCAGGAGGACGATCGGGCGGACCGATCCCTCGAGCAGCGCAATCTCGGAATCGCTCACGTAGCAGAGGCGGCGAACCGCGGACAGATCTGGGCACATCACCGCGAACGGCTTCGCCGGGCGATGCTTGCGCTCGCGCAGACGCTGGACCACCGCATCATCGGTGGCGTCACAGCACAGCTGGAAGCCACCCAGTCCCTTCAGCGCGATGGTCTGGCCGCCGGCAATCGCCTCAACTGCGAACTCTATTGGATCACCCTCCATCTCGATCCCGCGCGCGTCCGCGCACCAGAGACGCGGACCGCAGACTCGGCACGCGTTCGGTTGGGCATGGAAGCGTCGATCCGCAGGGTTCTCGTATTCGGACCTGCACGCGTCGCACATAGTGAAGTGGCGCATGGTCGTCAGCGGGCGGTCGTACGGGATGTCCTCGATGATCGTGAACCGGGGACCGCAGTTGGTGCAGTTGGTGAATGGGTAGCCGTGGCGTCGATTACCGGGGTCCAGGATGTCCGCGAGGCACTCGGGGCATGTCGCCGCATCGGGTGCGATCGGCTGATAGGCACCCTCGATGGCACGGCTCTCCACGATGCGGAAGCCGTCGTCCCCGACGGCATCGAGGATGGTCTCCTCGACAGCATCGATCCGGGCAAGGCGCGGCGCATCCTGGCGCAGTGCGACGGCGAACATTCCGAGCGCTGTCCGATCGCCCTCGACCTCGATGATCACCGCACCCGACGTGTTGCAGACGGAGCCGCTGAGCTGGAGATGGGTCGCGAGGTTCCAGACGAACGGACGGAACCCCACTCCCTGAACGACACCATGCACCGCGAACCCCAGCCGTTCACGCGTCTCACGCGCGGAGGCATTCGCACCCGCGGTGGGGGTTGTGAGGGGCTGGGTCGCGACGCTCATGACATCACGCGGCGCGCATGTGCTCCGATGTCGAGCTGAACCGCTCCTCGAGGAACCCGGTCGCCAGGCTCACCGCCATCTGGACCTCGTCACGGGCCGCGAACTTCTTGGCCGCGTCCACCAGCTCGTCGAACCGCTCCTTGCCCGCGCGGGTCCCGAGCACATACCCGACCCCGAAGATCACAAGTTTCTCAAGCATTGCATTCCACTCCAAAGTGCCTTTAACGCTATGACCGTCGTTCCGCCACGATGTGGACCTGGAGGTCGACATCCGGTTCCACCTTCAGAATGATCAGGCGCGGCGGATCGATGCCGAAGTCCTTGACGTTGATCACCTGCTGACCGTCGACCGTCAGCGTGTTCCCGCTTGCCGTGAGCTTCACGTCACCGGTGATGTCCTTGGTCACGCCGTGCAGCGTGAGCCGAGCCGTCGCGCGATACAGGCCCTCACCGTCGAGCGCCTCGCCGTGGGTGACCACGGCCGTGATGGTCGGGTACCGCGAGGTGTCGAAACGGCGCCGCATCTCCCGGTCCTGGATGCCGTTTCCCGACTTGATCGCGTCGACCGGTAACGTCAGCTCCGCGCGATACGGCTGGTCGAGGCGCGGCTTTCCCTCCTCGTCAAGCTCGCATTCGATGAATCCGGTGAGCGAGTTCGCATTGATGTGTGACGGGTGAAGGTTGACCCGGAGGCCGACCTGGACCGTCGTTTGCGCGGTGTTGACATCAAAGCGAGGCACAGCGAGATCTCGTCTTCTCTACATCGACCGGATTTTCAGATACCGCTGAATGTCCTTGGAGTTGAGCACGGCACCGACCACGGCACCGAGGATCAACCACTGCGCAATCGTGCGGAGAGCGCTTTTCTGACCGCCGAGCATGAGCCCCATCTAGGTTCCTCCTGGTGTTTGCGCTGATGTGACGGGCGCCGTGCTGGCGCCGTTGTGGCCGGCGTGTTCGTGTGAGTGCGGTCGCTCGACGACCGGCGCACCGGGTCGGCGAAGGATGGTCGGCGGATCCCCTGCGAGCTCGACCTCGTCGACCAGCACCTCGATCCCGGGGATGACCACGCATTGCAACGACGCGCCTTCGCAGGCGGTGCCTTCAGCGAGCAGCTGAAAGCCGAACTCGAGGCTGTCGGGCACGATGCGCTGCTCCTCTCCGATGCGCACAACGATGCGCGTCACCGCTCGCTCACCCGCCATGTCGTTGGCGACGTTCATGATGCCGTCAGCCAGCCCGAGTTCGTGCATCAGGAGGCACTCGTGGTCGGAACCAACTTCGAGAGCAGGTGCTCGACAATCGCCACCGCCTCGGGAACCGCGTTGGCCACGGGCTCGCTGAGTCCCATGCACCCTTCGTTCTCCGGTCCGAACGTGAGCGGTTCGCACCCGATGACCGTGACGTTGGACGGGCGTCCGCCCAGGGCGCGCACCAGTGCGAAGACCGAGTCCGGCGTCATGGCGTGCCCCTGGAATGATCCCTCGGCATGATCGGGGGCCGATGCCGTCGCATCGCCGTCGAGGTCGGGTTCGAGGACGTAGACGGTGCCCGGCCGCTCACCACGCGGCATCGCGTCCACGAGGATGGTCGCGGCCGGTTCATCGAGCAGGGCGAAGGCCAGATCGAATCCGCGGATGCCGTAATCGGCGACACGGACGGTATCCGCATGCTCTCGTGCCGCTAGCTGCCGGGCCACCTCGACTCCGAAGCCATCGTCGCCCAGGAAAATGTTGCCGATCCCGGCGACAAGAATCGTCGTCTCGGTCACAGCCGCTCCCCCGCGGCGTCGAGCCGCTCGATGTCGTCGAGGCCGAAGAAGAAGCGGTGTCCCGGTTGGCGCAGCGCGCCCAGGTCTTTGCCGGGATCGTCGTCCACGAGCAACGCGACATGGATGACGTCCTCATAGTCGCGTTCGATGGACTCGACCACCGCGGTGCGACCGTGAAGTGCGATGTCCATGATGTCGGCGCGGCGGTGTGGGGTGATACGAACGCGGTCGCCACGATGCAGGCGGCCGTCGCCCCAGCTGACTGACTCGGTGGTACCGCCCGCGCCCTCCGGATCCCAGGCGCCGAAGTCGAAACTGTTCATCTGCGGTCTCCGATAACCGGCCGGATCTCGCGAATCGTCCCGTGCAGCCGCATCATGTCATCGCCCGTCAACGCCTCGGTGCGATCCAGGAGCGCGCGAGCACGCGCGTCCGCAGCTCGCATCTCCGCCTTCTCCTCATCGGTGAGCGCGAGGATGCGGAGGCTCAGGATCTCGTCGATCTCCGTGGCATCGAACAGGTCGCCCGACGATTCGGGCGCGACCTGAGGATGGTCCTCGAGGATGATCGGCGAGGCGAGCACGGTGTCCGACTCGCCGGGGTCGCCCACCAGCACCGGCCAGAGTCCGACGTTCCGGCAGAGTGCGGCTGCCTCGGTGGCGCCGGCCGGCGGATCTGCGAGCGACAGCCATTCGCCGTTCTCTGCAATCAGGATCGCATGCGTCGACACCAGTGACGAGCGCAACGCGCGCTCGCGGTCGTGGTCACCATCCACCCTGAATGCGCTTGCATTGCGCACCATCACCCGTACCCGCACCAGATCCATGCCCGCCGCCTCGGCTCGCACACTCACCTCGACGACCAGCGGCTGGCGCTCGCGCTGGAGGAGGCCGACGATCCGGTCCTGCTCATCGACCAGTGGCTCCACGTCCTCGTGTGCGGGGAAGGTCTTCTCCACAACCACCTCATGCTCGAGCAGCGAGGCCACGGTATGCGCGCCGCACTCGATGGCGACCTCGGTTGCCTCCTCCCAGCCGCGATGATTGATCCCGGCGACCCGCAACTCGTCCACGTCCTCGAGCCGCCCGATCGCATCGGCGTCGAGCGTCATGCTGGGAGGGTCGATGCGACCGACAGTTCTGGCCACCAACTGCAGGAACCTGACGCGCACCGAGACCGACGTGGCGTCTCCGGCGCGCAACAGACACTCGGTCTGCGTGGCCCACGGATCAGTGCCGCCCGATGCCTCGCTCCAGGCGCGGGGATGAACGCCGCCGAACGTCCACCGCACCTGGTTCTTGACCGACGACGGGCGGTACGGATAGAGGATGTAGCCCTCGTACAGCGTCGCGGCGACAAGGCGATCGAGCGTGCTCTGACTCACCGAGGCGTGCTCCCCATCGTGGCGTGGCCGTCAGCGGCTGTCAGAAGACGGGCGAGCGCCTCGTCCCATCCCGGCACCCCGGAGCGGGCCTTGTAGCGATTGAGGCGGTCCACCGTGTCGCGGCGCAGACAGAGCCATGCGCTGTCAGGATCGTGCTCCTCCATGAGCGCACGCCACGTCGCGACGGGAAGGCGGAACGCCGCCTCCTTCGACCATGGGATCGGCGCAACCTGCAGGCTGCCGTCGTCGTCGCGCCAGAAGATGGTGCCGCTGAACTGGAACATCAGCGGAATCTCGCCATCCTCGAGCGCGAAGAAGTATTTCCCGGCGGTGATCGTGAGGTCGTGCGTGCACGGCACAGGGACGATCGTCTCCGTGGAGTCCACGAAACCCACGACGTCGGTGCTCGCGTGCGTCCAGAGCATGGTCTTGAGCGTGGTTCCCCACCGCGAAGGCTGCCCGAACAGGTCGAGGAGGGCCTCCTGCTCGCCGGGCGCGTAGGTGCGCCGCGTGGCCTGCACCATGATCTGACAGCGCAGCGAGATCGAGTCGACGCGATGTCCCTCCCGCTCCCTGATTCGCACACGGAAGTTCAGGATCGGGATGAGCGTGTCGGGCTCGGCGCCCGCGGACACGACCTCGAGGTCCAGGTCAGGCATGCGTCCGAGCCTTGACGCGGGCAGCTGCGCGCAGGTCGGTGAAGAAGGTGTCGATGCGCTCCCAGACCTCCTGGCCGCCGCTCAATCCGCGCCAGCTGATGCGGATGAGGCCCACCAGTTCGAAGCATCGGTCGATCGGGGCGATGTAGTGATCGCGAGCGCCGCCAACGCGGTTGATGAGCAGCGCCTCCACCTCCGGCTCCAGCTCACGGAGCACCGGGTTATCCGCCGTCAACTCGTCCCATCCCTCCAGGCTCAGCATGGACTCGGTCGCCCCGGCCGGGCTGGGATAGAAGGCACGCACACCACCGATGCTCGTGCTGGTGTGCAGGAACGCCATGTTCACCGGGATCGCGAGCGATTCCCACTGCATGTCGGTCATGGCGAAATCGTCGAGGTAGAGCAGGCGGCGCGACACCCGCCGGTACCGCTTCTCGGCCTCAGGTGGAAACAGGATCGCGCACGGCGTGCAGCTGCAGCGGATCTGCCGCGTCGTCGGCTCGAAGAGGTGCTCGTGGTGCGGATGCGGCGCGAGCTCCGCGCTGCACAGCTCGCAACGCTCCGCGGGCACGCGCTCGCGGATCAGCCCGCGGAGTCCGGGGAGGCGGGCGGTCGAGCTCATACCGGACGGGCGGGAATCGCGATACGCAGCAGCCCCGACTCCTCCAGTAGCGGGAGCGGTTCGATGCGGAAGTCCGATCCGACGCCTGCGCCGGCACGACGGATGTCGTATCGACCCGAGCAGCCGTCACACACCAACACCGCACCATCCAGTGACGCGGCTTCCATCGCACCGCCACATGCCGGACAGCTCGCAACGTACGCGTAGAACACGTCCCCGGTTCGAGCGATCAGGACGGCGTCGCCATCGGCTGTGGTCTTGAGCACGCTTCCGTTGGAGACGTGAGAAGCGCGCGCGGCCAGCGTCACCCACTCGCCGGTCACACCGGCCGCGGACCGCGGCGCCGGGCGTGGGTTCGACGCGCTGACCATCGGGAGCGCCACCAGACCTGCGATCTGCGGCGGCCCTTGCCCGGGACCATTCTCCGGTTCGACGACCTCGATCGCCTCGACGTCGGGCGCTGCCTCGTAGATTGCCTTCTCGACCGCCAGCTTCAGGGTCACCGTCGACGACGGACAGGTCTTGCAATGGCCCTCGAGACGGATCCGCACCGTGTCCCCGATCACGTCGAGCAGCTCGACGCCACCGCCGTGCGATCGCATGTACGGTCGGACCGACTCGAGCGCGCCCTCGACACGGCTGCGCAGGTCAAGCGGGTGCAGTCCGTGGAGCAGCAAGACGCCGCGAATCACATCGTCAGCTGCCATGAGCTCGAGCAGACGGTCGGTCGCCGGCTCACCGCGCGGCCCGAGGACGAAGAGCATCCGAGACAGCGCCTCTCCGTGCAGTTCGAGCACGGTGGAGAGCAACTCCTCGACCAACGCCCGTGACGCGAGGTCGGGGAGCTGTTGCAGCTCCCCGACCAGCGCGTCGACGTGGGCGAGACGCTTCTGGAGCTCTCGCTCCTCAACGATACGAGCTTGGGCTGCCATTCATGGTTGCGGGCCGAAGTTCGGCGAGTGCCGAGTCTCCAGCACCTTGCCGTTGCCGAGATACATGTGCACACCGCACGGCAGGCAGGGATCGAAGCTGCGCACAGCCCGCATGATGTCGATGCCCTTGAAATTGTCCGGCCCGTTCTCCTCGAAGATCGGAGTGTTCTGCACCGAGTCTTCGTACGGCCCCGGCGTGCCGTACATGTCGCGCGGCGTTGCGTTCCATGGAGTTGGCGGGTACGGATGGTAGTTGGCGATCTTTCCGTCGCGAATGACCACGTGGTGCGAGAGCACGCCGCGCACGGCTTCGTGGAAACCGCAGCCGATGGCCTCGTCGGGGACGGTGAACGGGGTGAAGGTGTCGGTGCGCCCGGCATTCAACTCCTCGAACGCCTTATCCAGGAAGTGCAATGCGGCCGCCGCGGCATACGCCTGGAAGTAGGTGCGGGCCCGATCACGCTCGATCGCATTGCTCCACTTCGGAACCTTCCACTCGAACTCGACCTCCGGCTTGGAAGCGGTCTTGGGGAGATAGATCTTGGTGCTGGTCCCGGTCGCCTTGAGGTAACCGACATCGACGATGCCAGCAAGGGACGTCGCAAGCAGACGGGCAAAGGCGCCGCCACCGGTGTCCATGGCGAGGTGCTCGCCCTCGTGCAGGTACCGCGGACACATGACCCAGCTGTAGTTCTTGTCGAAGTCGCGCTTGCCAGGCTTCGGAATCGTCGTCTGGTTCCACGGATGGCGCTTGTCGATCGGATGACCGAGCGGGTCCTTCTCGACGAAAACCTCACCGTCGTCTGCCCAGTCCTCGTAGAACGAGTGCCCGAGCAGGATCCGGATGTTGCGGTTGATCTCGACGAGGTCGGTGGTCACCAGCTTGCCGTCGACGACGACGCCCGGGGTCACGAACATCGACCGGCCCCAGTTGGTCATGTGCCGGTAGGTGTAATCGCACTCGTCGGGGTCGTTGAACGAACCCCAGCACACCGTGTCCATGCGACGCCGGCCGACTTCCTCATAGCCGGGAAGGGCCTCGTAGAAGAAATCGAAGATGTCGTCGTGCAGGGGCACGACCTTCTTCATGAACTCGACGTAGCGCATGAGGCGCACGAGGTAGTCGGAGAAGAGCTGCACGGTCGGCACGGTGCCGACACCGCCGGGATAGAGCGTCGAAGGATGGACGTGGCGTCCCTCCATCAGACAGAACATCTCGCGGGTGTAGCGGCTCACGTGGAGCGTCTCGCGGTAGAACTCCCCGGTGAACGGGTTGAGCGCGCGCATGATCTCGGCGATCGTCCGGTAGCCGTGATCCGCCGCATGCGGGGCGGGGGTGTTCTCCGCGCGAGCCAGGACCGACGGGTTGGTCTCCTTCACCATCTGCTCGCAGAAGTCGACCATCAGCAGGTTGTCCTGGAAGATGTTGTGGTCGAACATGTACTCGGCGGCCTCGCCGAGGTTGACGATCCACTCCGCCATCGCCGGCGGCCTGATGCCGAACGCCATGTTCTGTGCGTAGGTGGCGCAGGTGGCGTGGTTGTCACCGCAGATGCCGCAGATCCGGCTGGTGATGAAGTGCGCGTCCCTTGGATCCTTGCCCTTCATGAAGATGCTGTAGCCGCGGAAGATCGACGACGTGCTCCGGCAGTCGGCGACCACACGATTGGCGAAGTCGATCTTGGTGAAGATGCCGAGGCTGCCGACGATCCTGGTGATCGGATCCCAGGAGACATCGACGAGGACCGGATCCTTGGTCCGGGTCGGGTCCTTCTCAACGACTGTCATGCTGCAGTTCTCCTCAGTAGGTGGTCGGCCTGTAGCCGGTGGTGAGCTCGGGCCGCGTGTGCCGCCATCTGGGCTCCTTGTTGACAGTCGTGTTGGTGACCTTGCGCAGCGCGCGGATTGCGGTTCCGTACACCCCGATGACGCCGGTCGAGAGGTGCGCGCCCGGCGGCTCGTCCATGAAGGGCATGAACTTGTCCGGGAAACCAGGCATCGTGCAACCGATGCAGATGCCGCCGACGTTCGGACAGCCACCGATGCCGGCCATCCATCCGCGCTTGGGAACGTTGCAGTTGACAACCGGGCCCCAGCAGCCAAGCTTCACCAGGCAGCGCGGGGAGTTGTAGTCGGCCGCGAAATCGCCTTGCTCGTACGACGCCGCGCGGTCGCATCCATCGTGGACCGTGTCACCGAACAGCCACGTGGGACGCAGCTGATCGTCGAGCGGGATGATCGGCGCGAGCCCGGCGACCATGTAGAGCAGGTACAGCACCGTCTCCATGAAGTTGTCAGGCTGTACCGGGCACCCCGGCACGTTGACGATGGGGAGACCCGCCTTCGACTTCCAGTCCCATCCGAGGTAGTCGGCCAGGCCCATGGCGCCGGTCGGGTTGCCCTGCATGGCATGGATCCCGCCATAGGTCGCGCACGTGCCGCACGCGACCACTGCCAGCGCTCTCGGGGCGAGACGATCGATCCACTCGCAGGTGGTGATCGGCTGTCCGGTCGCAACGTCGGTTCCCACCGCCGCCCAGTACCCCTCCTTCTTGATGGTCTCGTTAGGGATCGAGCCCTCGATCACGAGGACGAAGGGGTCGAGCTCACCGTTGGCGGCCGCGTGCCACGACTTGATGAACTCCTCGCCGTTCTCGAATGCGAGGACCGGGTTGTAGAGGTGGACCTTGGGCAGACCCGGAATCGCTCCGAGGAGCACGTCCTCGATGCTGGGTTGGGTGGCTGCGGTGATCGATACCGAATCACCATCGCACCCAAGTCCGGCGGTGATCCACACGATGTGCAGGTCAGAGACCGGTGACTCCCTCTGGGTCTTTCGCCCATACGGCACAGTGTCCGTGGCCATCCAACCTCCTCCTTTGTGAGCAGTTGGCAGCGACTACCGAGGGCGGCTCACGCCCGCGCGACGACCGCCTCGCTCATCGGACTGTGGCCATCCGGGATGGGCGCGTCAATCCGTGTTTTGCGCACCTATCCGCGGTGCGCGGGTATCGACAATGGCGCGCTGGTGTCCGGCGCCGGCGGGACCTGCTGTCGCCGCTCGGTGTGCTCCGACGAGGACCGGCTGTTTCGCGCCCTCCGCATGTCCAGGAATTCGGTGGCCACCGTCCGAAGCTGCTCGACAGGCGCAACGTACGCGTCAATCATGTCGAGCCCGGGCTCGCTCAACTCGTAGCGCCGCCGGCTGCGTCCGCCCGCGGTTCGCTCCCACGTCGAATGGAGCAGTCCGTCAGCCTCCATCGTGTTGAGCGATCGGTACACCGTGCCCAGATCGCATTCGACGCCGACGCCGAGCAGCCAATGGTGCAGCTCGTACCCGTACACGGTCTCCCCGTCCATGAGGTGCGCGAGTATGCAGGGCCTCAGCAGCCCGACAGTTAACCCGGCCGGACGATCAGGCCTGAGATCCCCGCTCACAACCGCACCTTTGGCTGGACACTTGCGTTGACTCTACGAGTCATGCACCCGAATTGCCCCAGGGTGCGACCCTAGGTTTTTCGGCCACGCCACCCTTGGAGGTGGAGGCTCGCGGCGCGCGTCCGCTGTCGATCGGGCCGAAGATCGGTATCAGCTCCTGGCGCGACCGGATCCTCAGCTTGCCGTACACGTTGGCGAGGTGATATTCGACGGTCTTGATGCTCACCACCAGCTCATCGGCCACCTGACGGTTGGTTCGCCCGGTGGCCACCAGCCTGGCCACCGACGCCTCCTGGGGAGTGAGCCGCCAGCGGGCGTGACCAGCGTCGCTCGACGCCGATGTCCCGCAGCGGACCAGGGCCGCGACGCACTCGGTGACGAAGGGTCGGGCGTCGAGGTCCGCGAAACGTTCGCGCGCGGCCTCGAGCTGCCATATCGCGGCGCGCGTGAAGCCTTCTCGCATGAGAAATCGGCCGTATTCGAGCTCGGTCACCGCCCGCTCGAAGGGCAGGTGCACGTCGTCAAGCGTGGCGAGACTGCTGACGAACCACACCTCGGCATCGTCAGCGCGACCCAGGGCGGCGTCGAGCATCGCCCGGATCCGGTCAGCGCCGGCGATCGACTGAGCACGGTTGCGTTCGCGGGCAACGCGGGCGAAGTGCGACACCACCGTCTCGGCGTCTCGAAGGCGGTTGAGACCCACCAGCGCCTCGGCATGAAGGATCGGCCAGTCAAGGATGCCCGGTTCACCGATCCCGCCGAGATCAGCGATGGGCAGCAGCGGTTCGAGGGCGTGGATCACCGACTCGTGGTCGCCTCGAGCTCGAGCGACGATCGCGCCGGCCATGGCCGCCTGGGCGATCCCCGCATACTCGGCGCCGACGAGATCTGCGGCCCGGCGGGCAGCCTCCGCATGTGCGGTGGCGGCCTCCCATGCTCCTCGCCCGGCGAGTGGCGCGCACGCTGCGGCGTGGGCACTGGCAAGGAGCCAGGTCTGGTCGGCGTCCTCGGCCAGGGATGCGGCCAGCTGACCGTGGACCGACGCGTCGTCCCAGTCGCCCATCCGATATTCGGCGGTCGCCAGCATCGTGAGCGCCTCGATGGCCCGGTGCGCCGGACCACGACGGCGCAGCCGCTCGGCAACGGGCGCCAGATCGGCCTGCGCGGCGGCGGGGTCGTCGGTCACGAGCCGCACGTAGCCGCGACCGATGAAGCCGTCCAGGGAGGCCTCGTCATCCAGCGACGCGGCGTCGGTGAGCTCAGCCACCGCAGCGGCGGCCTCGGGTGCGCGGCCGGCGAAGAGCAGGCCGATCGCCAGCACCGAGAGCGAGTCCGAGACCGGCGAGGGCGGACGGCGAGCGTCCAGGGACCTGGTCGCCCAGAGGGCGGCCTCCGCGCCGTGGCCACGGCCCATGTGCACGCGGGCGAGCTGCGCGGCGATCTCCTCGGCGAGCGGATGATCGCGAACCGCGTCGCAGCTGTCGTATGCCTCCGCAAGCAGCGTCTGCGCCTTGTCATAGCGGCCGCTGGTCATCGCCAGGCTGCCGAGGACGAAGCCGCGGCGCGCGGTGGGCACCTGGCGCTCAATCTCTCCGACCAGAGCCAGCACGTCGTCAACCGCGCCGCCGAGCAGCATGTACTCCGCAGCCATCAACATCCGCTGGTCGCGTTCCGGCCCATCGGCGGTCAGGCGGCTCGCCGAGAGCATCGCGTCGGCCGCCGCATCCCACTCGCCGCGACGGGACGCCTGAATGCCGAAGATGATCAGGTCGGCGGCGAGCTGTGGGTCGACGCCGCGCGCCGCCGCGACGCGATGACGGAGCGCCGACGCCTCGTCCAGGACCAACGCCGCGGCGCGTTCGTGGAGCTCGGCGCGGTGTGCCGGACCGAGTGAGTGGTATGCCGCAGCCTGTACGAGCGGATGAGGAAAAGCGATGAGCCGGTCGGCGGGAGCTCCGCGCTCCTCGAGCAGGTGCGCCGACATCGCCCTCTCGAGCGGCACGAGCATCTCGCTGAGCTCGGCAAGCCGGCCCGCCATCGTCAGGCGGCAGGAGAGGCCCAGCACCGATGCCGCCCCAACCAGCCGCCTCGCTTCAGGGCTGCATGCGTCCAGCCGGGTGCGCACCAGGGCACCGAAATCCGCCGTTGACGGGAGCGGCAGGTCGGACGGCTCTCGGAGTATCGCTGGAAGAATCTCGTCGAAGATCGCGCCGGCGTGGAGCGGGCTCCCCCCTGTGTGGGCACGAATCCTGTCCGCGGCCCGGGAGGAGAGGTGATCGACGCCCAGAGAGATCCCGAGGTCGCGGATCGACGATGCATCGAGGCCCCGTACACGCACCCACGCGCCGTGTCCATGCTCGACGAGCCGGTGGAAGCCGGCCAGGTGGCCTCGCGGAGACCCGCTCCGTGACACCAGGAGCGTGAGCACGCGATCGGCCTGCAGCCGTCGCAGGGCGAAGACGAGGGCCTGCAGCGAGGGGCGATCCGCCCACTGCGCGTCATCGACAAGGAGGAGGACCGGCCCCGCCGCCTGCATTGTCCCGAGCAGCTCGAGCAGGGCGGCGCCCACCCAGATCGGATCACGTGCCTCGCCGTTCGTCCTGCCGAGGTTCGCCAGCGCCGGACTGTCCGGCGTGCCAACCGCGCGAACCAGTTGCTCGATGACTCCAAAGGCAAGCAGCTGCTCGCCCTCCTCCCCGCTCGCCTCGCTAAGTTGAAACCCTTGTGCCAGGCTGACGAAACGATGGGCCAGCGCGGTCTTCCCGATTCCCGGCTCGCCGGTGAGCAGCACCATGCGAGGGTGGCCACCACGCACCTCAGCGGCCTGCGCGAGCAGGCTTGCGAGCTCACTCCGCCTCCCGACGAAGGCCGCGTCCACCCGCCCAGTCTCGGTGGTCATGAGGCGACAGATCCTACCGCCGATGCAGCCGAGTTTTTTTACGGCGCCTGCCCGAACGCCCCGCCCGCACGCGCTTCGTCGATCCGGCTGTCGTCGTAGCCGAGAAGGTCCCGGAGCACGTCGTCCTGGTGCTCACCTCGGAACGGTGCGCGCCGGTATTCCGGGTCCGCGGAGCCCACGCGGACCGGGCTGCGGAGCTGACCGATCGTCCCGAAGCGTGGATGCTGAGTCTCGACGATCATGCCGCGTGCGACGGTCTGCTCATCCTCCAACGCCTCGGCCACCGAGTTGACCGGGCTGCAGGGCACCCCGGCCCGGCCGAGGATGTCGAGCCATTCCGGTGCCGTGCGCGACTCGAACACCGTCTCC
>JBAQGL010000269.1:0-2860 GCA_049287785.1 Candidatus Dormiibacterota bacterium | reverse complement strand
TGGCCGATAACGGCGAGTGCCAGGCACGCGGCGATCGATACCACGAGCCATGCGAGCATCGTCATCGCCGCCTCCGCCGCTGCCATGCCGGGAATCCCCGCTGTAAAGAACGCCCACGTTTGGGTTGGGTCGGGAGCGCGAAGCACCAGCCAGGCGGCCCCGATCATCGCGAGGACAGGAACGAGCCCAGGAGCCCCTCGCCGCACCATCGCCTGATCAGCCTCCGAGCCCCGCCGAGATGGCATGGAACGTGGGCGCTCCGATCAGCAGCAACAGCGGGATGAGCATGCCCGCTATGGGGAGCGTGATCAGGATGCGCGCTCTTGCAGCGTGGACGCGAGCGTCCGCCAGTCGCTCCTGATACACGGTGAGGGCGAGGCGCGTATAGGCGACACGGTTCGGGACTCCCACGTTGGTTGTCGCGGCCGCATCCGCCACATCGGCGAACTCGCGTATCTGGTACGCGTTGCCGATGTGCCGGTACTTCTCAGTGGTTGAGCGGAAGGAGGTCCCGGCCAACCGCTTGTACCCGCCGCGATCGAGGAGATTCTGCAGTGCGTTATCGAGGGCACAACGCGACATCACTCTCACCGCGTCGTCGAGTTGCAGCCCGCGACTATCGGTCATGACCGCGACCGCCATGAGCATGTCCCCGAGCGTGCGAGCCGAGTCTTCGCGCTCGCGACTCGCTCGCCTCCGAAGGTCGCTCAGTGACATCGGAAGGATCAAGGCCGCGACGGCGATTGCAGCCCATGGCGGCGCCGGCCAGGCACCCTCCAATGCGCGTCCGGCAGCGGCGGCCGCGAGGAGGAACGCAAATGCCATGAGTGAGATGGCGCCGGTCCGGGCAAGGAAGCTCGTCGGCGTTTCCTTGCTGTTGGCCTGACCAAGCAGGCGCTCGAGGTCCAACTCGGTCTGCAGACGCGCGAGCATCGGGGCGCGGCGGGCGACTCTCTCCAGCGTCGACGCGCGCGTCGCGAATCCCCGGAGGTGGGTCATCCGACGCCACGCTCGGGCGTCTGCGGCAGTGAACACGTCGAGAAGGCCGATGCCCGCAACCCAGGCTCCGATCACGAGGATCGCCACGGTGGCGTAGGGGATTGCTTCAGCCATGGGGATGAAGTTCCTGCTCCTGGACTTGACGAAGATCCCAGCGAGTCCAGCGAGCCGTCCGGGCAATCCGGCCGAGCAGCGCGATCAGGGCAAAGAACATCGCCACCGCGACGAGGAGGACGGCAGTTCCTGGCACCGTTCCGTAGTAGGCGCGAAAACTCGCGACGCGCACGAGGCTGACGAACATGACCGTCATGAGCGCGGACATGGCGAAGGTGACGGCCCGCTGTTGGGTCAACGTGACGAGCGACTCCTCCTCGACCGCCAACTGTGCTTCGCCAATCGGAAGCAGGACGTCGTCGATCGCGGAGATGAGCCCGTCAAGACTACGGGTTCTCGCCCAGATCAGAACGGCACAAGCGTGCTCGACCAGCGCCGATCGAGATCGCAGTCCGCTCGAGACGATGTTCCCGGTGACCGATCCACCCTCTGCCCACGGGGCGAGAACGTATGCCAGTTCGCGGCCGGGGTTGCGGCCGATCTCCTGGAGAGCGGAGTCGAGTGATTGATTGCCGATTGCCATCCGGTCTCGCAAGACGCGAAGCTGAACGAGAAAAGCGCGTTCCATACCAAGCCGCCTCCGCGCAGCACGGCCCGCGACCAGGAATCGCACACCGAAGAAGCCGACCAGACCGAGGAGCACCGTCAGGAGCCAGATCTGTGTCGTGACGCCAACAGCGATGCCCGCAAGCGTCACGCCGGCACGTAGAGCGAGCCAGCGGCGCCATTGCCATCCCAACGCCGCGGCCACGTCCTTCTCATGTTCGAGGAGGGGCAGTGTCCGCCGTCTCGAGCTCATCGCCAGCGGTTGCACCCCGAGAATTGCGGCGATCCCGGCACAGCCACACGCCACAATCAGCGCCAGCCCAGCCACCAGCACGACCGGCTCTGGAAGTCCGGCGATGAGATTCATGGCTCCGGAACCTCATCGCTCAGGAGAAAGCCGCGGATCCGTGGCGCCAGCCGACCGAGGTTGCCGATGAGGTCGGTCCCGCGGACGAGGCCGCCACTCTCCGTTTGACGGTAGACCCACTTGTGGTTGCCTCCTCGCTCCACCGCAACCACTCCTGTGATTCGACGGCGTCCGTCCTGGTTCGCAATGTGCACAACGACATGGATCGCCTGCTCGACAATCCGACGTGCCAGGTGCTCGTTCCCAGCGAAGCGAGCGTTCTCCATCACGTACTGCATCGCCTGTTCGACCGCGAGCTCGGCATCTTCGGCGTGGATGGTGGTCATCGAACCGTCGTGACCGGTCATGAGTGCCTTGCACACCGCGGCCATCTCCTCGCCTCGCGACTCACCGAGGATGATCCGATCGGGTTGAAATCTCAGCGCGTGCCGGACGAGATCGAACATGGTGAGATGCTGGGCGTCGGCATCAGTCCGAATCGAGGGAATCGTGGACACCGCGGTGGTGAGCGCGTGCCATTCCTGCCCGTCGCCGCGGTCCTGGTCAAGGTGAAGCTCAGCGCCGTCCTCGACCACCACGATGTGCTCGGTCTCCGGAACCATTCCGGCAAGAACGCGGAGCAGAGTCGTCTTGCCGGTTGACGTACCGCCCGCAATCATCAGGTTGGCACGGCCGCGCACACACGCCTCGATGAAGACGGCGACCCCGCGCGGCATGACCATCTGCGAGACGTAGTCACCGAGATCTCGGACCTTCGATCGGGCGGGCACTCTGATCGCGGCCTTGACGTCGGAGCGACCGGAGACGGCGGGTCGCTTCGCCACACACAACCGA
>JBAQGL010000268.1:0-8053 GCA_049287785.1 Candidatus Dormiibacterota bacterium | reverse complement strand
CAACAGTTGGCGCCGGCGCAGCTCAGAGCGGACGCCTGATTCGACGGTGCCGAGGTCCTCGCCGACGACGCCGCAGCCGGCGCGCACGCTCTCGAGCGCGAGGATGTCGAGCAGCTCGGCCGCCGGGTAGCGTACGTAGGCGCCGGCCGATGGATCGCCCGCGCCGAGCGGCACCCACCAGAGGCGGAACAGACCCATGACGTGATCGATGCGCACCCCCATGCCCGCGCCCATCATCCGGCGCATGGTCGCGATCAGCGGGGCATAACCGTCGGCGCGGAGTCGGGCCGGGTCGAAGGGCGGAACTCCCCAGTCCTGGCCGGCGGGATTGAAATCGTCCGGCGGCGCACCGATGCGCGCATCGGGCGCAACCACGTCCTGCCAGAGCCATGCGTCGGCGCCGTCCGGGGCAAAGCCGACGGCCAGGTCGTGGACCAGCGGCAGCTCCCGGGCCGCGCGACCAAGCTGGGTGTCGAGCAGCCACTGCAGCCAGCGGTGGAAGTCGACCCGGGATCGATCGGTCGTCACCAGCTCGCGGACCGCCCGGCCGCCGGAATGCCGGTATCGGGAGGGCCACCGCGTCCATGAGCCGGCATGGCGTTCGGCCAGCACGCAGAAGCATGCGTATCGCTCGAGCAGGATGCCTTCTCGGGCGACGTAGGCATCGAAACCCTTGTCGCCGCGGAAGCGCGACCAGAGCGACTCGAGCGCACGCAGCTTGAGTGGCATGACCCGGTCGCGTTCGATGATCGGGGCGTCACGCAACCGCCCGGCCTCGCGCAGGAGCGCGCCGACCTCGGGTTCGTCGCGGGCGCCCGGGAGATCCTGGATCCGCAGGTAGATCGGGTTGCGGAACAGCCGGCTCGACGGGAAGTACGGGCTCGGCTCCTGCCGTGTCCCCGGACGGACTGCGTGCAGCGGATTGACCAGGAGCATTGCCGCACCCTGCTTGCGAGACCAGGATCCGAGCGACCGCAGGTCACCGAGATCGCCGATCCCCCATCCCTCGCGGGACCGGACGGCGTAGAGCTGGGCTGCCCAGCCCCACCCCCGCAATGCTTCGGGAAGCGCGCACCGGCCGGGGCTCGTGACCATCGGCACGCGCCTGCCGTCTCGCATCACCAGGTGGTGATAGCCGTACGGCGCATCGGCGGTGAGCAGCGACCCGGCGGGAAGCTCCTCGCCGCTCTCCAGCTCGATGCTTCGCGCCCCGCGTGGCAATCGCTCCCCAGGGCGCACGAACACCGGTGCCGCCGTGACTGCATCGACGGGACGCATGCACGCCTCCACTGCTCGAACGCGCTCAGCACTCAGCCTCCGGCGAGCGCCCGATGCATCCACGTACTCTCTCTGGACTCCCCACGTGGGCTGGCGGGCGCGGTGCGCGGCGCCGGTCACCTCGGGAACCGGAAATCAGCGAGCCGAGTGGAGTCATGACAGTTCCAGAGCCTTCCATCGCGAGACGCACGCCCGGCAGCCGCGCCGCGTGGCCCGGCACCGACGCCCCGCTCGGCGCAACCTGGGACGGATCGGGCACGAATTTCGCAATCTTTTCCGAGAGCGCCGAGGCTGTCGACCTCGTGCTGTTCGACGAGCGCGGCGCCGAGCTTGGCACGCATCCACTGCTTGAGCGGACCGACCTCGTGTGGCACGGTTACATCGCCAACATCGGACCCGGTCAACGCTACGGGTTTCGCGTGCACGGTCGCTACGCGCCGCATGAAGGGCTTCGTCACAACGCTGCCAAGCTGCTTCTCGACCCGTACGCGCGAGCAATTGCGGGCCGCTTCCGGCACGGCCGCGCATTGTTCGGCTACCGGCTCGGCAGCGACGACATGCGCATCAGCGGCGTCGACTCGGCACCGGCGATGCCGCGCTGCGTGGTGGTCGACCAGTCGTTCCCGTGGGGCGACGACCGCCGTCCCAACACGCCCTGGTCCGACACCATCATCTACGAGCTGCACGTCAAGGGGTTCACCCAGCGACATCCGGACATACCCGACGCGCTCCGAGGCACATATGCCGGCCTTGCGCATCCGGCCACCATCGAACATCTGACGCGAGTTGGCGTGACCGCGGTCGAATTGATGCCGGTGCATCACTGGTTCGATTCGCAGCAACTCGTGGAACGCAACCTCGTGAATTACTGGGGTTACGACTCGATCGGGTATTTCGCCCCCGAGGGTCGCTACTCGTCGTCCGGCACCAACGGTGAGCAGGTTCGCGAGTTCAAGGCGATGGTGCGCGCGCTGCACGCCGCGGGACTCGAGGTGATCCTCGATGTCGTCTACAACCACACCGGCGAGGGCAACCACCTCGGTCCGACGCTGAGCTTTCGCGGCATCGACAATCCCTCGTACTACCGGCTGCGCGACGATGACCCTCGTTTCTATTTCGATGTCACCGGCACCGGCAACAGCCTCAACGTCCGCAATCCGCACACGTTGCAGCTCATCATGGACAGCCTTCGCTACTGGGTCATCGAGATGCACGTGGACGGGTTCCGCTTCGATCTCGCCTCCGCGCTCGCGCGCCAGTTCTACGACGTCGACCGGTTGTCGGCCTTCTTCGACATCATCCACCAGGATCCTGTGCTATCGCGCGTCAAGCTGGTGGCGGAACCCTGGGATGTCGGGGCGGGAGGCTACCAGGTCGGTAACTTCCCGGTGCGCTGGGCCGAGTGGAACGGCGCGTTTCGTGACACCGTGCGCGACTTCTGGCGAGGCGCAACCGGCATCCGCGACCTTGCCTACCGGCTCACCGGCTCGAGCGACCTGTACCAGGGTGACGGACGCCAGCCGTCGGCGAGCATCAACTTCGTCACCGCGCACGACGGTTTCACGCTGCGAGACCTAGTCTCATACAACGAGAAGCACAACCAGGCCAACGGCGAGAACGACCAGGACGGCACCGACGACAACCGCTCGTGGAACTGCGGCGTCGAAGGTGACACCGATGACCCCGCGGTCCTCGAGCTGCGTGCACGCCAGCGGCGCAATCTCATCGCCACCGTCCTCCTGTCCGAGGGGTGCCCGATGGTGCTCGGCGGCGACGAGATCGGGCGGACGCAGCATGGAAACAACAACGCGTACTGCCAGGACAACGAGACCTCGTGGTTCGACTGGGAGCACGTCGACGAGTCGATGCTCGATTTCGTGTCCCGGCTGGTTGCGCTGCGCCGAAGCGACCCGGTGCTGCGCCGGCGAAACTTCTTCTCGGGCCAGGCGGTGCACGGGTCTGGGCGCAAGGACATCGCGTGGTTTCTGCCGTCCGGCCGCGAGGTCGGCGATGCCGAGTGGTTCGACGACGGCCAGCGATCCCTCGGGATGATCCTCAATGGCGATGAGATTCCTGATCGCGATCCCCGGGGCCGGCGCATCCGCGGCGGGACCCTGATGGTGCTGCTCCACGCCGGTGAGGAGCAGATCGACTGGACCCTCCCGAGCGGCTGGGGTGATCTGTGGTCGGTCTTCGCCGACACCGCCGAGCGGGACGTGACCCCATCAACCCGCCACCACCACGCGGGCGAGGTGATGACCGTCACGGGACGGTCGCTGCTCGCACTCCTCCGGGTCTGACCTCAGCCCCGCTGCGCCCGCTGCCAGGCGACGTAGTCGGAGATGGTCGCCCGCTCCATGGATCGCGAGGCGACCTTCAGCCAGTCCGGGGCTCGGGTGGTGAGATCCCTGCTCACGGCAGCGAGCCGGCGCGCTCCCGACCCCACGTGGACGTTGGCGGTCTCGGCGCCCATGGCGCGTAGCAGGTCGGTCTGCTCGACGGCGAGACGTGCGACCGTGAACTCGATCCGGCTGCAGTCGGGCGCGAGTCGGCGGAGCACCCATCGCCCGCGTATCTCCAGGAAGGGGTCGGCGCAACGGACCGCCCGCCGGACGATCGTCGGGTAATGGATTGGGACGCCTGTGCTGTCTCCGGCCGCCCAGGCAACGCCGGAGCCGACCAGCTCCTTTGCTTCCCGGGCGATCCAGCCGCCCTTGTGCTCGGCCATCGCGACGATGCGCGGGTGCCCGAGGCTGCCGAGACCGGCACGCCGCGTGACGTACCGCGGGGCTTCGCCGGCGCGGAACTGGCGGCGAAGGAGCGAGATCGCCGCGGGGAGCGGCCGGCGAGCTTTCGGGAGGTCGTTCATCGCCGTCCAGAAACGCACCGGGTCGCGCAGCTCCGAGTTCGCGTCACGGCGGAGAACGTGGTGCTCCTCGGCAAGGACGATCGGGCGTCCACCGCGGTCGAGCGACGCCCGGTAGCCCTCCAGGATGGCGTTGCATGCAGCGCGAGGTGTCAGCACCAACGTCCCGGCCGAGATTGAGAGTCGGGCCGACGTCGCGAGCCGAACCAGGTCATTCGTGTAGGCCATCGGGAAGGCCTCGTCAAAGTCGTTGATCCCCCAGATGAGCCGTCCTTCGGTGTCCCGCCACGTCCCGAAATTCTCCGTATGGAGGTCACCGACCGCGAGCACCCTGGGCGCCGCCGCGAGCTCGGGACAGGTCGCGGCCCACACCTGAACCCAGCGGTAGAAGGTCGACCGCAGGAATGGGAACGGCGCAAGCGCCATCTGCTCGTGCTTGAACGCCAGGTCGGCGCGCACCAGCGGCACCTGCCGGCTCACCCATGACTCGTAGCTGCGCGTGGCCGCGACCACGGACTCGAGTCCCGATTTTCGGGGCATGATCTCGCGATGTTCGCGCAGCTGACGATCCTTGTGCTTGCCGGGCTCGCCGGCCCGCTGCTCGCGTTCGGGCGTCGTGGGCTCATTCCAGTCGTGATCGGCGAGCTCATCGCGGGTTTCGTCCTCGGACACACCGGGTTTGGCGTCGTCGACTCGTCCAGCCAGCCTCTCCCGGTGCTGAGCGCCATCGGCTTCGCGATGCTGATGTTCAGCGCCGGGACGCACGTCGACATCGCGTCGCCGGCGATCCGTCAGGGATTCGCGCGCGGTGTGCTCGCGCTCGCGGTGGTTGCGGTCACGGCTGTCCCGATCGGCCTGCTGCTCGACCACGCGCTTGGCGTCGGCCACCCGGCGCTGATCGCGGTGATCGTGACCGGGAGCTCAGCCGCGATCGCCTTCCCGATCATCGAGGAGCGCAAGCTCGCCGGCCCCAACGTGGCGTTCCTCATCGCGTGGGTTGCCCTGGCCGACTCGGTGACCGTCGTCATCATGCCGCTGACGCTGGCGAAGTCAGGGAACCCGTTGGAGGCGATCGGCGGCGACGCGGCGGTCATCGCCGCCGGCGTGCTCGTTCTCCTTGCCGCCAGCCGGGCACGCGGTCATGGCTTTGTCAATCAGATGCGCGCCGAATCACTCCAGCGCGGCTGGTCATGGCAGGTGCGCATCTCGCTGGTGCTCCTCCTGGGGCTCTCCGCGATCGCCCAGGAGACTGGCGCGAGCACCCTCGTGGCCGGGTTCCTTGCTGGGATGGTGCTGGTTCGCCTCCACGAGTCGGACCGGCTCGTGGTCCAGTTCTCCGGGGTCGCCAACGGGTTCTTCGTACCGCTCTTCTTTGTGCTGCTCGGCGCGGAGCTCAACCTGCGAGCGCTGCTCACCTCACCATCGCGGATGCTATTGGCGCTCGGGCTCGCACTCGCGGCGGTGCTGACGCATGTCATCGCCGCGCGCGTTGCCGGTCATGCGAAGTTCATCGCGACGGGCCTCGCAGCCTCGGCGCAGTTGGGAATGCCCGCCGCAGCCGCCAGTCTTGGGCTGAGCTCGGGGCTTCTCGGACCAGCGGAGGCAGCCGCGCTGGTCGCCGGCGGATGCCTGACTCTCATTCCCGCCACCGTGGGCTCGCTGCTCCTCGCGCGGGGCAGCACTCCCCCATCGAAAGCCGGCCAGCCGGCGAGCACGCCGGCGACGTCACCCTAGCGATCGCGGTCGGAGCTGTTCAGGTCCCTTCGCGGGAGCGCCGGCCGGCTTCGTCGGCACGATCTCGCTCGAGCTTCTCGCTCTGGTCCTTTCGCCGCCGGTCGTCCGCCTGACCCTGTTCCTTGGTGGCCTCGTCTTCCGGCTTGGGATCGTGCTGCTGATCGCTCATCGTGGAATCAGCATAGGCGGCTTCGAGACGATCGTGCCGGGCGGGCCTGTGCTCGTGCCCTCCTCAGACCCAGAGCCCTTCCAGGGCAACGCTGATTCGCTCGCCCGCGGCGACCGTCGGCAGGTTCTCCAGCGCATACGGCCGGTGATTCCGTTCGGTCACCTCGTCGCATCGTGACCGCACACTGTCTGAGAGAAACCGCGAGGGTTGGGCCCAGCCATGGCGATCGTCTCGTCCGTTCGGGTGGTGGTGATAGCGCTCGGGCATGTAGAGGTGGAGGGCGTGACGGGCACGGGTCAGTGCCACGTAGAACACGCGGCGTTCTTCCTCGAGCCCGGCAGGCGAGCTGAGCGCCATGTCGGAGGGAATGTTCCCGTCGGTCACATGGAGCACGTGGACGACATCCCACTCCAGTCCTTTGGCGGAGTGGACGGTCGAGATCACCAGCCAGTCCTCGTCGATCACCGGTGGCCCCGCAAGCGTTCCCGTCGATCGCGGCGGCTCCAGGACGTGATCCGCAGCCACATCGGAGAGACGCGCGACCTTGGTGCTCGCGGCGACCAGCGTGTCCAGGTCGGCGAGTCGCGCAGACGCATCAGGGTAGGTGGCCTCGATGAGTGGCGCGACCGCGATCCGCAGACGCTCTGCGTGGGTCGGGATCGACTCCCCGGGTCGCGCAACCAAGGCTGCCGCCAGGATTTCTGCCGGCGGCCTGGCGGCGTCGGGCAGGTGCGCCGACGCCTGTGGCCATGCTCCGAGGACATCGGCGCGCGGAGGCGCGTCCTCAGATCCGAGGAGCCCGAGCGCCGCGACCACGCGATGCGCCGTCGCCGGCCCGACGCCCTCCAGGAGCTGCAGCAACCTGAACCAGGCGACGACATCGCCCGGGTTGTCGGCGAGGCGAAAGGCGGCAAGCATGTCCTTCACATGGGCCGCCTCGATGAACCGCAGGCCGCCGTACTTGACGTACGGGATACGTCGCATGCCGAGCTCGAGCTCGAGCAGCGCGGAGTGGTGCGACGCGCGGACCAGCACCGCCTGCTCGTGCAACGCGGTGCCGGCTTCACGGTGCGCGAGGACGCGGTCGCAGACGGCGTCCGTCTGTGTGTCCTCGTCCGCGCAACGCACCAGTTGCGGATCGGCGCCCGGAGCGGTGCGCGCCGCATGGAGCACCGCCGAGAAGCCGACCGTCGCGTCGGCGCCGACGGCGTTGGCAACGTCGAGAATCTGCTGGCTCGACCGGTAGTTGGTCTCGAGGATGACGGTCGTCGCTCCCGGAAACACACGATCAAACTCGAGGATGTGCCGGGGTTCGGCGGCGCGGAACGAGTACAGCGCCTGCGCATCGTCGCCAACAACGGTGATGCGTGGATCCGCGCGACGGAGGCCTGTGAGGATGTCGACCTGAAGCTCGTTGACATCCTGGTACTCATCGACGAGGACATGGTCCAGGGAGGCCGCGAGGCGGGGCCCCAGGCGGTCGTCCTGGACCGCGGCCCGCCAGAAGAGCAGGAGGTCGTCAAGGTCGACGAGCCCGGCCGAGCGCTTCCGGCGCACGTAGCCCCGGCAGATCTCCGCGATCGCATCGACGCTGTCCTCTGCCCAGGGCGCCATCTCGGCAACGACCGACGACAGCGGGCGGTTCGTGTTGACCGCGGCCGAGTACAGATCGACCAGGAGGCTCTTGCGCGGAAATCGCCGGCGGGTCGACGCCGCATGACCCTGCTCGTCACGGATCATGTCGATCACGTCAGCAGCGTCGGCAGCGTCCAGTACTGAGAATCCCTCGGGAATCCCGAGGGCGGCGGCGTACCGGCGCAGCGTTCGATGCGCGATCGCATGAAAGGTGCCGCCGGATACCCGGCCGGCAGGTGAGCCCGAGGCCCGGTCGCGTTCGGCAGCGGCCGTCAGCGATGCCGCACGCCCGAGCATCTGACGCGCAGCGCGTCGCGTGAAGGTCAGGAGGAGCAGCCGTTCGGGCGGCGCTCCAGTGGCCAGCAACCATG
>JBAQGL010000267.1:0-6193 GCA_049287785.1 Candidatus Dormiibacterota bacterium | reverse complement strand
TTCGACGGGCCCGACGGAGTGACCACGTTGACGGTGACGCCTCCCGCTGCGCCACTCGGGATGTTGTCCACGGTGATCTGTGTGTCGCTATCAACCGTGTAGCAGGTCCCGGTGCCACACAGCGGGATGACGCTGCCACCCCAGTTGACGGCGGTCGCACCGGTGAAGTTGGTCCCGGTCAGGGTCACGTTGATGCCACCCACTGTCGATCCCGACGACGGGTTGAGGAGGGTGAGCGTCGGCGTCGGGGTCACATAGGTGTAGGTCTTGTTGTTCGACGGGCCCGACGGTGTGACCACGTTGACGGTGACGCCCCCCGCTGCGCCACTCGGGATGTTGTCGACGGTGATCTGCGTGTCGCTGTCAACCGTGAAGCAGGTCCCGGTGCCACACACCGCGATATCGAGGCCGCCCCAATGCACGTCTGTCGCGCCCGTCAAGTTGGTCCCGGTCAGGGTCACGTTGATGCCACCCACGGTCGATCCCGACGACGGGTTGAGAGTGGTGAGCGTCGGCGCCGGAGGTTGCACGGTCAGGAGGTCGTTCGTTGAAGTGGCGGACGTCCCGCCGGGGGTGATCACCTCGGTGTCGTATTGGCCGGAGGACATGGAGTTGGGAAGGTCGATGGACAGGTGCGTGTCATCGGTTGCGAGGAAGCAGTTCGGCGGACTGCCGCCGCCGCACACATTGGTGATCGCCACCGTCGATCCCCCACCTGTCGGTACCAAATCGACCTCAGACACCCCGCTGGCAAACGGGGTGACGCCCGGATACGAGAAGTTGGTCCCGGTGACAGCGATACCCGTGGCGCCTTGCGGCTGAGGACTAGCGACAGTCGCAACCGTCGGCGGGTCGAAGTACGAGTACTGGTCCTGCGGAGGGTTGACCGTGGTGGTATCGACAGTCACGTCCACTGTGCCGGCGGATTCGACAGGGGTATCCGCGATGATCTGGTTGTCGTTCGAGACGGTGAAGCAGCCTGCCGGCGACGACAGACACGGGTATGCGTTCGACGAACTCACATCGGTGCTGGAACCGAAGAACACGTCGGTCGCCCCGGTGAACCCCGAACCGGTGATGGTCACCGACTGCTCGCCACCGGAGCCCGAGGCGCCTCCGTTCGGCGAGACGCCGGTTACCGTCTGACTCGGGATGTGCGGGACACCCCCGGCGCCAAACGTTCTCGGCTGCGTGTATTCCTCAGATGCTCGGAGGACTCCCGACGTAATGAATGCCGTGGCCCGGCGAGAAGCGCCAACGTCAGCACGCGCGACGACGGGAGACGCGGCGCGCCGCGAAACGTGCGCGTGAGAACCGGCCCAGGCGGAGTGGGGGACCACAGCAGCGGGCGTCCGCGCAATCGCCGACGCACCGATCGTGAAGGCGGCAAGCGTCGCGAAAGATGCTCCGCCCAGCAGGAGCCATCGGGCTCTCATCATCCTTGCCTCCAACCGCCACCGCCCTCTGCGGGGATCGTAGCGGTCCATCCCCCCGAAAGCTAGCCGCGAGCCGCCTTTGCTCGAGTGCGCAAGCAGCGGGTGCAGACCTTGGCCCGGACCTCCCTACCCCTGACCGCAAGGTGGGTGACGTGGAGGTTGGGCAGGAAGCGACGCTTCGTGTGCACCTTGGAGTGGCTCACGTTGTTCCCGGTCATCGGGCCTTTCCCGCAGATATCGCAGCGCTGGGACATCATGTCTCTCGTGGGTCGGAACGCGCATCTGAGACGCGTCCGGTCTGGCGTACTAGAATTCGGCCGCAGCCACGGCGGCGCCCGCTGGCCTCCGAAACGAGACGGTGGCCGGTCGCCGAGGATACCACAGGCCCTCCAGCGGGCTTACGGAGATACGTGAAAGGCAAGGTCCGCGCGTCCGACGCACTGTCGCGCACCGCCTCCCTGGGCAGGATCGAGGTCTCGCCCCGGGTGGTGGCATCGATCGTCGGCCACGCGGCCAACGAGTGCTACGGAATCGTCGGCATGGCCGCCCGCGGCCTTCGTGACGGCATCGCCGAGCGGCTCAACCGGGAGAACGTCCACCGAGGCGTCGAGATCCAGGTGACCCCCGACGGGTTGGTGATCGAGCTCTACGTGATCGTCGAGTACGGGACCCGTATCAGCGAGGTGGCTCACAACCTTATGAGTGCCGTGAGCTACTCCGTCGAGAAGACCCTCGGCCTGCCGGTGGTTGCGGTGAACGTGAACGTCCAGGGCATCCACGCGGAGAACGACGTTGTCCGCCACTAAGCCGGCGCCGGAGCTGTCGGTGCTCCGCGAACCGCTTCGCGAGATCGGCGGTGAGCAGGTCCTCGCCGGCCTGACGTCCGCTCTGTCCTGGCTGGAGGCCAACCAGCAGGAGATCAACGACCTCAACGTCTTCCCCGTCCCGGACGGCGACACGGGCTCGAACATGTACCTGACGCTGCGCTCGGCGGTGGAGGAGGCCCGCGACGCCCCGATGCCCGAGGCAGCCGACTCGGTGCTCGCAGCGGCCGCCCACGGCTCGCTCATGGGCGCGCGCGGGAACAGCGGGGTCATCCTTTCGCAAATCCTCCGCGGCTTTGCCCAGGGTGCCGCCCAGCGCGTCCACCTCGACGCCAACGGGGTCGCTCTGGCCATCACCGAGGCATCGGCGGTGGCGTATCGGGCCGTGATGAAGCCGACCGAGGGCACGATCCTCACGGTCGTCCGCGACGCCGCAGCGGCCGCCGCGGCCGCCGCTGCGACCACCGACGACATCCGGGTCGTCCTCGAGCGGGTGGTGACCGAGGCGCACGCCGCAGTCGAGCGCACCACGGATCAGCTCCAGGTGCTCCGCGACGCCAACGTCGTCGATGCGGGTGGGTTCGGCCTCGCGGTGATCCTCGAGGGCTTTGCTCGCACCGTCGGCGACACGCATCCCAGCAACGCACCGGCCCCGGCGATGCTGCGCCGCTCCGGCGAGCCCGCGCTCCGGCTTCCACCGAACCCCGGCGACATGGAGGCCACCGGATCGGCGGCGGGGCGTCGTGGCGCCGCAGCGATCGCCCCGCGCGAGCAGGGATGGGGCTACTGCACCGAGTTCCTGATCAACGGCCCCGGGCTGGACGTCGACGCAATCCGCAACGAGCTCTCCGCGCTCGGAGAATCGGCGCTCGTGGTCGGCGATCCCGACCTGGTCCGCGTCCACATCCACACCGGAGACCCGGCCGGCCTGATCGCCGCGGCGTCGTCGCGCGGGCGCATGAGCAAGCTCAAGGTCGAGGACATGTCCGCACAGCACCATGACGTGCTGATGCGCGCCGACGCCGAGGAGGCGGAAGCGGAGGCGATCGGGACCGCCTCCTCGGAGCGCCCGCAAGCGCCCCCCAAGCCGATCGGCGTCGCGAGCGTCGCGCCAGGCGACGGATTCCGCGACATCATGAGCAGCCTCGGCGCCGACAGCATCGTGAGCGGGGGCCAGACCATGAACCCCTCGATCGAGGACCTGCTCAATGGCGTGCGCGCCGCCAACGCCGAGCGCGTCATCCTCCTGCCCAACAACGGCAATGTGATCCTCACCGCCGAGCAGGTGGATCCCCTCGCCGAAGGGTGCGAGGTACGCGTCGTGCCCACGCGAAATCTTCCTCAGGGCATCAGCGCGCTCCTCGCATTCGACCCCGCGGCGGATCTCGAAGAGAACGTCGAGCGAATGCTCGCCGCGGTTGCGGCGGTGCGAGCGGTGGAGGTGACCCACGCCGTGCGCGACTCGAGCGTCAACGGTCACGACATCAAGCTCGGCGATGTGATCGCTGTGGTCGACGATGTGATCACCGAGGTCGGCAGCGAGTATCTGAAAGTCATCGATGCAGTGCTCAAAGCGGAGACCGAGAAGCCGGAATTGGTGACGGTGTACCGCGGCGACGAGGTGACTGAGCAGGACGCCGAGGCCCTGGTCGAGGCTCTGCGTGGCAGCAATCCCGCAGTCGAGTTCGAGCTTCAGACGGGAGGACAGGAGCACTACCCGTACGTGCTCTCGCTCGAGTGAGTTGATCCATCTCGTCACCGACAGCACGGCCGACATCCCGCCGTCGGATGCGCAGGCGCTCGGGGTGCACGTCGTGCCGTTGATCGTCCGTTTCGGGGATCAGCAGTACCGCGATGGTGTCGACATCGACGCCGACGCGTTCTACACCAAGCTCGAGCACACCGCCGTGCATCCGACCACGTCGCAGCCGTCACCCGACGCATTCGCGACCCTCTACCGAACGCTCCTGGCGAATCCGCAGGACGAGGTCGTCGGACTGCACATCTCCGCAAAGCTCAGCGGTACGTTGCAATCTGCGACGCTCGCCGCGCAGGAGTTCGACGCCGCGCGCATCCACCTGGTCGACACCGAGAGCGTGAGTGGAGGGCTCCAGCTGCTGGTGCGCGCGGCGCTCGACGACATCAAGGCGGGCGCCGGCGCGGCCGCGGTGGCGGAGAAAGCCACTCGGCGACGGAGCAAGGTCACGATCCTGGTCCTGCTCGACACGCTCACCTACCTGCATCGCGGCGGACGGATCGGTCGTGCCCAGGCATTCGTCGGCAGCCTGCTCAGCGTCAAACCGTTGATCGCCGTCAGGGATGGCGAGGTCGTCCCGCTCGCTCGCCCGCGAAGCCGATCCAAGGGCATCGACATGATCGTCGACCAGGTTCGCGGCTGTGCCCCGCTGCGCAGCCTGGCCGAGTTTCACGCCGCCGCAGCCGACTCGATGGCCGACCTCGAGACGCGACTGGGCGCGGCGGTCTCGAACGTCACCGCGGTGCTCGGGCGCATCGGCCCGGTCGTCGGTGCGTACAGCGGACCCGGTGGTCTGGGAGTCGCCTGCCTCGGCGCGGACTAATCGGGCAGGCCTGCCACGATGGAATGGCTGTGAGTTCGCAACACGTTTCGATCGTGACGCCGCTGCATGTGCCGCTCGAACTCGACCTGCCGCTGTTCCGGCTCACCGGGATCGGCCCGCGACAGGCGCAGCGACTCCAACGGCTCGGCATCAGCACCATCCGCGACCTCCTCTTCCATCTGCCCCGCCGCTACGAGGACACGCGGAACACCGTTTCGCTGCGAGCGCTCCAGGTGGGGATCGTGCAGACCGCGCACGTGCGGATCCGCAATGTCAGCTCGCGGCGCAGCCCGTACAAGAAGATGGTGCTCGTCGAGGCGACGCTCGAAGACGACGGCGCCGTGGCCACTGCGGTGTGGTTCAACCAGCCGTTTCTCATCAAGCAGCTGCAGCCCGGCATGGAGCTGATGGTCAGCGGCAAGGTCGAGCAGTCGAGGACGGGGCTCACCTTTCGCAGCCCCGCCTTCGAGCGCATGGGGCCAGACCAGCGCCACGTCGGGACGCTCGCCCCGGTGTACCCGGAAACGGAAGGCATCACCTCGCGCTTTCTCCGGGCCCGCATCGAGCCGTTGCTCGGACTCACGACCCAGGTGCCCGATCACCTGCCGCCATCGGTCCGTGAGGCCGAGACCCTGATGCCGATCGCCGAAGCCCTGTACCAGGTTCACAAGCCGGACAGCATCGAGAGCGCGACACGCGCTCGCGAGCGCATCGCATTCGAGGAGTTGTTCCTGCTCCAGGTTGCCGCCGAGCGCGCGCGGCGCCGGCGCATGAGCGGACCGGGCGTGATCGTCCCGTACGACATCGAGGTTGCCCGAGGTTTCGTCGCGACCCTGCCGTTCACGCTCACCGACGGTCAGCGCGTCGCAGGGCACGAGATCCTCACCGATCTCGCCGCCCCGGGGCCGATGAACCGGCTCCTCCAGGGCGATGTCGGCAGTGGCAAGACGGTGGTCGCCGCGCTGGCAGCGCTCATGACCCACCGCGGCGGGTTCCAGACCGCGGTCATGGCGCCGACCGAGATCCTCGCCCGCCAGCACCATGCGACCCTCGACAAGCTCCTCGCCCCGCACGGCCTCCCACCTCGCCTGCTCGTCGGCAGCACCTCTGCGGCCGCACGCCGGGAGATTCTCGCCGGACTGGCGGGCGGCCACGACTCGTTGATCGTCGGGACGCACGCGCTCATCGAGGACGACGTCGCCATGGTCAACCTCGGTCTCGTCGTGGTCGACGAGCAGCATCGTTTCGGCGTCGCCCAGCGCCAGCGGCTGCGCCAGACCTCCGGTGCGATGCCCAACTACCTGGCCATGACCGCCACGCCGATCCCCCGGTCGCTGTCGAACACCCTCTACGG
>JBAQGL010000266.1:0-2892 GCA_049287785.1 Candidatus Dormiibacterota bacterium | reverse complement strand
AGCCGCGACGATGCCTCCATCGCGACGATGCAGCCCCACCAGGACCGCGGCGGTGGTGGCCAGGAGATCGCCGGTGTCCGGCATCCGCTCGGGCGCCGTGAGTACCGGGATCGTCCGCCGCCACTCGACGAGAGTCGAGGTGACACCTGCGGCGGCATGTGCCGGTACGCCTGCTCCGCCCAGCGTTACGGTTGCCGGCGTTCCCGGGTCGACGGTGAATTCGCAGGTCGCCCTGTTCGCCGCCGGCGTCCATCCCGATGGCGCATGCACCACCACGCGGGCTGCGCCTTCCAGCTCGAGGGACTGATCGTGCACGCGAACCACCGCGGCGGTCCCCGGCCAGGACGGCGCGGTCAGCCGGACCATGACGGCGACTGCGTCGCCCTCCGCGCGGACGGAGCGGATCAGGAGCGGCCCATCGGCCAGGTCGAGTGCGTCGTCAACGATGAGTCGCGCGCTGCCAATCTGCCAGACGGTTTCGAGGACCAGCGAGCGGGGGTGGTAGCGGCGTGACACGACGCCCGCGTCCGGCCGTGCCGGGCGCAGCGAGAACATGCCGCCGCGACCCTCGTCGAGTATCGAGAAGAACACCGGGGTGGAATCGATCC
Source organism: Candidatus Dormiibacterota bacterium (assembly GCA_049287785.1). Classification (GTDB taxonomy): domain Bacteria; phylum Chloroflexota; class Dormibacteria; order Aeolococcales; family Aeolococcaceae; genus Palsa-851. The sequence goes on along the minus strand of JBAQGL010000266.1, from coordinate 2,284 downwards.
ACGGCCAGCAGAGCCATGCCACGTTGCCGTCGGGGTCGATGAGCGCCGCGGTCCTGCAATCGGCGAGAAGCGCGTGCTCGCCGATCGGATGCTGCATGCGGCCAGACTAGCCGACGCGCCGGCAGAAAACGCTGCGACAGGTGTGTGACCGTTCGAAAACCTAGCGGGTCGGGCGGCGACGATGCACTCATGCGTACCGCGACGCGATGGGTTGGCGCGTTCGGCGCCGTAGTTTGCGTCGCCGCCGCGGTGGTCATGTGCGTGGCCGCATTCCTCCCGTACACAGGGGGAAATTGGGGCGACGGCCTGGACGCTCCCATCCAGATCACCATCAGCATCATCAGTGGTTCCGACGCGTGGTTTGTCCTCGGTACCGTGGTTTTGCTGGGCCTCGTCGCCGCCTGTCACCTCGTGGGAGTTCGCCGCCAGGCTACCGGCTTCATCGCTCTGGCAGCATCGCTGGTCACGCTCGGGCTGGCACTCAAGCTCCCTGGAACGTGGATGCAGGACGGCGTGGTGTATGGAGAGCCCTATCTCCTCTACGCCGGCTACTACGTGTTTCTCCGTGGCGCGTTGGCCGCCGTCGCAGGCGCGCTCCTGATGACAATTGCGGGACTCATGAGAGCGCACGCTCAGGCCGCCACACTCTCGGTGCCAGCACCTTCATCAGCAACCCCAGCGCAGTAGTAAATCCCGCGCGATCACGGAACGACGAGCGAGGGAATGCCGGCGGCGATCCAGTTCCGGCCAAATATGACGAGAACTGCGGGACCCAAGGGCAGCTGGGGGTGCAGACGGATAGCGCCGTGATCGGGTGGTGATCCCGCGATCAGGGAACAGCGAGAGGAGGAATCGTGTCCGCGATGCTGGCGATCTTCTCGGCCCAGTTGGGATCGCTCGCGTAGTCGACGTTCATACCGCGCAACGTCGGCCCGTGATAGAACTGGCCGCCGACGGTGAGGTAGTTGACCTCGATGAACTGCGCGACGTACTGAATGCACGCGTCGAAACTCGTGAAGGTCATCGCATCACCGTTGGGGTTCGCATCATCGGCTCCGAAGCCAAAGAGGTTGTACTTGTTCTGCGCGATCCAACTCGAGCCCCAGCCGGACTCGAGAATCGCGTGCGCCACGAAGTAACGAGCGCTGACGTGGTAAGCGGTCTCCGCTTTGATGAAGCTGGCCCCGAGCCCGGCCAGCAATGAACCGTTCAGGAATTGATTCAGGCTTGCGGCGGTCTCGCCGCTCGGGGTGGTCAGGTTGGTGTCGACCGTGAACAGCGGACCCGGAACCGGCTTGTAGATCGCGTCTCGTGCGCGGGCGGCAGCGAGAGCCGCGACCGCTGCGGCCAGTGCCTTCTGAGCCTGGGACACGTGAGCGTGCGCGGTGATGTCGGCCTGCAGCAGGGTCTGCGTCTGCACCTTGATGATCGCCTGCTCGGTCCGCGACTGCTCCTCCTCGGCGGCAAGCTGCGCGAGTGCAGCGGTGTGGTGTGCAAGCGTGCTCGTGGCCTGCTGCTCTTCGACACCGATGCGCGCCACCAGCTGCTGGCTCGCGGACGAGATCTCGTTCACCTGCACATCGCGCTGGATCGCGGCGGCGATCGTGTTCGCCGAGATGATGTACGCGAGCATCGCCTGTGACCCGCCGTTCTCATACGACTGGCGGAGGTACGCGGACAGGTGTCCGCGATCCGCCTTGAGCGCCGCATCGACCGTGTGCAGCGTCGCTGTGTCGGCCGCGATGGTCACGTCCAGCGCTCCGATCTCACTGTTGATCTGCGCCAGATGCGCGTTTGCAGCCGCCAGCGCACTCCGCGCCAGAGCGAGGGCGCCGTCAGCGTTGTTGGCGGCGTCCTTGGCGTTCTGCGCGTCGATCTTGGCCGCCGCCGCTGCCTGCTGCGCCTGGGTGAGGCTGGGCGTCGGAGTCGGCGATGGTCCCGCAGCGGCCGGCGCAGCGATCAGTGTCAGCGCCAGCGCGAACGGCAGCGCGAGCGCGAGACGGTGACGGGCACACGAAAACCTGGAAAGACGCATCGCGGCCAGTCTCCCATCGGCTGCGGCGGTGGCCCGCCCATGTCATCGCGCCGTGACCAGCCGTGACAACCGCGTGACACGACCGCAGTTGGAACGTGCGAGGAGCTCTCGGCGACGTCGGTCTTGGAGGCCACGCTGCTGCTGTCCCGCGTTAGGACCCACTCAGCTTCGACGGACGGGAGATCGTCCGGTCCGCTGCTCAGCTTGGCCGCTCCCTCGTTCGCGCAAGCAGATTGTCGCGCTCTCTCG
>JBAQGL010000265.1:0-2292 GCA_049287785.1 Candidatus Dormiibacterota bacterium | reverse complement strand
CAGCCGGTCTCGGTCACGACCACGAGATCCTCGATCCGGATGCCTCCGAAGCGCGGGTCGTACAGCCCCGGTTCGACGGTGATCACGTCGCCGACCTCGAGGACCACGTCCGCTTCGCTGATCCGTGGATACTCGTGGATCTCGAGGCCCAGCCCGTGCCCGGTGCCGTGGATGAACCGGGCATCGCTCTGGATGTCTCGATAGGGCTTGGGGAGCGAGCCGTAGCCGTGCTGCTTGAAGACCTCACAGCAGGCGAAGTGGACGTCGCGACCGTTCACGCCCGGTCGCACCGCGTCGAGCCCGGCCTGCTGCGCCTCGAGCACCGCGTCCCACATCCGCATCACCTCCGGGGGCGGCGTGCCTCGGACGACGGTGCGGGTCATGTCGCCCCAGTACCGGGTGCGCTTGTCGAACGGGTAGATGTCGAGCACGATCGGCAGCCCCGCACGTATGACCTCGCTCTCCGTACGGTGCGGGTCCGCCGACTCGGGGCCGCCGCAGCAGATCGAGTCAACGGTGCTGTTGCCGTTCTCCAGCAGGTGACTCTCGACGGCGAAGATGAGGTCCGCGCTCGACAGGTTCCGGCCATCCCGGACCAGCAACCCGTCGCGGATCTCAGCGGCGGCGATGACGTCGATCGCTTTCTGCAGCGCCGCCATGCCGGCGTTCTCCGTCGCGGTGATCCACTCGATCTCCTCGGCCGACTTGATCCGGCGCCGCTGCTGGTAGATGTCGGTTCGAGGGCGGACGTCGACGTCGTTCTGGCGCAGGTGATCGGCGAGCACGGTGGGGAACTCGGCGTCGACGTCGACCGCGTTGAGGCCATGTTCGCGGCACACGGCGGTCACCAGGTCCGCCCAGCCGACGTACTCGTTGCCGCCGGCGCGCGGCGCCGGGATCTCGAGCTCCATGGTGCTGCGCACCGCGCCGACCGAGGCTTCCTTGCGGGCGCGGCCCTCCTCGAGCGCGCTCACCCAGAGCACGGTGTCGCTCCCGCCTCGATCGACGACGACCACCGGGTCGGGCACGAGGAATCCGGTCCGATACAGGATGTTCGGGTGGTGATATGTCTCACCGAAGAGCAGGACGGGACGGTCGTCACTCATGTGGCGGAGCGTACCAGCCCGGTGTCACGCTCTCGTCGTGAGCGAGACACCTGAGCCACGCATGTCTTCCGGTGGCGCCGGATGGTTCCTGGCCGGGTATGGGGGCGTGGCGGGGTTCATCCTGCTCGAGGCTGCAACCCGCCGGCGTGGTTCGGCGTCCAGCCTCGACGCTTCAGCTGACGATCGCGGCACCACGCGGCTGATCGTCGCCGCATATGTGACCGCCGCGATCGCGGCGCCCCTTGTGCGGATGAGGCGGCGGCCGCAGCTCCCACGGGCCGCGGGGCCGATCGGTGCCGGCATCGAAGTGGCCGGGCTCGGCCTTCGCGCGTGGTCGATGCGCACGCTCGGAGGGTCCTATTCGCGAACCCTCCGAGTAGAACGAGCGCAACACGTTGTCGATCGGGGACCGTATCGATTCGTACGCCATCCGGGATACGCGGGCTCCCTCATGATCTGGACAGGATTTGCACTAACCTCGCGCAGCGTTCCTGTCGTCCAGGTGGTCGGCGGGCTCCTTGGGTACGCGTACCACAGGCGGGTCGGCGCTGAGGAAGCGCTCCTGCGTCGTGATCTTCCGGGATACATCGAATACAGCCGGCGGACGAAGCGGCTGATTCCCTTCGTCTGGTGAATGGCGGTCGGTCAACGAACACTCTGCCCGAGCGGCGTGGTTGTGTAGTCAGCGTATGTATACCGTCTGACCGCCACAGGTGGAGCGGGTGGCTCGGGCCACATCCACAGAGCGTATCGATCGCCCCCCACGCCGGATTCGACACCGAGGTCGAGCCTCGACGAGCACACCACCACCCGGTACCAGCACGCGGGGAGCCCGCCCGCAGTCAAGCCCTCGGGCGCTGTGCTACCGATGACCAGCACCGAGCCTGACGCCAGGTTGAGCGACGCTTCGGCCACGCGATCGAAGTCCGCCACTTCCAGGAAGGGACGCCCATCGCCCACCTCAACGGCAACCGGCACCGTCCCGTACGAAGCGGTGCCAATCCCCAGCACGCCCGGGAGGGCGGCGAGGCCTCGGCCGAACGCCTCCGCTGACCAGAACTCCGGGTTGCTGGTGTCCGTATCGGGACTGCGTGCAGCCCAGCTGCCGCCGTCAACCACGTAGAACTGGTGATAGTCGGCGAAGACGCGACCCTCAACTCTCGCCAGCACAGTCATAGCTCTCTCC
>JBAQGL010000264.1:0-32000 GCA_049287785.1 Candidatus Dormiibacterota bacterium | reverse complement strand
TCGTTGATCATCACCGCGTGGCCGATACCGACCTCGGGAACCGGTCCGATCAGCACAGGTGCGTCCCCGGGCGCCGCGGCAACACCTTCGAACTCGCGTGTGAAGCCGTGCTCCCCGAGGTCCTCGCCGGTCGCCTGCGGCTCCTCCGGGTCGAGGAAGGCGGTCGCCGGCGCCGCAGCCCTGGGCGGATCGAACGGCAGCACCATGGGAATGCCCGCCAGCTCCGTGGACGGCTCCGGTGCCGGCGGAGGGAAGACGCGCGCTCGCCCACCGGAGAGGCTGACCGCCCGATCGCGGCGCAACCCCTCCGCTTCGGCGGCGAACCAGCGGCCGAGCGCCCGGACCACGGTCCCGGTGCGGAGATCGGTGGCCAGGATCACGCCGAGCAGGGCGACCACGATCAGCGCCGCGCCCGCGCCCGCGCCACCGAGCACCCGCTGCACGCCCGAGCCGATCCAGGTCCCGAGGGCGCCGGCGTCTCCGCCGACCATGCCGATCAGCCCGAGGAGGGCGAGCATCGCGAGGGCGCTGCCCAGTGCGGCCAGCGTTCCCGCTCGCCACTCGGGGGTCATGCACAGCCGCGTGCCCGTCAGGATGAGACCGGCGACGCCGAGCCAGGCTCCCACCCCAAAGGCTCCGAAGAGTCCATCGTCCACCGGTCCGGCGACCGCCCCACGGCCCGGAAGGATGAGCACCGCGGCGAGGATCACCCCGGCGCCGATGGCGCCGATCCCGGTCAGCTCGCGGCGCAGGTCACGATGCAGCAGCGGCGTTCGAGACCGGGCCGCCGCGCGCGACCGTGATCGCGCGGGCGGGCGTCGCGACGGCGCGCGCTTGCGTGTGGGACGGGTTGGGGCGGAGCGAGCCATATCGTGAACTCGATGTGGAACGTGTGGAAGAACGGGCTACCGGGGCCCCTGGATCGGGCCCGATGCTATCAGCAAACCGGCTTCCGCAAATGCGTCGACGAGTACGGGCACAAGCCGGTCGGTGCGGCGGCGTATGGCGAACATCCGTGCCCATACTACACGAATGTGTTGTCGTGGAGGCTTGTGCCTGAGCCTCAGACCTCGGTGACCAGCGGCAGGATCAGCGGCCGGCGCTTGGTCTTCTTGTAGAGGAATCGCGAGAGTCCCTCGTGGATCGCCCCCTGCCACGCGTTGTACCCCGCGTCGGGGGTGAGCCGCGACACCAGCGACAGGACGTGCTCGCGGGCCTCGTCGAAGAGCGCGTCGGCGTCGTCGGCGACAAAGCCGCGGGATACGAGATCGGGACCCCCGACCACCGCTCCGCTGGATCGCTCGACGGTCAGCACCACCAGGATCACCCCGTCCTGGGCGAGCTGCTGCCGGTCGCGGAAGACGACGTCCCCGGCCTCCTCGATGCTGAGCCCGTCGACATAGACATACCCGGTTCGCACCCGCTCGCCGGTGGGCCGGACGCCATGCTCGTCGAGTGCGATCACGGTGCCGTTGTCGATTGCGAGGACTCGCTCGGCAGGGATCCCGACGGAACGGGCCAGGGCGGCATGGAGGGCGAGGTGGCGGTACTCCCCGTGCACGGGGATGAAATACCGCGGTCGCGTCAGCGTGAGCAGGAGCTTGAGCTCCTCGCGGCTGGCGTGCCCGGAGGCGTGGACGCCGTGTCGGGAGGAGTTGAAGACCCGTGCGCCGCGCCGGTACAGGTTGTTGATCGTCCGGTGCACCGACTCCTCGTTCCCTGGAATCGGGTTCGCGCTGATGATCACGGTGTCCGCCTCGCGCAGGCTCACCATGCGGTGCTCGCCCGCGGCGATGCGCACCAGCGCCGAAAGCGGCTCTCCCTGCGCACCGGTGCAGAGAATCGCAAGCTCGTTGTCGGGCAGCCGCTCGTGCTCCTTCGGATTGACGAACATCCCGGGCGGGACGCGCAGATATCCGAGCTCCTCGGCCACCTTGATGTTCTTGAGCATCGAGCGGCCGACGATGAAACAGCGGCGCCCGCACGCCTGGGCGGCGTTGATCGCCTGCTGCAGCCGTGAGATGTTGGATGCGAACGTCGCCATCAGGATGCGGCCCTGCGCAGCCGCGAAGATGGGCGCGAGGCCTTCGCCGACGCTGCGCTCGCTCGGGGTCGTGCCCTCCTGCTCGGCATTGGTGCTGTCGCTCATCAGCAGGAGCACCCCTTCGTCGCCGATACGAGCCAGTCGTGCGAGGTCGGGTGGCTCGCCGTGCACCGGCGTGGTGTCGATCTTGAAGTCACCCGAGTGGATGATCACGCCCACGGGAGTGCGCACCACGAGCGCGCAGGCGTCGGGGATCGAGTGGGTTGCGTGCACCCATTCCACGTCGAAGCAGCCCAGCGTGCGCGTGTCGCCGGGGCGCACCGTGTGCAATTCGGTGGTCTCGATAAGCCCGTGCTCGCGCAGCTTGTTGCGCAGGAACCCGAGCGTCAGCGCGGTGCCGTACACCGGCACCGGCAGCCGGGGCAGGACGTACGGGAGCGCACCGATATGGTCCTCGTGGCCGTGGGTCAGCACGATGCCGCGGATGTTGTTGACGCGCTCCTGCAACCACGCGATGTCCGGGATCACCAGGTCGACGCCGAGCATCTCCTGCTCCGGAAACATCAGGCCGGTGTCGATCACCACGATGTCGTCGCCGAAGCTGAGCGCCATCATGTTGCGACCGATCTCGCCGAGCCCGCCCAGCGGGATGAGCGTCAGCTGACCCGACCCGGGTGCCTCGGTCAAAAGAGATCCATCTGATCACCGCCGGCTGCGGCCGCGACCCTGCGCAGCTCGGACGCTGAAGCGCCTCCGGCGCGGCGCGCTCGCGTGGCTTCGGCGTCGGCCAGGTAGCCGCGGACGCGCCGCATGTCCGCCTCGAGCGTCTCTTTCAGCCCGCCGTTGTAGAGGGCGGCGGCGGGGTGAAACAGGGGGACGTACACGCGGTCGTCGCGACGCACGCGCTCGCCGTGAAGGCGCGAGATACCCCCGGCGCCGGGAAGGAGTCGCTGCAGCGCGTGCCGGCCGAGCAGCAGGATGACGTCCGGCTGCAGCAGCGCGATCTGCTCATCGAGGTAGTGGCTGCAGGCCTCGACCTCGAGCGGTTCGGGATCGCGATTGCGGGGCGGACGGCACTTGACGATGTTGGTGATGTAGATGTCGCGCCGATCCAGCCCGGCTGACTCGAGCAGGCTGGTCAGCAGGCGGCCGGCGGCGCCGACAAAGGGTTTGCCCTCGCGGTCCTCGTTCTCGCCCGGGGCCTCCCCGACCGCCATCACGCGCGCGGTCACCGGGCCGTAGCCGGGGACCGCCTGGATGCGTGTGAGGTGCAACGGGCATGCGGTGCACTCCCGCACGCGCCCGTGGAGCTCGAGGACCTCTTCGGTCGTCGCCACCATTGGCGGAGTTTAGAGCACGACGCCGGGCGTCTTCGGGCGATCCATGCCGAGCGCTTCAGCGCTCACGGAGCAGCAGCTCCGCGACCTGCACGGCATTGGTCGCCGCACCCTTGCGCAGGTTGTCGGCGCTGAAGAAGAGCGCAATCCCGTTCTCGGTCCCGGGATCGCGGCGGACCCGACCCACCTGGACGTCATCGGTGCCCGCGACCGCGCGCGGCATCGGGTATCGCTGTGTGGCGGGATCATCGACGACCACGATTCCGGGCGCGGAGCGCAACAGCGCGCGCACGTCGTCGGGATCCGCGCCGGTGTCGAGCTCGACCCACACGGCGGCACTGTGCCCGATCGCCACCGGGACACGAACCGTGGTCACGCTCATGCGCAAGCCGGGTGTGTCGAGCACGCGGCGCGTTTCGGCGATCACCTTGATCTCCTCCTCGGTATCGGCGCCCTGCATGGCCCACCCCCCGGGAACCACGTTGCCGTGGAGCACGTGCGGATATACGGTCGCCGTCGGCTCGGTGCCGGCAACGTCGTCGCGGGTCTGCGCCTCCAGCTCATCCGCGAGGCCGATTCCCGCCCCCGTGGCCGCCTGGTAGGTCGCCGCGGTCACGTGACGCAGGCCGTATGCGCGCTGCAGCGGCGCCAGGACGATGCTCATCGGGATCGCCACGCAGTTGGGATTGGCGACGATGCCCCGGTGCCGCGCGATCTGCGGTGCATTCACCTCGGGGACCACCAGGGGAACTGCCGGATCCATGCGGTATGCGCTCGACTTGTCGACCGCCACGCCGCCGGCATCGGCGACTCCCGGGGCATGGCGCCGTGATGTTCCGGCTCCTGCTGCGAAGAACACGATGTCCGCGCCGCGGAGCGCATCCCCGCTCAGCTCACGCACGGCAACGTCGCCGAGGTACGTGCTGACACGGCGGCCGGCACTTCGCGGACTGGCATAGAGCTCGAGCGCGGACGCCGGAAACGCACGCTCACCGAGGATGCGCACCAGCGTGCCGCCGGCGGCGCCGGTGGCGCCGACGACGGCGACGGCCGGTCGGCTAGGCAGGCCCACCGGCGCCGTTTCCGCCGGCTTCCTGCTGCTGCCTGGAGAGATCGCGGATCGCCTCACGCCTCGAGAGGTTGACGCGGCCACGATCGTCGACCTCGATGACCTTGACCATGATCTCGTCGCCGATGTTGACGACGTCCTCAACCTTGTCGACGTGGTGTTCGGCCAGCTGACCGATCCTGACCAGGCCCTCCTTCTTCGGCATGATCTCGACGAACGCGCCGAAGCCCATGAGGCGTGACACCTTGCCCTTGTAGATCTTGCCGATCTCGATGTCGTCGGTCAGGTCGTGGATCATCGCGACCGCCTGCTCGCGCGCAGCGGCGTTCGCCGACGCGATGAACACGCGACCATCGTCCTCGACGTCGATCTGGGCGCCGGTCTCCTCGACGATCTTGCGGATCATCTTGCCGCCTGGGCCGATGACGTCGCGGATCTTGTCGGGGTTGATGTTGATGACCTCGATGCGAGGCGCCCATGGGCTCAGCTCGGACCGCGGCGCGGCGAGCACCTCGGTCATCTTGCCCAGGATGTGCAAGCGGCCCACGCGTGCCTGCTCGAGCGCGCGCTCCATCAGGTCCCAGCTCAGGCCACTGATCTTGCAGTCCATCTGCATCGCGGTGATCCCGGTCGCAGAACCGGCGACCTTGAAGTCCATGTCGCCGAGCGCATCCTCCATCCCCTGGATGTCGCTGAGGATCGCTGCGTGCTCGGCACCTTCATCGGTGATGAGCCCCATCGCGATTCCCGCGACCGGCGCCACCAGCGGAACGCCCGCGTCCATGAGGGCAAGGCACGATCCACATACCGATGCCATCGAGGTCGAGCCGTTGCTCGACAGGATCTCGCTGACGATGCGCACCACGTAGGGGAACTTCTCCTCTTCCGGCATCACGTTGTGCACCGCGCGCTCCGCAAGTGCGCCGTGGCCGATCTCGCGGCGGCCCGGGGAACGCAGGGGCCGCGCCTCCCCCACCGAGAATGGCGGGAAGTTGTAGTGGTGGAAGAAGCGCTTGAAGTTCTCGAGGCCGAGACCGTCGATTTTCTGCTGATCCTGGCCGGAACCGATGGTGACGACCGAGAGCGCCTGCGTCTGCCCGCGCGTGAACAGCGCCGATCCGTGGGTGCGGGGAAGCACGCCGACCTCGCACCAGATGGGCCGGATCTCGTCGGTACGGCGTCCGTCGGGGCGGATGCCTTCGTTGAGGATCGCGGCGCGCACCGCCTTCTTGACCTCGGACTCGTAAGCCTTGCCGATGTCGGAACGGCCATCGGGGAAGCGCTCCTCGAGTGCGGTCACCGACTCCTGCTGGAGTTGGTCGAGCGCTGCTTCGCGCGACGCCTTGTCAGGGTTGCGCGCGGCGCTGCCGACGCGATCCGCGACGAATTCGTGGACCGCCGCGGTGATCTCCGGCGAGACCTTCTGCGACGGGTAGCTCATGGTCGGCTTGCCGATCGCGTCATGGAGACCCCGTTGGAACTCCACGAGCTTGCGGATCTCGGTGTGGGCCATGCGCAGCGCGTCGAGCATGGTGTGCTCGGAGATCTGATGCGCTCCGGCCTCCACCATGACGATCGCATCCCACGTGCCCGCAACGATGAGGTCAAGCGCGGACTCGTTGATCTGTGTGAGTGTCGGGTTGAGCATCAGCTGCCCGTCGAGCATGCCGACGCGAACGCACGCGACCGGTCCCGCGTGGGGAATGCCGCTGATCTGCAGCGCGCATGAAGCGCCGGTGACCGCGAGCGTCGCCGGGTCCTGCTCCTGGTCGGTGCTCAGGACTGTGGCGACGATCTGGACGTCATTGCGGAAGTCCTTGGGAAAGAGCGGCCGCATGGGACGGTCGATCATCCGGCTGGTGATCGTCGCGGCCTCGCTGGGCCGTCCCTCGCGCCGGGGGAACGATCCCGGGATCCGGCCGGCGGCGTAGAGCTTCTCCTCGTAGTCGCAGGTCAACGGGAAGAAATCGATGCCCTCTCGCGGCGCTTTCGATGCGACCGCGGTGACCAGCAATGCGGTGTCGCCGAGGCGCAGCATGACCGCGCCGTTTGCCTGTTCCGCGATATACCCGGTCTCGACGATCAGGCGCTTGCCGCAGAAATCCGTTTCAAATGTTTTCTTGAGATTGTCGGGGATGGCCACGCGTGTCTCCTGGTGATGACCCGCGCCGGAATAGGTCCGCTTCGCCGCGCTCGACAGCGGTGAGGTGTTGGGGACTGGGCATCAGGCAGGACGGTTCGCGCTGCAGCTGCGGCACCGCTTCCTGATACACGGACCCCAACGTCTCACCTGTGAGTGCGACGTCGCCGGAATGAGCCGGCTCCGGGTCGGTTGATGGTGTGTGTTTCTTGGGTCGTAATGATGGTCGCGACTGACACTATCGGCGCAGACCGAGGCGGCCGATCAGTGCGCGATAGCGCTCGACGTCAGTGCCCGACAGATAGTCGAGCAACCGGCGGCGCTGGCCGACGAGTTTGAGCAACCCGCGGCGCGACGCATGGTCTTTGGGGTGATCGCGAAGGTGTTCGGTGAGCGAGCTGATACGTTCAGACAGCACAGCCACCTGGACTTCCGTGGAGCCGGTGTCCGTTTCGTGGCGCCGATGCTCCGCGATTATCTCGGATTTGGATCTAACGATTGGCACGATTGTTCGCCGCAAGTCTAACAGGAGATCGCCGCCGAGCGGCCTGACCCTCGCCGCGCGTGATGCGGCAGAGGCACGGCGCCGGACTGCACGTGGACATGGTGCACATCACGCGGGCTGCGCGAATCGTCGCACCATCGCGCGGGTCTGCGCGATGTCTCGGGCCATCGCCGTCTGCAGTGAAGCGATCGAATTGAATGCGCGGTCGGGACGGATCCGGCGTCGCAGCGCGAGCCGCACCCGGCGTCCGTAGAGATCGCCGTCGTAGTCGAGGACGTGGGCCTCGATGGTCATCGAACCGCCGCCGAAGGTCGGCCGCGTGCCGATCCCAGTTGCCGCGGGTCGCCAGCCCTCACCGAAGTCGAGCCATCCGGCATAGACGCCGGCCGCCGGGATGCAGCGCTGCTCGTCGACGCCGAGGTTGGCGGTCGGAACCCCCAATCCGGCGCCCCGACCCTCGCCGCGTTCGACCACGCCCTCGAGGACGTAGGGGCGGCCGAGCATCGAGATCGCCTCCGAGAAGCTTCCCGAGGCGATCTCGTCCCGGACGCGACCAGACGACACCGGGCGGCCGCCGCGCTTCGCCGGCGCCACGGTGATCACCCTGAACCCGCGTCGCCTGCCCAGACGTGCGAGGAACTCGAGGTTGCCCTCGCGGCCGTGACCGAGCGCGAACCCGGGCCCGACGATGAGCCGCCGCATCCCGAGGCTCTCGATGAGCGTGGTGGCGAAGCGGTCGGCGCTCCACGCGCTCAACTCGCGGGTGAAGGGGATGACGACCACCCGCTCGGCGCCGGCCCTGCGGAGGAGCTCGATGCGGTCGTCGAGGCTGCAGAGCAGCGGCGGGCACCCCGAAGGGTCGACCACGCAGCGCGGGTGTGGGTCGAAGGTGATCGCGACCGGGGTCATCGAGCCACGAGCGGCTGCCGTACGCACGCGCTCGAGCAGACGCTGGTGACCGATGTGAACGCCGTCGAAGCTGCCGATCGTCACCACCGACCCTTGGCCGCCCGCCTCCCGTGCGGGGAACTCATGGAGCAGTTCCATCGCGACGTCAGCCGGCCAGCACCTTGGTCGGCCGGAGCAGTCCGCCGTTGAGCTCTCCGATGCCGATCAGCTCGCCGGTTGGATCGTGCATGCGGCATTCTCCGGCGACATCCGGCAGGATCGACCGGGGCAGCCATACCGACTGGCCGCGCCGGATCTGCTGCACCTGCGCCGGCCCAAGGTTCACGAGCGGCAGATGCGCCACGGCAACCTCTGGCGGGAGGAGCGCGAGCCAGGGTTCTTCCATGGCCTCGAACTGCTCGAGGGTGATTGCCGACGAGAGCCCCAGGGTTCCGTAGCTCGTCCGGGCAAGCCAGCCGAGCAGCCCTCCGGTGCCGAGCGCGTCCCCGAGATCGGCTGCGAGCACGCGCATGTACGCGCCCTTGCCGCTCACCACGACGATCTCAGCCTCGGCGACGGCGCCGGGCCGGAAATCGACCAGGTCCGCTGAGTAGATGGTCACTCGGCGAGGCTCGCGCACGACCTCCTCCCCCGCCCGCGCGAGCTCGTAGAGGTGCTTGCCCTCGTGCCGCACCGCCGAATGCATCGGGGGAATCTGGTCGATCTCCCCGTTGAAGCGGGTGAGCTCCGAACGGACCCGGTCGGCGGTGAGTGCGCTCGCATCCGCCCCGGTGACGACGACCCCCTCGGTGTCGCACGTGTCACTGCGCTCCCCGAGGCGCACCACGCAGTGGTAGGTCTTGGGCTGAGCGTGGAAGTAGTCGACGAAGCGGGTGCTGCGGCCCACGCAGATCGGGAGCAGCCCGGTCGCGGTCGGATCGAGCGTTCCCGCGTGACCGACGCGGCGCTCTCCGAGGATGCGCCGGACCTGGCGGATGGCATCGAACGACGTGATTCCCGCAGGTTTGTCGAGCGGGAGCACGCCTCCTCGGCGCGCGACAGCCGACCCGGAGCGCGGGCCGGCGCCCGGTGCGGCGACGCCGGTCACCGGGCTGAGTCGATCAACCGGCGAGCGACCTCGAGCACCCTGCGCTCGGCGATGGGAAGCGGGTCCCCAAACTCGGCGCCGGCAGCGCGCTTGTGGCCTCCACCTCCGAACGGCGTGCAGACCTCGGTGGCGTCGAGGGGCTCGCGGGTGCGCACGCTGATCTTGCTGCGGTCGGGGGTGTGCTGCTTGAACAGGATCGCGATCTGCATGGTCGCGATGCTCTGGAGCGCGTCGATGATGCCCTCGGCGTCCTGCATGTCCGCGCCCGTCTCCTCGAGCATCCCAGTGGTCACCTCGGACCAGAGCAGGCGCCCGTTCATCTCGGAATGCATCCGGGCGACGGCGAGGCCTTCCAGCCGCACCTGCGCCAGGGAGCGCGACTTGTAGCTCTTGAGTGCGACCCACCCGGGGTCGGCTCCGGCGGCGACCAGGGCGGCGGCGAGGCGGAGCGACTCCTCGGTCGTGTTCTCGTGCCGGAAGCCGCCCGTGTCCGTGAAGAGCGCCGCATAGAGGTTGGTCGCGACCGCGGGGCTGATCGGAGCGCCCAGCTCGCGGAGCAGGCGGTGGATCACCTGACCGGTCGCGCTGGCCGCCGCGTCGACGAGGTTGATGGTGCCGAACGCGGTGTTGCTCGAGTGGTGGTCGATATTGACCACGATGCTCGCGTGCTCGACCTCGGCACGGCGCTCGCCGAACCGGCCGAGCGTCGCGCAGTCGAAGGTGAACACCGTGTCGCCGAGCGGCGCGCCGCCAACCTCGACGGTCTCGAAGCCGGGCAGGTACTCGAGCAGCCGCGGGAGCGGTTCGGGGACCACGACGCGAACCCGCTGTCCGATGCTGCGCAGCGCGATGGCGAAGCCGAGCGCCGATCCCAGGCTGTCGGCGTCCGCGTCCTTGTGCGCCAGGCAGGTGACCTGATCGGTGGTCTGGATGATGGTGCGGATCGGGTCGACGACGTCCTCGAGACGTGGCCAGAGAGCGGGGGCTGCTACGGTCACTCGGGAACCTCCACGACTGCCTCGGCGGGACGTTCGCCGGCGAGTTCTCTGAGGAGCGTGCTCACCCGCACGCTGTACGCGATCGATTCGTCGAGCTCGAAGTGAAGCCGGGGGACGCTCCTCAGGTTCTCGAGCCGTCTGCCCAGTTGAGCACGAAGGTACCCCTCGGCGTGGCCGAGCGCCGAGACCACGTTCTGTCGTTCGGCATCATCACCGAGGGCGCTCACCGCCAGCCACGCCTCGCGCAGGTCGGGGCTCATGCGGACGCGCGAGATCGAGGCAAACCGGACCCTCGGGTCCTTGATCTCGGTGAGCATCATCGCCGAGATCTCTTCGCGCAGTTGCTCACCCACCCGCTCGCGGCGCGGGCTGCGAGCTCCGGAGCGGAGCGTCACGCGTTCTGCTGCTCCATCGTGAACGCTTCGAGGATGTCGCCCTCGTGGAAGTCGCTGAAGTCGGCGAGGGTGATACCGCAGTCGTAGCCGTGGGTGACTTCGCGGACGTCGTCCTTGAAGCGCTTCAGCGCATCGATGCGGCTCTGCGCGATCTCCTTGCCGTCGCGGATGACCCGGCAGGTCGCGTTGCGCGTGATCCTGCCGTCGAGCACGTGGGACCCCGCGATCGCCGGCTTGCCGTCGACCTGGTAGACGCGCCGGACCTCGGCGCGGCCCTGGGTGACCTCGATCATGGTCGGCTGGTAGAGGCCCTTGACGGCCTTCTCGATATCGTCGGTCACCTGGTAGACGACGTCATAGAAGCGGACGTCGACCCCCTGCTCCTCGGCTGCAGCGCGGGCGTGATCGTCGGGCCGGACGTTGAAGCCGATGACGATGGCGTCGGTCACGGCCGCGAGGTTGACGTCGGACTCGCTCACCGCGCCGACACCCTCGCCGACGACCTTGATCTTGACGGTGGGGTCTTCGATCATCGTCACCTGGCTGCGGAGCGCCTCGAGGGAGCCGTTGGCCTCGGCCTTGAGCACGAGGTTGAGCGACTTCATCTCGCCTTCGGAGATGTTCTGGGCCAGGTCCGCCAGGGTGATCCGGCGCACCGGCTGCGCCAGGCGCTGCTTCTCGGCGAAGCCACGCTGCTCGGCCGCGGTGCGAGCGCCGCGCTCGGTCTCGACGACCTCGAAGATCTCGCCGGCCATCAGCACGTCGGAGAGCCCGGTGACCACGACAGGCGTGCTCGGCCCGGCTTCCTTGATGCGCTTGCCGGTGTCGTCGACCAGCGCGCGCACCTTGCCGAATGCGGACCCTGCCACAAGGTTGTCGCCGACGCGGAGTGTGCCGTTCTGGACCACCAGCGTGGCGATGGCCCCCCGACCGCGCTCCAGGTGCGAGTCGATCACCGTCCCCACGGCACGGCCGCTCGGATCTGCCTTCGGCTCGACCAGGATGTCGGAGACGGTCAGCACGCTTTCGAGCAGATCGTCGATGCCTTCACCGGTCCTGGCACTGGTTCTCACGACCGGCACATCGCCGCCGTACGGTTGCTCGGCAACGACGCCGCGCTCGGCGAGTTGCTGGAGCGCCCGATCCGGGTTCACTCCATCCTTGTCGATCTTGTTCAGCGCCACGACGATCGGCACGCCCGCGGCGTGGATGTGCTGGATGGCCTCCTCGGTCTGCGGCATGACCCCGTCATCGGCGGCGACGACCAGAATCGCGACGTCGGTCACGTCCGCTCCGCGGGCCCGCATGGCTGTGAACGCCGCATGGCCGGGGGTGTCGATGAAGGTGATCAGGCGGCCTTTGCGCTCGACCTGGTATGCGCTGATCACCTGGGTGATCCCGCCCGCCTCGCCGGCGGCAACCTTGGTCTTGCGGATGGCGTCAAGGAGCGATGTCTTGCCATGGTCGACGTGGCCGAGCACCGCCACGATCGGCGGCCGGCTGACCAGCGTCCCCGGAGCGGCACTGGAGAGATCGATCAAGGGGTGCTTGCGCCGGCCTCCGCCAGGCGACGTGCCCTTTGCCTGCTCGGCGACCGATTCCTCGGATTCCGCCTCGAACCCGAAGTTGTCGGCTGCGAGCGCTGCGGTGTCGAAATCCACCGTCGCGTTGAGCGCGGCCATCACGCCATTGCTCATCAGGTACTTGATCAGCTGTGGACCCGACACCTCGAGGCGTTCGGCGAGCTCAGCGACCGTGAGACCTGCCGGCAGGGTGACTTTCTTGACCGTTGCTATGTCGATTCCTCCGTGACGAGCTCCCGCAGCGCTGCGGCGAGGGTGGGCTCGTCGATTACATCATCCCCGACCCGAAGCGAGCGCGCCAGGGATCGGTGCCGCCGTGACTGGCGCAGACAGGTGATACCCGTTTCCCGGCAGAGATACGCGCCCCGGCCTGGCGAGCGGCCAGTCGGGTCAAGGGTAACCCTCCCAGGGCCACCGATGACCGCCAGCCGGATCAGTTCGCCCTTGGGGCGCACCCTCCTGCATCCGACGCAGGTTCGAAGCGGATCTGAGGGAGCCACCCCCGGTCAGCCTGGGCCCGGGTCGCCGGCCTCCGGACCATCGGACGTCTGGGGCGTGTCGCCGCGGATATCGATGCGCCAGCCGGTCAGTCGCGCGGCGAGACGCGCGTTCTCACCACCCCGTCCGATCGCGAGCGAGAGCTGATCCGAGGCCACCGAGATATGGGCGGTCCGCGATTCGAGGTCGAGCTCGACGCCCAGTGCCACGGCGGGGATGAGCGAGTTCATGACGAACGTCCCGGGGTCGGCGGACCAGGCCACGATCTGCACCTGCTCCTCGCCTAGCTCCGAGGTGACCGCGCGCTGGCGTACGCCATTTCGCCCGATGCACGCTCCCTGGGCATCGACGTCGCCATCGGGCGCGTCGACGGCCACCTTGGTCCGCCGCCCGGGGTCGCGGGCGATGGCGCGGACCACGACCTGGCCGGTCTGCAGCTCGGGGACCTCCTGCTCCATGAGCCGCTGGACGACCTGTGGATGCGACCGCGATACCACCACGACCGCATCGGGTCCCTTGCGGCGGCCCTCGACGATCACCACCTTGATATGGTCCCGGACGGCGAGGCGCTCACCCGGGATCTGCTCCTCGGGCGGCAGCATCCCGGGGACGCCGCCCGCATCGACGTACCAGATCGAGCCCAGGCGGCGCTCGACGATGGCATCGCGCAGGACGCCGCGCTGGTTCGTCCCCTCGCCCAGGATCCGGCGCTGCTCGACATTCGCCAGCCGCTCGGCGACGGCGGTGCGGGCGGCGGAGGCGGCCTGGCGGGGGAAGTCGGGGGCGTCGATCTCGACCGGCTCCTCGCCGCCCGCGTCGTCCACGCGATACACCACGAACGTGCCCGTGGAGAGGTTCACCCGTGCTCGGACCCGGGGGTCGTCCTCGACAAGGCGGCGGTAGGTGGCGACCACCCCCTGCTCCACCGCCCTGGCGATCTCCGCCTCGCTGAGCGGGGTCGCGGCCGCCAGGTCGCGGAGCGCGCTCAGGGTCACCGCCGGAGCCGCCATCAGATATCGACGACGATGCGCGCCGCCAGCACACTGTCGATTGAGAAGGTCGCGGGGCGAGTCGTCCGTCGATCGCGAACCTCGATCTCCGCATCGTTGCCGGCGACGGACTTCAACCTGCCCTCGAGCACAAGCTCGGAGTCGCCGGCACGCAGGCGCACGTTGATGCGCCGCCCGATAGCGGCGGTCCACTCCTCCGGGCGGCGGATCGGGCGTTCGGCGCCGGGCGAGCTCACCTCCAGGCGGTAGGGGTGGTCGATGGGATCGTTCACGTCAAGCACCGCGGACGCCGTGTTGGATGCGCGCTCGCAGTCATCGAGGGTCACGCCGCCTTCGGCGCGATCGATCACCAGGCGAAGCACCGCGCCGCGCCCGTGACCCGACCACTGCACGTCGACGAGCTCGATACCGAGATGGTCGAAGGAGGGGCGCAGGAGCGACGCGATGCCGGAAACGTCGTCGATGTTCATATGTGGTGGTGCGCGTGAGGCGCGTGGACCTACGCCGTCCGGGGAGTTACCCGTCTCCTGCCGGCCGGTGGGGGTGCGACGGACCGTGAACCGCGCGCCTTCTCCCACGCGACCAGCAGCGTGCTGGCGTTGAAGATCGAGCTGTAGGTACCGGTGACGATGCCGATCAGGAGCGCGAGCACGAAGCCCCGGATCGAATCGCCGCCGAAGATGACCAGGGAGAGCAGGACGAACACGACCGTAAGCGACGTGTTCAGCGACCGCGTCATGGTCTGCACCGTCGACAGGTTGATCACCTGGTCGAAGGTCAGGCGCGGACCTACACGCAGGTTCTCGCGCACGCGGTCGAACACCACGATGGTGTCGTGGATCGAGAAGGCCACCGAGGTGAGCACCGCGGTGACGAAGAGTGAGTCGACCTGGCCCAAGTTCGTGAAGTGCCCAAGGATTGCCCAGATCCCGGCGAGAACAAAGACGTCGTGGAGCAATTTGAAGAAGGCGCACGCGCTGAACCGCCACGGGGATATCGCGCGCTGCCGGCGGAACGCGAATGCGAGGTAGACGGCGATCGCTCCGGCGGAGACGATGATCATGATGATCGCCCCGGTCACCAGGCTGGCCGCGATCGTCGGGCCGACCTGCTGCACGCTGATGTCCTGTTGATGCGTCGTCGGGTTGTTGGCGATCGTGAAGTTGCTGTTGAGAGTGTTCTGGATCTGGATCAACTGCTCACTGCTGGACGGCAGTGTCGAGATGGCGAAATGACTTGCCTGGTTGCCGGTCGTCCCCTCCGACTGCACCTGGGGGCGCAGGCTCGCGAAGTCCTTGTCCATGACCGCGGAGACCTGCGCCTGGGTGGCCGGCCTTGCCAGCCCGACGTCGATGACGTTGCCGCCTTTGAAATCGATGCCGAGGTTGAAGCCCCAGAACAGAATCGCCAGGATGCCCGGGATGATGACCGCCAGCGATCCGAGGAAATACCAGTTGCGATTCTTGACGATGTCGAAGCGGCCTCTGGGCGGCGCCTCCTCGAACTCCTCATGGATCTCGGTGTAGAGGCGCGGGTCCCGTCCGATCCTCCAGGTGAGCACCCAGGCGAACAGTGACCGCGTGATGGTGATCGCGGTGAAGAAGGACACCATGACGCCGATCGCCAGGGTGATCGCGAATCCGCGGATGACGTCGGTGCCGAACAGCGCCAGGATCGCGCAGGTGATCAGCGTCGAGATGTTGCTGTCACGAATGGCAGGAAATGCTCGCCGGAAACCGGTCTCGACCGCGAGGGGCACACTTCGCCCATGGCGTAATTCGTCGCGCGTTCTTTCGAAGATGAGCACGTTGGCGTCCACCGCCATGCCGACGCTCAGGACGAAGCCCGCCAGTCCCGCCAGGGACAGCGTCACCGGGATGAGCTTGAAGAGCGCCAGCACGATTGCCGCGTAGACGAAGAGCGCGACGGTCGCGAGCAGGCCCGGGAAGCGGTAGTACCCGATCATGAAGATCACCACGATGAGCAGGCCGATCGCGCCGGCCACGAGGCTGAGGGTGACCGACTGCTGACCGAGCGTCGCGCTTACCGACGTGCTGCTGACCGTGGTGATCTCGGCGGGCAGCGCGCCGGCGCTGATCAGGCTGGCCAGCTGCGTCGCCGAGTCCGAGGTGAAGTTGCCGGTGATCTGCGTCTGGTTGCTCTGCCCGCCCCCGGTCACGACCGGCGCGGTCAGGACATCGTTGTCCAGGAAGATCGCGATCTGCGACGTCGGAGGTGGATTGGTGGTGTTGGTCAGGTACTGCTGATATGCGGCGTTGGTGATCTTCGACCACTCGCTGGCGCCCGCCTGGTTGAAGTTGATGTTGACCGTGATGGCCCCGGTGTTCGCGTCGGTCCCCACCGTCGCCGAGTTGACGTCGGTGGCATCGAGGTTGTTGTCGATCTTCCAGTGGTAGCCGGTTGGGTAGTCCAACGTGTTGCCGAACTGGGCGGTGTCGTAGTGACCCTGCTGGTCGCTGATGAGCGCCGCACTCGGAGGGATCGTCGGAGACCCGGGCACGGGGGTGGCGAAATAGAGCCGCGAGGTGGTGCCGATGGTCTGCACCGCCTGCTGCAGGCTGACCCCCGGAAGCTGCACCAGGATCTGGTCGTTCCCCTGCGCCTGAACGCTCGCCTCCGACACGCCGAGTGAGTTGACCCGCAGGTCGATGATCGGGATGGTGGCCTGCTGGGCCTGCTGCAGCGTGGCACCGTTCGGCGGGCCGTTGCGGCAGTCAGGGGTTGGGTTGTCGAGCCCGTGGCAGATCTCGATGGTGAGCTCGGTGCCGCCCTGAAGGTCCAGGCCCTTGTGGATGTAGAGCTGCCGTCCCAGGAAGGATGGCGCGGAAGTCAGCGTCGTTCCCAGCGGCTGGTGGACGACGAGATACCGGTAGATGAGGCTGTAGCCGTCGATGAAGAAGGCGCCCACCACCACGAGGAGGACGACAGCCAGGCGAAAACGCGTGATCCTGAACACCTGTACTGCAGTCTACCGGGGCACCGAGAGGAGCCGGCCATCCCGGTCGGCCCGGAACTCGGCGAAGCGCCCCTGCCGGATGGCCGCCCGGGCTCCGTCCATCAGCCTGGCGAGATGGGTGATGTTGTGCAGGCTCACCAGCCGGTGGGCCAGGATCTCGCCCGACTGGAAGAGGTGGCGAAGGTAGGCGCGCGAGAAGCCGGCACATGCGGCACATGGGCAGTCCGGGTCGATGGGGCCGAAATCGTCGCGGGCTGCTGCATTGCGTAGCGACAGGCGTCCGTTGGGGGTGAGCGCGCTGCCGTTGCGCGCCAGGCGCGTGGGGACGACACAGTCGAACATGTCCACCCCCAGTCCGACCGCAGCGAGCAGCTCGGCATCCGTCCCCAGCCCCATGAAGTAGCGGGGGCGGTCGACGGCCAGCTCGGCGACGCTCGCCGCGGTCATGGCCAGCATGGTTTCGACGGGCTCCCCCACCGAGAGGCCCCCGATCGCCACGCCGTCGAAATCGAGCCCGGACATGAATCGGGCCGACGCACCGCGTGCTTCCGCGTCGAAGCCCCCCTGGGCGATGCCGAAGAGCAGGCGGCCGTCACCCGGGTGCGCTGCCCGGCACCGCTCCGCCCAGCGATGCGTGCGCTCGGTGGCGTCGCGGGCGACCTCGGGCGCGGTTCCGTGCGCGACCGGGTGATCGAGGCACATGAGCACGTCGGCCCCGAGGCGGGCCTGGTTGCGCACCGCCTCCTCGGGTGTGACCCGAAGTCGCGAGCCGTCGTATGGCGAGACGAAGACGGCGCCGCCGTCGTCGACGGTGGCGACCTCGGCCAGGCTGACCAGCTGGTAGCCGCCGCTGTCGGTGAGGATCGGATGGTCCCATCCCATGAAGCGATGCAGCCCGCCGCCGCGCTCGATGAGGTCGATGCCGGGGCGCAGCGCGAGGTGATATGCGTTGCAGAGCAGGATGTCAACGCCGGTGGCGCGCACCTCGTCGGGGTGCAGCGCTTTCACCGTGGCATGAGTTCCGACCGGCATGAACGCCGGGGTGCGCACGGTGCCGTGCGCGGTGGCGAGCGTCCCGGTGCGCGCGGCCGTGTCGCAGGCATCGACGACGAACGCGGTCACGCCGCGCGCCAGCAGAGCATGCAATCACCGAGCGACAGGAATCGATAGCCCGCGTCGAGCGCGTGCGCGTATGCCTCCCGCCATCGCTGGTCGCCGGTGAACGCCGCAAGCAGCACCAGCAGCGACGAGCGGGGTTGATGAAAGTTGGTCAGCAGCCCGTCGACGGTGCGAAAGGTGTGCCCGGGATGGATGAACAGGCCGGTGGACCCGGCTCCAGCGCGAAGGTGCCCGTCGCGCGCGCACGTCTCGAGCACACGAACGACGGTGGTCCCGACCGCGACCACCCGACCCCCACCTCGACGTGTCTCCTCGATCGCGCGAACGGTGACGTCCGGGAGCACGTAACGCTCCTCGTGCATCGGGTGATCCTCGACCTGTTCGGCGCGAATCGGCGCGAAGGTTGCCAGCCCGACCTCGAGCCGCAGCGTCGCCCATCCGATGCCTGCCCGGGGCAGCCGCTCGATCACGGCGGCCGTGAAATGCAGGCCCGCCGTTGGTGCGGCGGCCGAGTCCGGGTCACCGGTGGCGTACGTGGTCTGGTACCGCTCGGGGTCGTGCAGCTCGGTGTGAATGTATGGAGGGAGCGGCGCCATCCCGGCTCGCTCGATGGCGCGGTCGGGGTCGTCGCTGTCGAACGTGACCGTGCGTCCGCCCCGATGCAGCGCGGAGACCCCGGTCACGGTGGCCGTGAGGTCGGAGCCGATGGTGATGACCGCCCCCGGCGTGGCCAGCCGGGCAGGACGCGCGAGGCATTGGTACTCGCCGCCCGGCTCCCGCGCGAGCACCAGCAACTCCATCGTCTGCCCTGACCGGTCGATGCCGGTAAGCCTGGCGCGCCGGACCCGAGTCTCATTGACGACCAGGAGATCGCCCTCGCGCAGCAGCTCGGGCAGCTCGAGGAACCGCCGGTCCTCGATCCCACCGTCGGGGCGCAGGTGGAGCAGCCGCGACGCGTCGCGCTCGGCAAGGGGCTCCTGAGCGATCCGCTCCGCCGGGAGTGGGTAGTCGAAGTCGGACGACCTCAACGCTCGAAGAGCGCGGTCTGCGCCTCTGCCGCTCCTGGCGCGCCGGCCGGAACCGACAGCCCGAGATGCTGGTACGCCGCGGCCGTTGCCAGCCGGCCGCGCAGGGTTCGGGCCAGCAGCCCGCGCCGGATGAGGAACGGCTCGACCACGTCCTCGATGGTGTCCGGGTCCTCCTGGACGCTCACCGCGATCGTCTGCACGCCGACCGCGTGACCACCGAGCGTTCCGCAGAGCACGGCGAGCACGCGGCGATCGAGCTCGTCCAGGCCGATCGAATCGACGCCGAGCACGTCGAGCGCGGCCGTCGCAACGTCGACGTCGATGCGCCCGGCGGCGCGAACCTGCGCATAGTCACGAGCACGGCGGAGCAGCCGGTTGACGATCCGCGGCGTCCCTCGGGATCGCCTCGCGATCATCGCCGCCCCTTCCGCATCGAGGTCGATGCCGAGCAGCCGCGCCGACCGGTTGGCGATGGCGACCAGGTCGTCGACATCGTAGAAATCGAGACGAAACGTGACCCCGAAGCGGTCGCGAAGCGGCGCGCCCAGCGCACCGGCGCGGGTGGTCGCACCGATCACCGTGAATCGGTTGAGCGTGAGCCGGAGTGTCTGCGCGCCCGCGCCCTTGCCTGCGACGAAGTCGAAGGCGAGGTCCTCCATCGCTGGATAGAGCGCCTCTTCCACCGCGCGGTTGAGCCGGTGCACCTCGTCGATGAAGAACACGTCGCGCTCCTCGAGACTGGTGAGGATCGAGGCGAGCATGCCCTGGTGCTCGAGAGCCGGACCGCTGGTGAGGCGGATGTTCACACCCATCTCCACGGCGATGATCTGGGCCAGGGTCGTCTTGCCGAGTCCCGGCGGACCATAGAGGAGCACGTGGTCGAGCGCATCGCCCCGCTGGCGGGCGGCCTCGACGAGGATGCGCACCTGGTTCTTGATGGCGTCCTGCCCGACGAAGTCGTCGAGCGATCGAGGTCGCAGCGCCGTGTCAGCGACTCGCTCCGCCTCGAGCTCCTCGGCGCTGACCACGCGCTCGTCGCTCATCGCGCTGCACCCGAAGTGTCGAGCCGGCGCAACGCCGCGCCGACGAGGTCGGCCACGTCGTGCCCGTCGCCGTCGACGGCGATGGATGCGACCGCGTTGCGGGCTTCGGACTCCCGGAATCCGAGGCCGACCAGCCCGGCGATCGCGGCGGCGACGGCCTGGCTCTCGCCGGTCGCGGCAGCGTGCTGCGTCCCGGGCGGTTCAAGTGAGGCCACCTTGTCGCGCAACTCGAGGATCACGCGCTCGGCGGTCTTGCGACCGATCCCGGGCACGGTGGCGACCAGTGCGACATCCCCCTCGGCGATGGCGCGCACCAGCGTCGGGAGCTCCGCCCGTCCGAGGATCCCGAGCGCCGCCTTCGGGCCGATGCGCTCGACACCGATGAGGAGGCGAAACAGGCGCAGCTCATCCTGGGTGGCAAACCCGTAGAGACGAATCGCGTCGGCGCTGACGCTGGTGTGCACGTACAGCGTCACCTCGTGCTCGCGCGACGTGTGCAACGTGGCGATGGTGCGCAGATGGCAGAACACCTCGTACCCGACACCACCCGTGTCGATGACGACGTGGTCGTCTCCGAGCTGGACGAGCCCTCCGCGTAAGAGCGCGATCATGGGGCGCTGCGCACGAGTGCTGCGCGCGCCCGGCTGACCGCGATGTCGAGCGCGCTCTCGCGGTGGTCCCGTGCTCGACGGGTCACCGCACCGAGGCGTCCGCGATGGTGGTGGCATACCGCAACGGCGCACGCGTCGGCGACGTCGTCGTGGCCCGGAATATCAGGTACGCCAAGGAGATTCGCGACCATACGCGCAACCTGCGGTTTGCGCGCCGCACCATACCCGCACACCGCTTCCTTCACCTGCGTCGGGGTGTACGCGGCGATGGCGACACCCTCGTGAGCGAGCGCGCAGAGCACCACGCCGCGCGCTTCGCTGACCCGCATCGCGGTGCGCCGGTTGGTCGAGAAGAAGAGCTCTTCAACGGCCGCGACCTCCGGTCGCAACGCGGCGCAGGCATCGACGACCAGGTCGAAGAGCATCGCAAGTCGCACCCCGTCATCGGTCTGCGGCACGGTTTCGATGCAGGCCGCGTGGAGCAGCACGAGGTGTCCCGGCGAGCCCTCGACGATGGCCACGCCGGTGCGCGCGAGCCCCGGGTCGACCCCCAGAACTCTCATGACAGAGATCTCACGACGGGACTCTCATGCGCGCAGGACGGCGCAGCGGTCAGCTGACGGCGTCAAGGACGTCGTCCGGTATCTCGGCGTTGGCGTACACCTGCTGGACGTCGTCGTGCTCCTCGAGAGCGTCGAGAAGGCGCAGCACCTGACGAGCCTGCGACGCATCGAGCGGGACGGACGTGGTGGGGTTCATGGTCACCTCCGCCGAGTCGACTGGATAGCCTCTGTCCTCGAGTGTGCGTCGCACCTCTTCGAAACGAGACGGCGCGACGGTGACTACCACCTCGTCGCCCTCCACGCCGACGTCGCCGTCCTCGCCGACATCGACCACATCGAGCAGCTCGAGCGCCAGCTCCTCGGGATCGCGTTTGCCGGCCTCCACGGAGATGACTCCCTGCTGGTTGAACATCCAGGCGACGCTGTTCGCCTCGCCGAGCGCGCCCCCGGAGCGCGTGAATGCGTTGCGAATTCCGGCGACCGTGCGGTTGCGGTTGTCGGTGAGCGTGTCGACCATCACCGCAACGCCGTGCGGACCGTAGCCCTCGTAGCGAACCTCCTCGAGCTGCACCCCGTCCTTGCCGCCGGCGCCGCGCTGGATGGCGCGCTCGATGTTGTCGGCGGGCATGTTCACCTCGCGTGCCTTCTGCATCGCAAGGCGCAGGCGGAAATTGCCTTCGACGTCGGTGCCGCCTTCGCGCGCCGCGACGGTCAGCTCACGCGTGACCTTGGTGAACACCTGGCCGCGACGAGCATCGACGATGGCTTTCTTGTGCTTGATTCCAGCCCACTTGCTGTGACCGGACATGGATCCTCCGAGACGAACAGGCGTTCCGATTCTAGCGCAGCCCGGAACCCAGTCTAGGCTTCGCGGACCTTGCCGTCCGCCGCGCACAGGTCTATGGTTGGGGATAGCATCGGCGATCAGACGGAGGTAGCCATCCCAATGTTGCGTACCGTCTGGCAGCGTTTCCGGCACGGCCGAGCGGAGGGTTGAGGCCCGGTTGACGGGCCCCTGACCGCACAACCATTGGCGCCCCCGTCGAGGTCGCTGGGCAATCGGCGTCCCCCGGGTCGGCCCGTAGCGGGCGAGTGCGCGTTGTGTGGGCTGGGAGTTTCGTACCGGGCGTTTCCCCGAACCCGGCACCGGTTTCGGTGCCATAAGAGGCCCGGGAATTTTTACCGGGCTGCCGTATCAATACGGTGCATTCATCCAAGGGGCCGGCTCAGTCCGGCCCCTTCCTTTGTGCGCTCATCGGAGCGTCGACGGGCTCGTGAGGAACGGGTCGCGAAACCGCGGGATCGCCGAGCCAGCTGAACCGCAGCATGCGGTCGGCCGCGTGGCGGAGCCCGACGCGCGTGCTGACGACGACAGGGGGCGAACCGGGGCGTCGCTCGATGTGGACCCTCGAGTGCGGATCGAGTAGGTCGATGCCGTCGTCGGCGCGGGTGACAGCCAGACCGCGGCAGAGGTTACCGGGCCCGCGGAGCAGCTCCGCAGGAGGCGTCGTGCCGCCGCGCCGGATCATCACCGGCTCCAGGCCCTGCTCCACCGACGCGGCACGAAGGAGCACCGCCCCGGCGACGCCGTCCGCCTCGGTGACCACGTTCGCGCAGTGGTGCATGCCATACGTGAAGTAGACGTAGAGGTGGGCCGCCGGCCCGAACATCACGCGCGATCGTGGGGTCGGCCCGCGGTACGCGTGGGACGCCGGGTCGCTCGTCCCCAGATACGCCTCGGTCTCGACGATCCGCGCGACGACCGCGTTCGCCGTTCCCGCATCGACCACGAGCGCGCAGCCGATCAGGTCGCGGGCGACCTGCTCGGTCGGCCGTGCGAACCACTCTCGGGGTGGCTCGGCTACCGGCGGATCTCCGCGTCGCATCGCTGCGTGAGCGCAATCGCGATCGCGTCCTGCGCCCGCTGGGCTTCGTCCCCGGTCAGGGTCCGATCCGGCGCCCGGAACGTGAGCCGGAACGTCCAGCCCTTTCTCCCGGCAGGCAGGCCGCCGCCGCGATACTCGTCGTAGAGCTCCGCCCGCTCGAGCAACGGCTCGTTCGTCTCCTGGATCGCGGCGAGTGCGTCACCGGCGAGCCGGTCGGCCGGCACCGTGACCGCCAGATCCTGGACGATCGCTGGAAAGCGCGGTGGAGGCGCGTATCGGAGCCGACGCGGCGGCGATGGAGTGATGGCGTCGATGCGCAGCTCGCCAACCGCCACGCGACCTCGAATCTCGAACGCGGCCGCCGTCTCAAAGGAGAGCTCGCCGACGACCCCCACCGCATCGCCTGCGACCGAGAGCGTTGCGTTTCGACCGGAGTGGAGACCTGCCTCCCGCGACGGTTCGGCTCGAAGCTTCGCGCCGGCGAGGTCCTCGGTGATGCGCTGGAAGACCGACTGCACGCGTTGCACAGCCCGAGCCGACTCGTCGGCCGACCCGCTCGACACGTGGACGGCAAGGCTGAGGAGCAGCGGCTCGAGGGGAAGCGCGGGAAGCTCGAGATCCGCGTTGTCGGAGGTCGAACCCGGCGCGAGCCCGACCCGCTCACCCTCCCAGAAGACACGGCCCAACTCGAAGAGCATGACGTCGGCGCTGCCGCGGTTGACGTTGGCGGCAAGCGCCGCGCACAGGCGTGGGAGCTGCGAGGTTCGCATCACGCTCCACTCCTCGCTGAGGGGATTGCGCAGCGCGATGGGGGTACGGGCGCGACCCAGACCGGGCAGCGTCGCGGCGTCGTTCGGGCCGACGAACGCCAGGGTGATCGCCTCGTCGAAGCCGGCGCCGGCGCAGACATCGCGGACGGTGTCATCCAGCGGTGGTGGCGCTGCAGTCCTGGTGAGCTCGACCCGGCGGCCGGGGAGGGTGCTGGGAATCCGCGAGTATCCGAGCATCCGTCCGACCTCCTCGACGAGGTCCTCCGGAAGCGACACGTCTCGCCGGAAATACGGGGGCATGACCGTGAGCGTGGCCCCGTCCTGCTCGACGGCGAACCCAAGCTGGGCGAGCGTGGTCGCAATCTCGGTTGCGTCGACCGGGATCCCGAGCAGGGCGCCCGTGAAGCGCGCGGTCAGCTGGATCGGACCCAGTTCGGGAAGCGGCCGCGGCCACTGATCGATCTTCCCACCGAGAACGTGCCCACCCGACAGCTCAGCGATCAGCGCCGCGGCGCGATCGAGCGCGACCGGCGGGAGGCGATCGCTCAATCCCTTCTCGAAGAGCGTCGATGCGTCGGTCCGAAGCCCGAGCCGTTTGGATGTGGCGCGGATGGTTGGGCCATCCCATGACGCGGCCTCCAGCAGCACGGCCCTGGTTCCATCGCTCACCGCGGTCGAACTGCCACCGATGACGCCCGCGATGCTGGCCGGGGTCTCGCCGCTGCACACCACCATGTCCTGATCGGAGAGCGTCCGATCGGTGCCGAGGAGATCGACGACGTGATCGCCGGCACGCGCCCTGCGTACCACCACATCGGCGGTCTTCCCCCCTCCCACCTCCACGAACCGGTCGAGGTCAAACGCATGGAGCGGCTGACCCAGCTCATGAAGCACGAAGTTCGTGATGTCGACGACGTTGTTGATCGGTCGCAGGCCGACGGCGCGGAGTCGCTGCCGCAGCCACCCAGGGGATGGCCCCACGGCGATGCCTTCGATGATCCGGGCATCAAACCGCGGGCATCCCTCCGGGTCCTCGACGCGAACCCGGGCTCGTAGCTCGGCCGACGTCGCCGACATGAGCTCCCCGGCGATTGACGTCGGTGGTTCGTTGAGCGCCTCGCCGAGCGCCGCCGCCAGCTCGCGCGCGATGCCGACATGGCAGAGGCAGTCGGGTCGGTTGGTGGTGATGTCCAGGTCGAGCACGGTGTCGAGGGTCAGCACCTCGCCGAGCGGCTGTCCGGGCCGGCCCTCGTCGAGGATGAGGATGCCGCCGGCGTCCTCCCCCACCCCGAGTTCGACCGCAGAGCAGAGCATCCCGGGAGACTTGTGACCGCGGATGGTTTTCACCGCGAGCCGCTCGTCCATCGCCGGTGGTCGCGTTCCCGGCGGCGCGTAGGGAACGAGGTCGCCCGCCTTGACGTTGGGCGCGCCGGTCAACACCCGGACCGTCCCGGGGACGACGCTGAACGCCGCCAGCGCCGGGGGGACGACGGCTCCGAGATCGAGGTCGGCGAACTGGAGGTGGGACGATCCCTGGACCGCGTCGACCGCGACGATCCGCGCGACCACAAGTCCCTCGCCGCCGATGTCGACGGCACCCACCTCGGTGCCGGTGTCGACGAGCGCCTTGACAATCGTGGCGACCGGCGCGTCGAGGGTTGCGTAGTCGCGCAGCCAGCGGAGCGAGAACTTCACGGAGCGGGTCTCTCGGATGGCTCGTCGGCGACCGGGACGAGGAAACGGACGTCGTTGTCGTAGAGCAGGCGCATGTCCGGAATGCCCCAGGCCAGCATGGCGGCGCGCTCGATGCCCATGCCGAACGCGAAGCCCGAGTACCGCTCCGGGTCGACGCCACCGTTGCGCAGTACGTCGGGGTGGACCATGCCGCTGCCCAGCAGTTCGAGCCAGCCGCTGTACTTGCAGACGCTGCAGCCGGAGCCGTGACAGACGACGCATGCCAGCTCGAGCTCGAGCGACGGCTCGGTGAAGGGGAAGTTGTGGGGACGCCACTGCAGCGCCGAGTTCGTGCCGAAGAACGACCGCGCGAAGTATTCGAGGCTGCCCTTGAGATCGCTCACGGCGATCCCCTCGTCGATGCAGAGTCCCTCGACCTGGTGAAACATCGGCATGTGGGTCGCGTCGTGATCGCGTCGATATGTCTTGCCAGGAGCGATCACCCGCTGCGGCGCACCGCGAGTCAGCATGCTGCGGATCTGCACCGGTGAGGTGTGGGTCCGGAGCAATCGCCAGTCATCGATATAGAACGTGTCCTGGGTATCGCGGGCCGGGTGTCCGGGCGGTTGATTGACCAGCGTGAAGTTGTACCGGTCGTATTCCACCTCCGGCCCGTCGACGGGCTCGAAGCCGAGTTGGCCGAAGATCCGCCGCATCTCCCGAGCTGCGAGCGTCACGGGGCTCAGGCGGCCGCGGCGCAATGGGGGGGCCGGCCGGGTCAGATCAAGCGCCTCAGTCTCCAGGCTCTGCGCGCGTGCGGCGTGCTCGATGGCGCGCTGGCGCTCGTCGACCGCGTCGCCGACCCGCTCCACGAGCTCGTTGACCATCTGGCCCATCTGGCGACGGCCATCGGGGTCGGGAATCTTGCCGAGACCTCGCCGGAACGATGTCAGCTCGCCGTCACCCCGTCCGAGGTACCTGGTCCGCACCGCGTCGAGCGCGGCGAGGTCCGGCGCGGCGGCGACTGCCTCGAGAGCTTCCGCCGCCACGCTGTGGAGGTCGGCGGTCACGCCTTGGTGAGGGCGCCCCGGGCGACTTCGACGAGCTGCTGAAACGAGCCCGAGTCCTTGACCGCGATGTCGGCGAGCATCTTGCGATTTACCTCGACACCCGCCTCCTTGAGGCCGTGCATGAACTGGTTGTATGCAAGGCCGTTCTGGCGGGCAGCAGCGTTGATGCGCGCGATCCACAGGGTGCGCATGTCGCCCTTGCGCTGCTTGCGGTCGCGGTACGCGTAGGCGAGCGAATGCATGACCGCCTCGTTGGCGTTCTTGTAGAGCCGATGACGGGCTCCCTGCATCCCCTCCGCCATCTCGAGGATCTTGCGGTGGCGAGCCTTGGCCGTCACCCCACGCTTCACTCTGGCCATGTCGCTCTCCTAAAGGTAGGGTGCGAGCCGGATCACCTTGCGGCGGTCCGACGGCGACACCTCGTGTTGCATCCGGTACGACCGTTTGCGCTTGGCGCTCTTGTGCTCGAGCAGGTGCGAGCGAAACGCCTTGCGCCGCATCACCTTTCCAGTCGAGGTGACGCGGAGCCGCTTGGCGGTTCCCTTATGGGTTCGTATCTTCGGCATGGTCGTTGTTGCTCCCTGATTCGGCGGCGGCATCTTCCTCCGGAACGGTGACACTCACCTCCACTTCCTGTGTCGGACGCCGATCATTGCTGTGCTGGTCGCCTTTCGCGTGTTTCTTGTTGAGCGGGCTCATGATCATGATCATGTTGCGGCCCTCGACGAGGGGGGTCCGCTCGATGATCGCCACCTCTTTCAGTTCCTCGGCCATCCGGTCGAGCAGCTTGCGCCCGTACTCCTGGTGCACCATCTCGCGTCCGCGGAACATGATCGTGAGCTTGACCTTGTCACCGTCATGGAGGAAGTGACGGACAGACCCGAACTTGGTCTGGAAGTCATGCTCCGAGATCTTCGGACGCAGCTTCATCTCCTTGACGTTGATGGTGTTGTGCTCTTTGCGGCTTTCCTTCTCCTTCTTCAGGGCTTCGAACTTGAAGCGCCCGTAGTCCATGAGACGGCACACCGGCGGTTGGGCCTGGGGGGCTACCTCGACCAGGTCCAGTTCACGTTGGGCGGCGAGCTCTCGTGCCCGCTCGATGGTGACGATTCCCAACTGCTCGCCGGTGGTGTCATCGAAGAGACGGACAGTCGGGATGCGGATCTGGTCGTTGACCCTGAGCTCTCGGAATGCGATCGGCGCGGCCTCCTTGTGGATATAAAAAACTGGACAGCGGTTCCGCTATCCAGGGATCGGGTGCTGGACCTTCAAGGCAAGCCCGGAAGGTGAGGGCCGTACCTGACGGACCTGCTTTGCGGCGCCCATGACGGGCGTCGGGCGCTGAATATAACACGCTCGCGCGAGGGCCAAACCTGCTGCGATGTCAGGATGATCGCCGGGCGTGGACCAGGGCCTCGACCGCTCCTCGCCCCCCGAGCACCGGCGACGGCATGCTGCCGATGACCTCCCACCCGGCTGCGACGATGCCCGCCGACGCGCGCTCAGTCGCGGCATCGACGAGCATCGGGTCGGTGGGAGCCGTTGCAAGGCGCAACTCGAACATCGGCTTGACCAGGCCGATCAGGTCGGCACCGGGGGCGATCGTGACGCGGTCGAGCTGGGCCACCGCTGCGGCGAGCGCCAGGTACGAGACGTCGATGGTCACCACCTCGATCGCGTCGGGCACACCGCGTCCGTCGAGGGCCGCGACATTGGTCGCCTCGAGATTGACCACGCGGGGATCCTGGCGGAGCGATCCGAGGAGCTGACCGAAGCCCGCGTCAACCGCGTACACCCGTGAAGCGCCCGCCTCGAGCAGGACCCGCGTGAAGCCGCCGGCAGCGGCGCCCAGGTCGAGGCAGACCCTGCCGGACACGCGCACGTCGAAGGCGTCGAGTGCGGCGCGCAGCTTGGCCTCGCCGCGCAATGGCGCATTCCGCACGATGAGGTCCGGCGCGCTGCGCGGCCGGGGCCGTCTCACTCGGGACGCCGCTCGCTCACCTCGGCGGCCAGGCGATCGATGAGGTCGCCGGTCGACACGTCCTCCTGGACGTTGCGGCGCACATCGCGAACCCGGACCATGCCGTCGCCGCGCTCGACATCACGTTTGCCGATGACCACGACATACGGGATTCGCTTGAGCTCCGCATCGCGCACGCGTGCCTGCATGCGTTCGCCGTGACGCTCGTCGATGGACGGGCGCAACCCGCGCTCGCGCATGCCGGCCGCGAGGCTCCGGATGGCGGCCATCACCTCCTCACTGTCGTCCTGGACCGGAACCAGGGCGCACTGCACCGGCGCAAGCCAGAGCGGGAAGTGCCCAGCGTAGTGCTCGAGCAGGATGCCGAAGAAGCGCTCGATGGATCCGAACAGCGCGCGATGGATCATGATCGGTTGCTGCTCGGCACCGGTGTCATCGATGAAGTGCAGGTCGAAACGCTGCGGAAACTGGAAGTCCACCTGGATGGTCGACATCTGCCACGTCCGCCCGATCGCGTCTCGCGCCTGCACCGAGATCTTGGGTCCGTAGAATGCGCCACCACCCTCGTCGAGGACGAGTTCCAGGTTGCGACCTTCTGCTGCCTGACGCAGCGCATTGGTTGCGAGGTCCCACTCCTCCACCGTGCCGACCGCCTTGTGCTCGGGGCGGGTCGACAGCTCGAGGTAGAAGTCGGTGAGACCGAAATCGCGCAACAAGCCGAGCGTGAAGTCGAGCAGGGAGATGAGCTCGTCCATCATCTGCTCGCGCGCGCAGAAGATGTGCGCGTCATCCATGGTGAGCCCGCGCACCCGGGTGAGCCCGTGGATCACGCCCGATTTCTCGTATCGGTACACGCTGCCGAACTCGAAGAGCCGCAACGGCAATTCTCGATACGAACGCATCCTGCTCCGATAGATGAGGATGTGCATCGGACAGTTCATCGGCTTGAGGTAGTACTTGGTGCCCTCGTCGAGCTCCATCGGCGGGAACATGCCCTCGGCGAACCACTCGAGATGGCCCGAGACCTTGAACAGGTCCTCCTTGGTGATGTGCGGCGTGTTCACAAACGAGTAGCCGGCCTCCTCGTGGCGCTGCCGCGAGTAGTCCTCCATGAGCTTGCGCACCAGCCCGCCGTTGGGGTGGAACACGGGGAGCCCCGAGCCGATCTCGTCGGGGAACGAGAACAGGTCAAGCTCGGCGCCGAGGCGGCGATGGTCTCGCTTGCGTGCCTCGTCGAGGCGGTGCATGTACGCCTCGAGCTCATCGTTCGTGAACCACGCCGTGCCGTACACGCGTTGGAGCTGCTCGTTGCGCGCGTCGCCGCGCCAGTACACGCCGGCGATGCGAAGCACGCGGACAGACTTGAGCCAGCCGGTGTCGGGGACGTGCGGACCGCGGCACAGGTCGACGAACTCGCCGGTCCGGTAGATGCTCACCGTGGCGACATCGTCCGGGAGCCGGTTGATGATGTCGACCTTGAAGTCCTGGTGCATGGCCGTGAACATCTCGATCGCCTGCCTGCGTGGCACCACTTCCTGCACGAACCCGATGTTCCTGGCGGCCAGTTCGCCCATGCGCGTCTCGATGCGTTGCAGGTCGTCGTCGACGAAGTGGCGGCCATCGGGAAGCCGGAAGTTGTAGAAGAAGCCGTCCTCGATCGCTGGACCGACGTCGTACTGGGCACCGGGAAACAGATCGATCACTGCGGCGGCCATCAGGTGGGCGGCGCTGTGCCGGACGATCTCGAGCGTCGGCTCGGACGGCGCCGGGAGCGGGGCGCCTGCTTCCGCGGCGTCGTCAACGATCTCGTCAGGCATGGGACGCCGATTCTACGCAGTCCGCCCGGCGGCACTCGGTGATCTGCGAGTCTGCCTCAGCCGGTGAGGCGGGACATGCCCGCGGGGACGTCCTCTCGCGCGCGGCACAGCTCGTTCAGCTGCGCCTCGGGATCAAAGCCGATCGGTTGGAATTCGAACCGCAGTTGACGCAACATCGGTATGGGACGCGCCGATGCGCGACGTGCCTGGTTGCGCAGACGTTCGTGACGCGCGGGATCGATTGAACAACACTTGATGCTGCAGTACTTCGCGGTGGGCTTGTGTACCAGCTCGCCACATCCCACCCGTGCGCAGATGCGGCGAGGCGTGGTGGTTCGCTGTGAATGCCTCGACATGCCCGCCTCCGATGTCACCGGGGGAGTGTACGCCGCGGCCATGACCCCCTGTCAACCGTCAGTGGCGAGTCTGTTTGCACCGCGACCACGACGCGTTTGAGGCGCAGAAGCCTGTGCACAATGTGGACAACCGCGGTCGTTGTTTGTGCAGTAAGGCAGATGCCTGTGCGCAACTTTCGCAGCGCTCACCGTGCGCTCGCGGCGCACGGTGAGCGTTTGAGATCGAGCCACCAGTTTTGCGAATCGCAAACTGCACTGTCACGGACGTGTGACTGCCGGCAGGCTCAGCGCGCGACTCCTTCGGTCGCGCCGGCCGACGCGCCGGTGAGCTCTCGGTCTGCTGCCGCTTCGTTCAACCGGCCGGTCGCCACGTCGTACACGAATCCGCGGACGCTGTCGCGGTGCGGGATGAACGGGCTCGCCTTGATGCGTGCGATCGACTGGCGCACATCATCCTCAGCATCCGGGAACGCCTCGAGCGAGAACGGCGGGCGGATTCCGGTGTCCTCTTTGATCTGTGCCTTCACCGCGTCGTCGGTGAACGTGAGCATGCCGCAGTCAGTGTGATGGATGAGGATGATCTCCTTGGTGCCGAGCAACCGCTGCGAGAGCATCAGCGAGCGGATGGCGTCGTCGGTGACCACGCCACCGGCGTTGCGAATGATGTGGGCATCACCGATCTCGAGACCGAGGATCGCACTCACGTGGAGGCGGGCATCCATGCAAGCGACCACCGCAACGCCACGTGCAGGCGGGAGTGGCGCGGTGCCCTTGTTGAAACCGGCTGCGTAGCGCTCGTTGTTCTTCAGCAGCTCGTCGGTGACGGACATGACATACACCTCGTGAAACACGGTTGACGGCAGAACCTGATGCAACGTGATCGCGTCACTTCCCCACGAGCGAAAGTGACCTGCGGGATCGCGGGTCAGCGACTACAGATGGCGGAGCCGCAGCAGCCGTGGTCGAGCCACCGGCATCGCGTCAATCCGAGAGCCCTGGTGCCCATCGCAAGGATGGTAGCCAATCCCGACCAGAACGGTCAAGTTTTGTGTGCGGCCCGATCGCCGCGGTACGGATGGGGCGAAATCTGCGACGCGCTTTCAGCATCGACATCCGGGTCGGCTCAGGCCGCAGAGTCGCACGCGTGTCCGAGGAACTACCACCGCACACGCGTGCAACGCCGGATCCCCAGATGGAGTCCGTCCCGGCGAGCGAGACCCCGCATCGGGATCACTCCCGCGGCCGGCTGCGGTCCCTCGCGTTCGACGTCTCGCCGCTCCGCGAGTCCAGGGAGTTCCGGCTGCTTTTCATCGGCCAGGGAGTGTCGTTCGCCGGGAGCATGATCACCTACGTCGCCGTTCCCTTCCAGGTGTATGCGCTGACCCGATCATCATTGGTCGTCGGTCTCGTGAGCCTCGCCGAGCTGATTCCCATCCTGCTGATGTCGTTTGTCGGCGGCGCGCTCGCCGATGCGGTCGACCGGCGCCGCATGGTGCGGATCACGCAGGTCAGTGCGTGCGTCGTGGTGGC
>JBAQGL010000263.1:0-3257 GCA_049287785.1 Candidatus Dormiibacterota bacterium | reverse complement strand
AGTCGCCCTCGAGGATGTAAAGACGTTCCTTCGCAAGGATGTACGTCTCGCCGTTCTGCGCGACGCGGACGTACGGCTTGCCGGAATGCACCGCCAGCGCTACGTTGCCTGGGAGCGTCCACGGCGTGGTCGTCCATGCCAGGAGAAACGTCTTGCCGTCCGAGTCGTTGAGCCGGAACTTCACGTAGACGGACGGATCCGACGTGTCCTCGCGGTAGCCCTGGCTCAGCTCGTGTGACGAGAGTGTCGTCTGACAGCGCGGACAGTACGGCGTGACCTTGTAGCCCTGGTAGAGCTTGTCGTCTTCCCAGAGCTCCTTCAGGCTCCACCACACCGACTCCATGTATGTCCCGTCATAGGTACGGTAGGGGTGGTCGAAATCGAGCCAGAAACCGA
The DNA here is from genome assembly GCA_049287785.1 of Candidatus Dormiibacterota bacterium. Classification (GTDB taxonomy): domain Bacteria; phylum Chloroflexota; class Dormibacteria; order Aeolococcales; family Aeolococcaceae; genus Palsa-851. The sequence goes on along the minus strand of JBAQGL010000263.1, from coordinate 2,861 downwards.
GCCGTTCGCTCATCTCGCGCCACTGGTCGATGTACTCGTTTACCGATGCTCGGCAGCGCGCGTTGAATTCCGCGATGCCGAACTCCTCGATCTGCTTCTTGCCGCTGATCTTCAGCGCACGCTCGACCTCGAGCTCGACCGGGAGTCCGTGGGTGTCCCAGCCGGCCTTCCGAGCCACCGAAAAGCCGGTCATCTGCTTGTAGCGTGCGAAGACATCCTTGTACGAGCGCGCCAGGACGTGGTGCAGGCCGGGAAGGCCGTTGGCTGTGGGTGGTCCCTCGTAAAAGACATACGGCGGCGCGTTGCGACGCATCTCGAGGCTGCGCTCGAAGACGTGGGTGCGCTGCCAGAGTTGGAGAATCTCGAGCTCCGCCTCGGGAAAACCCGCGCGCGCGCTGACGGCCGAATACCTGGGCATCGCCTCAAGGATACCGGCAGATCGTTCGCTCCCGAACTGCCACGGCCTTTATTCCGCGCGTTCGCCGAAAATCGCCCGCCCGATGCGCACCATGGTGGCGCCCTCCTCGATGGCGATCTCGAAATCGTTGCTCATCCCCATGCTCAGCTCCGGGAGCGCCCACCCGGTCACGTGCTCCATGTGATCGCGAACGTGGCGGAGGCGGGTGAACGTCGCCCGCGCGTCATCGGGATTCTGTGAGAAGGGTGCAATCGTCATCAGTCCCATCACGTGAATGGCTGGGACATTGACGAGTTCCTGGACGAGCGCCTCGACATCGGACTCCGCGACGCCGGAACGAGCCGGGAGCCCGGTCAGCTCGACCTCTATGAGCACGCCGATCGGATCGCGCCCCACGGGGCGGTGTGCCGAGAGTGCATCGGCGATGCGCTTGCTGTCGACCGAGTGAACAAAATCGAAGAGCGCGGAGGCGCGCCCCGCCTTGTTGGTCTGAAGATGGCCGATCAGATGCCAGCGCGCGGCGTTGCGCACCTCGCGCTGTTTCTCTGCGGCTTCCTGGATGCGGTTTTCGCCGATGTCCTCCACCCCGGCGGCGATTGCCTCGTCCACACGTGCGGCGGTCGCGCCCTTGGTCACGGCGATCAGGCGGACCTCGTCCGGATCCCGGTCGGCGCGCCGTACCGCCGCGTCGATCCGCACACGGACCGCTTCCAGCCGGTCCGCGACCGGCACTTCCTCGACGATCGTCACCCTATTTCCCGAGATCGAGCGGTAGCTCGCGCCCTTCCGTGTCACGGCGCTTGCGCTGCCGGCGGGCGGTGTCGGGGCGGGTGCCTGGAGGATGGGCCAGAACGTCCTCGATAGTTGCGCGCATCTCCTGGGCGTCCTTGAACGATCGATACACCGAAGCAAATCGAATGTACGCGATCTCGTCGATCTCGCGGAGCCGCGCCATCACCATGGCTCCGACCTCCCGGCTCGGGATCTCCGAGATGTTCTGACTGCGGAGGGCATTCTCGATCTCTGCGACCATCATCTCCAGGTTCGATGGAGCGAGGCGCGTCTTCTTCGAAGCCATCACCAGGCCGGAAAGCAGCTTGGGACGGCTGAATTCCTCGCGCCGTCCGTCCTTCTTGAGGACGTAGAGAGGGGGCCCCTCGACGCGCTCGTAGGTGGTGAAACGCTTGCTGCAGCCGAGGCATTCTCGACGGCGGCGAATCGCCTCACCGGTCTCGGAATCGCGCGAGTCGACGACCTTGATGTCCGTCTCGCCGCAGAACGGGCACTTCACCTGCTGCCCCCTGGTGGCTTGGGATGAAGCTCCGGCCGGCGCGACCGCGGCCGGAGCTCCACCGGACCCAAACCTACCGACGGTCCCTCAGAAACGCCGGGATGTCCAGGTCGTCGACGCTGTACGGGCCGTTGGGCTTCCCTCCGACGTTGAAAGCCGGCTGCCGCTGGTCGGAGACCATCGGCCGGGCTGACGGCTCGTAGCTGAGCGTACCGATGACATCGATCTGACCGGTGAACCCGGTGGCGATGACGGTGATCTTCACCTCGCCCTTCATGTGCTCATCGATGACCGTCCCGAAGATGATCTGCGCGTCGGCATCCGCCGACTCGCTGACCAGCTGGGCTGCCTCGTTCACCTCGTAGAGGGTGAGGTCGGGGCCGCCGGTGACGTTGAGCAGGATCCCCTTGGCTCCGGCGATGGTGGTCTCGAGCAGCGGGCTCGCCACCGCATCCTTGGCGGCGTCCGCGGCCCGAGTGTCGCCGCTCCCGAAGCCGATGCCCATGAGCGCCTGCCCTTGCCCCTGCATGATCGTCTTGACGTCCGCAAAGTCGAGGTTGATGAGCCCCGGAAAGACGATCAGATCGCTGATGCCCTGGACGCCCTGGCGCAACACGTCATCGGCAACCTTGAACGCGTCGCCGATCGGGGTCTTCTTGTCGACCACCTGCATGAGCCGCTCGTTCGGGATGGTGATCAGCGTGTCGACCCGGCCCTGGAGGTTGGCTATTCCCTCTTCGGCCGACTTCTGACGCCGCAGACCCTCGAAGCGGAACGGCTTGGTGACCACACCGATCGTCAGCGCACCCGACTCGCGCGCGATCTCCGCGATGATCGGTGCTGCGCCGGTGCCGGTGCCGCCGCCCATACCCGCGGTGATGAACACCATGTCGCTGTCGGCGAGCGCCTTGGTCAATTCCTCACGCGACTCCTCTGCCGCGTCCTGACCCTTCTGCGGATCGCCACCCGCGCCAAGTCCGCGCGTCAGCTTGCCGCCGATGCGGATCTTGAGGTGGGCGGACGATGAGCTGAGCGCCTGGTGGTCGGTGTTGATGGCGATGAACTCAACGCCTTTGAGGTTGCTCCGGATCATGCGGTTCACGGCGTTGCTGCCGCCGCCGCCGACCCCCACGACGCGGATGCGGGCGTTGC
>JBAQGL010000262.1:0-2757 GCA_049287785.1 Candidatus Dormiibacterota bacterium | reverse complement strand
GGCTCGGCGAAGTACCGCACCGTCATCGGCAACCGGGTGTTCGTCGGGACGAACTCGACCCTGGTCGCACCGGTTCGCCTGGGAGACGGCTGCTACGTCGGGGCCGGCTCGTTCATCGACCACGACGTGCCACCGGGGGCGCTCGCGGTCGGTCGGAGCCGTCAGCGCAACATCGAGGGATGGGCGGCGCGCCGGCCGGTGCAGTCGTGAACGACTCCAACCCCTACGGCGAGCTGCTGCTCCTCTCGGGGAGCGGGAACCCCGAGCTGAGCGAGCGGATCGCCCGTGAGATCGGCGTCAAGCTCGCCGAATGCGAGATCACGCGGTTCGCAGATGGGGAGTTCGACGTCAAGATCCGCGAGTCGGTGCGCGGTCACGACGTCTTCCTGGTCCAGCCGACCTGCCATCCCGTGAGTGACAACCTGATCGAGCTGTTCATCATCCTCGACGCGCTGCGCCGCGCCTCGGCGTCGCGCATCACCGCGGTGATCCCGTACTACGGGTACCAGCGCAAGGAGAAGAAGACCCAGGCGCGCGACCCGATCAGCGCCAAGCTGATGGCCAACATCATCGAGCTCGCCGGCGCAAATCGGGTGATCTGCGTCGACCTCCATGCCGAGGCGATCCAGGGCTTCTTCGACATCCCCGTCGATGCGCTGATCGCGACCAAGATCCTCGCCCGCCGGGTGCGCGAACGCCACGGCCACGACGTTGTGGTGGTGTCGCCGGACACCGGCGGCGTGAACCGCGCTCGCAATCTGGCGCGCATCCTCGACGCACCGATCGCCTTCATCGACAAGCGGCGTCCGCGAGACGACACGGTCGAGGTCGTCAATGTCATCGGCGACGTGGAGGGTGCGGTCTGCGTGATCGTCGACGACCTGATCTCCACCGGCAGCACACTCGTCAACGCGGCGATTGCGCTCCTCGCCCGCGGCGCGAAATCCGTCGATGTGGTGGCGACTCATGGCGTTCTCAGCGACGGCGCCGTGGCACGCCTGCATGCGGCGCCCATCGACGAGATCTGCATCACCGACACCATCCCGTACCACAACGGCAGCCACAGCTTCGACGACGCGCCCAAGCTCCGGATCCTTTCGGTGGCGCCACTGATCGCCGAGGCGATCGTGCGTGTCCACGAGGGGCGGAGCGTGAGCGAACTCTTCCGGTGAGCGGCTCAGACCCTCCACAGTCGGCGAGCCGATGACCCCTCTCATCGTCGTCATCGTCCTCGGCCTCGTTATCGCCGCGTTCGCCGCGGCGGCGGAGACCTCACTGACGAGCGTGAGCCGGATCCGGATGCGGAGCCTGGCCGAGGAGGGCAACAGGCGCGCCCGAACGGTGACGCGCCTGCACGCAGACCCGAACGCCTATCTGTCGACCATCCTCACGCTGAACACGGTCGCGGTCATCGTGGTCTCGACCGCCACGGCGCTGCTGATCGGCAGCTATCTCACCAAGATCCCGCAGGTCGTCGGCACGATCGTGCTGTCGGTCGTCGTCCTGATCTTCTGCGAGATCGCGCCGAAATCGCTCGCGCTCCGATTCAACGAGCGCTTCGCCCTGGTGCTGGCGGCCCCGGTGCAGCTCCTGACCCGAGTGCTGCGCCCGCTGATCGGCGGGCTGAGCGCGATGTCACGCCTCATCGTGCGTGCTGCCACCCGGGGCCACAGCGTGCGCGGGCCGTTCGTGACCGAGGAGGAGTTGAAGCTGCTCCTCTATGTCGGGGAGCAGGAGGGGATCGTCGAGCAGGAGGAGCGCGAGATGATCCACGGCATCCTCGAGATGACCGACAAGTCGGTGCGCGAGGTCATGGTCCCGCGCGTCGACATCGTCGCGGTCGAGGCGACCGACTCGATCGCCGACGTGATCAAGGTGATCATCGAGTACGGGTTCTCGCGCATCCCCATCTTCGAGGACAACGTCGACAACATCGTCGGTGTCGTGTATGCGAAGGACCTGTTGCGTCATGGCGTCGTCGGTGACGATCAGCGCCCACTGAAAGCGGTCGCCCGCGAGCCGTACTACACGCCCGAGGCGAAGCGAGTCGGTGAGCTCCTCCGCGAGATGAAGGAGCGCAAGGTCCATATCGCGGTGGTCGTCGAGGAGCACGGGGGCACCGCCGGCATCGTGACCTTCGAGGATCTCATCGAGGAGATCGTGGGGCCGATCCGCGACGAGTACGACATGCGCGAGGTCGAGGAGCTCCAGATCATCTCGGACCAGGAGGTGGTGGTCAGCGCCCGCTTCCCGGTGGATGACCTCAAGGAGGAGCTCGACCTCCAGGTGCCCTCCGTCGATGCCGACACCGTCGGCGGCCTGGTCTACGAGTTGCTCGGCGAGATTCCCAAGGTCGGGGCCACCATCCAGCTCGGAGACGCAACCCTCACCGTCGAGTCGATCCGGCGCCAGGGGATCCAGTCCGTGCGCATCACCAGCCCGGTCCCGCTGGTGCGAGACCGCACGGTTCGCGCCACCGACCACGATGGTCAGCCGGAGGCCCGGGACACCCAGGAGGAGTCGCCCGCGCACGCTCGCCGCCAGTAGTGCGCATGATGGGCGGATGCCGACCTATAGCGACGAGGGAATCGTGCTGCGCCGCATCGACTATGGCGAGGCCGATCGCATCCTCACCGTGCTGACCCTGGAGCACGGCAAGATCGGGGTCATCGCTCGCGGTGTGCGCAAGAGTCAGAGCCGCCTCGCGTCGCGCACCGACCTCTTCACGCGCAGCCGCATGCAGCTGGCGCGAGGGCG
>JBAQGL010000261.1:0-13342 GCA_049287785.1 Candidatus Dormiibacterota bacterium | reverse complement strand
CGGTTGGGAAGGTGATCCGGGCGCGACAGATCCGTCATCGTCAGTGTTCGCGACGAAGCAGGGCAGCGAGCAGGCCCATCCCACCAACGATGGTCATCAAGCCGGGGGCCATGATCGGCGGTCCCATCGGGACGTTGTAGGACGCGAGCCGCCACCCACCCGGCTTCCTGGCGACGCCGCGAGCGTGGTAATACTCGCCGAGCGCCCCGTTGAGCGTGTAAATACCAGCGGCGAGGGGCAACCACGTCTTCGCCCATTTCTCGCTGAAGACCCCGCCGATCCCTGCGATCACCACGGGCGGCGTGACCACGATCGGGCTCCACATCATCTTGTTGCCGAAGCTGGCTTTGTAGTGTTCGAAGTACACCTCAGCAGTCGTGACCAGCGCGCCGACCGCGGTCAAGGCACAGAGCGAGCGCTCGAAACGACCGTGCTCAACGTTGCGCACCATCCGATCGATGAAGTGCGTTGATGTTGACCGGGGGCTGCGGGCTTCGCCGGTGACGTGTCTCACGCCTATCGACCGGGTACGAACTCGTCGACCTTCTCACGCATGGCGTTCACGACCCCCGCGAGACCGGCGGATGGCTCGGCTACGACGGACTTGGTGAAATCTTCAGCCTGCTTGAAGGTGATATGGGGAGGCAGCGGGGGCTCCTCAGGATCCGTCATCGCGTCGATGACAAATGGCCTGTCGGCAGTGAAGGCCTGCTGCATCGCGTCATCAATCTGCGACGAGCGATCGACCTTGACGCTGCCGAGTCCGATGAGCCGCGCATATTCGTGAAATGGCATGTAGGGAAGTCGCTGTGAGGCATCGAAGCGCGGATTTCCTTCCATCACGCGCTGTTCCCAGGTGACCTGGTTGAGGTCCTCGTTATTCAGCACCAGGATCACCATGCGTGGATCTGCCCACGTGTGGAAGTACTTGGCGGCGGTGAGCAGCTCCGCCATGCCGCCCATCTGCATCGCGCCATCGCCGATAGTCCCCACCGCGACCCGCTCCGGGAACGCGAACTTCGCGGCGATCGTGTAGGGCACTCCCGGCACCATGGTGGCGAGATTCCCTGACAATGTTGCCTTCATGCCTCGCCGAATTCGGACGTAGCGTGCGTACCAATTGGCCGCGGAGCCAGAATCGCTGGTGATTACAGCGTTGTCGGGGAGATGGCGCGACAGGGCTGCAAAGAGCGCCTGAGGGCGCACACGGTCGCCCTCACGATCCTCGGGCTCGCCTCGGTCGTCCATCAAGCGCCACCAGTCAGCGACGTTCTGGACGATGGTCTCTTGGAAGGACCGATCCTGGTTGCGTCGCAGGAGCGGCACTAGCTCCTTGAGCGTCGCCTTGCTGTCGCCCAATAGGTTGACTTCCATGGGATAGCGCAGGCTGAGCATCCGGCCTGATCGGTCAATCTGCACCCCTCGGGCCTGGCCGATCGGGGGGAGAAAATTGGCGTAGGGGAACGAACTCCCCACCACGAGCAGGGTGTCGGCCTTCTGCATCATCTCCCAACTCGGCTTCGTTCCAAGCAAGCCGATCGAATTGGTGCAGTACGGGATGTCGTCAGGGACGGCGGCCTTGCCGAGGAGTGCTTTGGCTATCCCCGCGCCGAGAAGATCGGCAACCGCGAGGACCTCGTCAGTCGCCTCCAGCGCGCCGGACCCGACCAGCATGGCGACCTTCTTGCCCGAGTTGAGCACCGCCGCCGCCTTGTGCAGGTCTTCCTCCACCGGCAGGCCGCGGTCACGGACGTACCCGACGCCGGTATGCACGGACTTGATCGACTGTGGCTGCGCCGCTGCCTTCATGTCCTGGACGTCGGCGGGGATGATCACGGCCGTCACAGTCTTCTCGGCGGCCGCGATACGGAAGGCGCGATCGATGCAATGGCGCAGGGCTGATGGGACATTCACCTGCTGCACGTAGGCGCTGGCAACATCCTTATAGAGGCTGAGGAGATCAACCTCCTGTTGCTGGTCGCCGCCCATCACGCTCGCGAAGGTTTGCCCCATGATCGCTACGACTGGCTGGTGGTCGAGCTTGGCGTCATACAGTCCATTCAGCAGATGGATGGCGCCCGGGCCTGATGTGGCCATGCAGAGCCCCACCTCCCCCGTGAACTTGGCATGGGCACATGCCATGAAGGCGGCCATCTCCTCGTGTCGAGACTGTATGAACTCCGGCTTGTTCCCGGCCCTTTGGAGAGCGCCGAGAATGCCGTTGATGCCGTCCCCTGGGTACCCGTAGATGCGGCTGACCCCCCACTGGTCGAGACGCTTCACCAAGTCGTCGCCGACGGTATCCGCCATTGTGTTCTCCATTCGGCAGGCTACGGATCGCGCATATCCGCGACCGACTAGTCAGTCGTTTATTCCTGTTCATGATGCACTCGCTGTACCTAATAGGGCAAGTCCGACTATCAGCTTCTGAGCGGTATTCCAGGCGGGTTGAAGCGTCTTCACCGCTCAATCACGTCAAGTCGCATCCCAGCCACTCGAACACAGAGTTAACCAATGCGACTGCGAGCTATACGGGCTGCGTTGATCGCCGGAGTGATCCTGTGGCCAAGATCACTCTGATATGCGTCGCTCGGGTGGTAGACGCGTGAATTCATCCCGTCGTGAGCGCACGCAGGGCGAACAGAAACGTCGCCACTGCACCCCCAGCGAGCCACAGTCGCTCCTGATGGTCCGGGCGGCCGCGACCGATCCAGGCACACAGGGGGAGCGCGAGCAGAGTCGCGCCGCCATAGAACCAGTGGATCAGTTCGGTGGGGCGCGATCCGGTCACCACGAGTATCAACCCGGCGATGGCCTGCAACGCCACCACCCCGGCGGCGAGCAATAGATACACGCGCACCGTCGCGAGGACGTGGGGGCGGAACAGCCCGATGATGGCAGCGATCGCACCGCCGAGGGCCAGGATGGTGACGATGAACCCGAGCCGATCGTGGATGAAGAGCACCGGGGCTCTCAGCGCACGAACGCGATCATGCAGCTTCGCGGCAGCGTGCGGTACAAGCTCGCCAGGATGCTGGGAGGAGGGGTCATGTACGTGTGCGTGAGGAGACCCGTGTGGCGGCGCAACATTCGGCGCCAGTCGCCGGTATCAGCGCCACTCACCTCGATCGCTTCACCATCGCCGATGATGCCGAAGCGAGGCATGATCGCGGCTGCCACCACGTCGATCATCTCCCAGACCTCATCCTCCTCGGAGACGACAGTCGTGAGCTCATCCCAGGCTGGCAATGTCACCGATACCTCGTCGTGCCCTCCGTCGCGGAGGTGATGCGCTTCGAGTTCGAGCGTCGTGCCACGCCACACCATGCGCTGCGAATGGACGAGGGGGATACCGCGACCACTTCCCAGCGCGCGTGGACGTTCTGCGAGAGAGGCGCCTCCGGCAGACAGATCGGCGACCACGCGCGACAGCGGCCAGGGATCACCATCGCGTACGACATCGCAGGCGAAACGCACGCATGTGGACCCGGTGGTCCCCAGGTGCACCGACCACGCAGGCAACGTCGCGTGCTGCGTGGTCATGACGGCTGGGCCTGTGGCGGCGTGCACATCGTGACCCGCCATGACTGTGACGCGTCGGGTAGGCCACCACCGAAAGGAGCACGAATCGCGAAGAGATCGAACACGCCCCAGACGATCGTGGGTGTGGCACTGATGGGCGGATACACGAGCACAGCGGGCTGCGTCTCTCCGGGATCGAGGTGCAGCGTGCAGTTCTGGTCGCTCGGCTCGAGGCTCAGGATGGCGAGGGGAAACATCGGGTGATAGAAGTGACTGAGCGGACCTGTGGCCGCGGCCTTCGGCGTGTAGTTGACCGCTACCTGCATCGCATTCAGTTGCGGGTCTGATCCTGCTGCACCGTTATTGCGCACCGCGACTCCGACGAAGGTGAAGTCGCCAAGCGGTTCCAGCGCCTTCCAATCGCTCGCATCCGTCCCGATGGTCTTGATCAGCCCCTTGCCTGATGCGCGGGACACCATGACGACCGTCATCGGATCCGGGTTCCTGTAGATCCCGCCATCCGGGCTCGTGTTGATCGTGACATCCGCCAGCGCCTTGCCGCTCTGCGGAAGGCCGAGTGACGTCAGCGTCAGCGTTGGGGCCGGTCCCGCGCATGCCACCAATACGCTGAGGCAGAGCAGCGCGGCAGCCGCAGGCCAGCGGGTACTCATCGACGTCGCAGCACGATGCGGCCCAGGGTGATGATGATCGTCGCGCTCGCGATCATCGTCAGGCATGCAGCCACGATCGCTGTTCTGGCATCGAAGGCGGCGACGCCTCCCAGCGCGCCGGTGAACGCCGAATCCAGGTAGGTGAATGGATCCACCTGTGCCGCGATCCAACGCCAGCCGGTTCGAGGCACGCCGGTGAAGAGACCGCCGAAAAAGAGGAGCGGCGCGAGCAGCACCACCACATCGATCAGCACCTCCCCCGCTCCACCTCCAGCCGACGACACCACCGAGCCGAGCACGTTGGCCATGAACAGCACCGCGATCAGGATCACCACAAGCGCGAACGCACCCGGAGCCGTGACCGGCGCCAGCGCGAAGATCACGATCAGGGTCGGCACCAGTTGGATCACGTCGATGATCGTCGAGCCGGCGACCCAACTCAACATTGATCGACCTGGGGAGCGCGGGGTCACCGCGAGCCGGGCGAGCAATCCACTCTCGCGAGCCCTCGCAATGCTGATCGCCGACCCCACGGCGCCGGTCATGGCGGTCAGGGTCGTGAGCAGCATCCCGGCCCAGAAGGTGGGAGCATGCCCGAGCAGCAGTGGCAGCGTCAGTACCAGCGGGATCGCCAGCTTCAACACCAGCGCACGTGGACGGGCCACGGTGACGAGCAGTTCGCGAAGGAACAGGCTTGCCGGCATCACGCGACGCCATGGGGCGATCGAACCCTGGACCGGAACAGCGGAACTGCTCATCGTGGTGATACGCCGGCGTTGAAAGCCGATCCGGTGAGCTGACTGAAGGCGTCACTGAGATCGGGTCTACGGATCCGAACGGCGCGCACCCCTCCGGGCCACCCGTCGACGACGCGCACCACCGCAGCGAGCGCCGCGTCGTCGAGCAGGTCGACAGTGACAACGCCTCGGGCATACGCGGCGTTGTCGATGCCGAGGAGCACACTCAGGTCGTCCATCCGCGGTTCCGTGGTGCTGTCGATATCCAACTCCACGCGACGCGCTGTACCGACTCCGGCCAGCAATTGCTCTGGCGTGGCGTCTGCGAGCACGGTTCCTCCATCGAGAAAGATCACGCGGTCGCATGCCTCCGCCACGAAGGCGCAGTCGTTGCTGGCGACCAGGGTCGCGCTTCCGCGGCGCGCGCGATTCATGAGCTCCTCGCCCAAGCCACTGATGCCTTCGGCATCCAGACCAGCAGTGGGTTCATCGAGGAGCGCGAGACGTGGCTCGTGCGCCAGCGCTTGCGCGAGCGCGAGCCGCCGGCGCATCCCGAACGAATACCCGGCAATCGGCTCGTCCGCAACCGCCGCAAGCCCGAACCGGCGCAGCGCATCCTCGACCAGATCGCCCGTGTTCTCGCGCGCCCACTGCCGGCACCAGAAGTACGTCGCCTGCCGTCCGGTGAGGCCGGGGTCGTCGAGCACCGCATCAGGAGCGAACCCGATCCAACGGCGGCCGTCACGCGGTCGCGCGGTCCCACACCAGCGCACGATGCCCCGGCGCGGCCGGGCCGATGTCGCGAGGATGCGCAACAGCGTTGTTTTGCCCGCGCCGTTTGCGCCCATGAGTGCCGTGCGCTCGCCCGGGGCGATGCAGAGATCGACGGGTCCGACCCCGCGACCATTGCGAAAACGATGCCCGACTCCGACCGCGTCGAGGATCGGCGCGACCCGGAGTGGCTGGCCCGGAGCGGTCTCGTCGACGCGTGGCTGCAGGATCACAGCGCCGGCGCCAATGTGAGGAGTGTCGCGACCTGCGCCGCGACTTCGGTGGGTTTGAACGGCGTCCGGACGAGACCCGCGGCTCCCGCATGCATCGCCGGCTCAGCAAGCTGCGGCTGGCGGCCGTCGATGATCGCCAGCCATCCGGCGCTGAGACGGCGGCCGATGGCATTCGCACGATCCCCCGCAATCTGCAGGTCGATCAACGCGACGTCAATCGTGCCGGTGCCGATCGCGTCTTCAAGTGCCTGCGATGTGGCCACAGAAGTCACGTCGTGTCCCTCGCGGGCGAGCTTGTGCGAGAGGATGCGCGCGACCGCTGGTTCAGGCGTCGCGATCACGATGCGCCGTTGCGCTCCCGGTCGGAGATCAGTCGACATGCTGCGATCCCTCGCCACTCCACGCCAGGAGCGGCCATCCGTTCTCGTCGATGTCGCAGATGCGACACATCGCGCCTGCCACGCCGGCGCGCTCGAGCGACGCGCGTGCCTCGTCAGGTGTCGACTCGCACGATGCCATCAACGAATCGCCGTCCTGGGTGATCTCCCAGCCCAGTTCCTGAAGCACGCCGGCGGTCCAGCTGACCAGGCCGAGGCGGTTACGCAGACGCTCGCCGAGCGCGCTCACCGCCGCCGACGGGGTGATCACCGCGGCGTCGACGTCGATGCCTGGATCCTCCACCCCCTCGAGCTCGTACAGTCGTCGCATCCACTGCGGCCACGGCGGTTCAACGACAGCGCGCAACTCCTCACTCGCAGATCGAAAGAGGTGGAGCCGCAGCGCCACATGTCCCGCCTCGGGTGTGAGGATGTCGGGCGCATGAGCGTCGCTCATCCTGTGGAACCACCGAGCTGGCTCGGCTGCGAGTTGATGATCTGCTGGTTGTTGATCGTCAACTCCCCACTGATGAGATAGGGCTGACGCGAGTTCTCGCGAATCACGCCCATCACGATCATCATCACGCTGACCACGACGCCGAGCACAAGCAGCAACGCCTGGCTGCGCCGGCCGATCGCGCCCGGACGCATCTGTTCACGGCTCACCGCGCGCAGGTAGATGGTGAGTGCCCACAGCCCGAGGAAGACCATCGCGATGAGCGCGCTCACCTTGTACGGGATGAAGTTGCCGAGCGGGTTGAGGAGACCGCCATCCCAGAAGGGCCGCGCCTCGTGCCAGGCGACGACATCCGCATAGGTCGGAGCGAACCACGCCGGCAACGCCGCAAACATGGTGATAATGAGGAGCATCAGCGCAAGCACTCCCTGGCGACGATGATGTGGCGCACCGGACGCGCGCATCCGGCGCCAGAAGTAGGCGCTGCCGAGCGTAAAGATCATGCCCAGCAATGTGATCTGGACGAGAAAGACATTGCTGAGATCGCCGAACATCATGTTGAACCACGCCGGATAGGCGTGCAGCTGGATCTCCTTGGCATAGGAATACCCCAGCCACGGCTGCAGGAGCGTCACCCCGAACGCCCACATCGCGCCCCACTGGGCCGCCCAATCCCAGTAGCGCGCCTCACGCAGCTGCACCGGCTCGGCGACGGGCGCCTCGAGTGCCAGCGCGCCAACCGATCGCACAGGTTGGAGCGGTGCCTGCACGGCGGTCGTGCGCTCGATGTTGCGGTTCAGTCGCCAGTAGCGGAACGCTGCGCCAAATGCGAGGGCGGCGCCGGCCCACGCGATGTTGCCGACCGTACGATGGATGGTGAGCGGGATCTCGGTCGGGTTGAGGACTTGATCGAGGAAGTTCGCATCGCCGCCATTCGGGGTGAGCATGAACGACGCCACGGCATCGATGAAGAACATCTGCCACCACTGGGCGAGGTTCAGCACGAATAGCATGCCCAACCGAGCTGGCCGGTGGACCCGGAGCCGGTCCCAGTTCGCGTAGAGCGTGTAGAGCAGCACCACTTCGGCGAGAAACGTGAGCGCCTCGGCGAAGAACACCCAGAAGGTGATCTGCTGCAGCGCGACAAAGAATCGTCCCCAGATCGCCCCGAGGATGATCACCATGAAGAAGATCGCCACTGCGGCGCCCAAGCTGAAGATGTAGGCCTCTGTCTTGAGCAGGCCGTGGCCGAGACGGTCGTGGCGCTCGTCGCCGCTCCGGCGGGCCATCCCGATCGCCTCGCTGACGATGGCGAGGGTCGTCGCGCCGATCAGGAATGCGGCGATCTGGATGTGCAGGAGGATCACGACGGCAACGAGCACGCCGTTGGTCAGGAGGTCGCCGGGGATCGGATTCAGAGTCATGGCCGCGGGTTCATAGGCCGTACAGGCGATTCACGCCGAGTGTCGCCAGAAAGATCACCGCGAAGATGACGAAGATCGCCGGCACGAGGATCTCGGGTCTGCGCGTGGGTCTGCGCTCCGGTGACCGATCCAGCACGGGCAGCAGGAACATCGCCACGGCACCGCCTCCGACGATAATCAGGACGCCAATGGCAATCAGCGGGTCCTGCGGCGTGAGCACCAGGAACTGATCGAGCGGAAGATAAAACCACTCGGGCGTGGGCACGTACGTCAGGGTTGCGGGGTTGGCGAACGTGTCGAGTGGCGCACCGCCAATACCTCCCATGATGAAGATGAACAGGATCAGCGCGGCACTCACCAGCGTGTCCTTGAACAGCTGATTCGGGAAGAAGTCAACGGTCTTGTTCGGGGCCGCATATCGCCGCTCGATACGCTTGGTGGGGTACGGCGGCTCCGCGGCGCGGATGCGCTCCGCGATCTCACGACTGGGATTGCCGGTGCTGGTGTCGTAGTTGACCCACGCGCCGAACTCGCCATGGCGCCGGAGCAGAAACAGGTGACCACCAATGAAGGCGAAGAGGAGGAACGGGAGCACCCAGATGTGAATCGCGAACGTCCGCGTGAGCGTGATGGGCCCGACGAAATCACCGCCACGCCAGAGTTCTCGCAGACCGTCGCCGATGAAGGGAACGTAGTGGAGGATGTTGGTGATGACCGTCGCGGTCCAGTACGCGGCGTTGTCCCAGGGCAGCATCGCGCCGGTCGCGGCAAGTCCGAGCACGAGAAAGAAGAGGATCACGCCGCTCATCCAGTTGAGCTCGCGGGGTCGCTTGTAGCTCGCGCTGAGAAATGTGCGCAGTGCGTGGAGCCCGATGACCAGGATCAGCGTGTAAGCGCCCCAGAGGTGGAGTCCTCGAACCCACCCTCCGAAGGGATCGCTCGTCCGCAGGTAGTTGAGGCTCGACCATGCCTGCGTGACCGATGGAACGTAATCGAGCAGCAGGAAGATGCCGGTAAAGAGCTGCAGCAGGATGAGCACGAGCGTGGCGCTGCCAAGCGTGTACGCCCATCCGCCCTGTTCCGGGACGGCTTCGTACAGCCCCTTGTGGACGAGCTCGGTGAGGCCGGTGCGTTCGTCAACCCACCGATACGCGGCCCGCGCGCGGCTCACCGGACTAGATCGGTTCATTGAGCTGGTTCTGCACCTCGATCACCTCGCGGCCGGTCATCGGATCGACACTCGTGCGGTGCACCCACTGCGCGAGCGGCTGTGGCGGAGGGCCGCCGATGTTAACGCCGTCCATGTTGTAGAGGCCGCCGTGACACGGACAAAGGAACTGCTCGAGCTGCCCGTCCCAGTGCACGTCGCATTGCATGTGCGTGCAGATGTTGCTGAGTGTCAGCACACTGCCGTCTTCCTTGCGAACGACATAGACAACACGGTTGGTCGGCGGCGTTGGGAATCCCTGATCGCTTGGCATCGACGCAATCCGAGCGGTCGGCGTGTTGACTGGAATGCTCTCGATCGAGCCGATACTGACCCAGGCGAGTCGCCGCTTTGCGAAGAGCGGGCTCAGCACAAAGCCGATGGCAGGGATCGACAGCAAGGCTCCGATGAGTCCCATGCCCATGCCGGTGCCGAGCACCATGAACTGACGTCGCGAGTACTTCCGCATCAGCCGCGTCCTCCTGTAGCGAGCAGGCCAATCAGTGCAGCCAACGCGAGGCCGACGAGGACGAGCAGTCCGACGGTGGTCGCGGCGACGATGAGCAGGGCGGGGCCGTGGTCACCGGCCCGCCAGACGCGGGCGGCTCCGACCCACGCCCACATAACACCGGTGAGCAACATCGCGAGCATCGCGATGAGGAGGATCGAGTAGTACCAGGCGGCCTGAAACTGCGCCGCCCGGATCTCGCCAATCATCGCTGGCACTCGTTCACGGGTACAGATCCGCCGGTGGCGTGAAGCGCTGCTGCGCCTGTGCCTGAGTCAGCACGCCGTAGACCGCGTAATCGCCACGCGCGCCTTCCTTGATCACCCCCATCAGCAACGAGGTCAGGAGAGCGAACGATCCGACCAGCACCAAGACAGGTCGCAACAACCGCGAAGGCCGCGGCTGTGGCCGGACATCGGTTGGCGCGTCCCACACGGGCGGACGCCAACGCCGCCAGAGATGGACTGCGGTTGCGATGATCGCGATGCCGATCCCGACAAACCGGGCGCCCTCCCATGCAGACGGCAGGATCGCGTCCGGGAGCGACGCGACGACCATCCCCGCCAGGGACGTCAGGGTCGCCGTTGCGGCGAGAGTCGGTGAGCGCTGTGCCGCGGGGCGCTCGAGCCAGAGCGCAATGTTGCCGCCGACCAGGATGATGCCAACGAAGACTTCCTGGACCACCATCAACCAGGCCGTGCCGCCGCTCACGAGGTTCGTGAAGAATCCCGGCTGGGCGCTCTGGAGTACGAAGCTCAGGATCAGACCCTCGATCGGCATGAGCAGTGCGAGCCCCAAGCCGATTCGTAGATTGAGATGGGCAGCCCAGCCCTGAAATGCGCGTTCCCCGGCATCGGCAGATCGGCGCAGCCGCACCGCTGCATAGGCCGCCAGAAAGAGCGCCGTCCACGAGATGTTGCCGATCAGGCGATGGACGAGCAACGGCCAGTACGCCGCATTGAGGGTCGCGTCCCACAGGCCTCCGTTGAACGGGGTGATCAGGTACGCGTCAAGTCCGACGATCAGGAAGACGAAGAGGGTCTGCAGTCCGGCGACGACCGTGCCGAGGATGGCGTGCGTTCGCGGCGTGAGCCGCCCCCAGCTGTTCCGGTACCAGGTCAGTAGCGGGGCGATCAGAAAAAAGAGTCCGAACGCGAACGCGAGCAGCGGCAACAGCACGTTGAAGAGCTGGCCGAACCCGTTACCCCAGAGGCCGATGAGAAGCACCACGGCAAAGACCGCGAGCGTTGCCCCAAGGCTGAACACGAAGTAGAAGCTGTTCACCGCCGAATGGGCGTACCGCCACGGTCGAGGATCATGGGTCGCCAGCGCACGCCACTCCATGACGACGGCCAACGTGATCGCGCCCACCGAGAACTCAGCGACGGCAACGTGCAGCAGGAAGATGATCCCCACCGGAATGCTGTTGCCGAGCCAGGGAAATTGCGGCGGTGTGACCTGGAGGGCAAGCATTCGATCAAGCTCCACGCCGCTTCCGACCACCGTCTATGGCAGGGTGGCGTCGGCGGCGTGAACGAGCTCGCCATTCGCAACCTGGCGCCGACCGAGCGAGTCGACAACCGGCGCCGTCACCTCGTTGAGCACGTGAGGGCACGTGGGCCGGTCAGTTTCTTGCGATGGCGCTTGATGTATGGGACATCCAGCGGGCGCGGTTGTTGCCGGCGGGGGTTCGCTGGCGCGCATGCGAGCACGGGCTTCCGCGATCCCAGCCTCGGCATGGAGCACCGTCACCTCGCTTGCCTTCAGTGCAATTGCCAGCCGTTCGACCTGCTCCACAGCCAGACTGCGAAGGAATCCACCGGGGATCCGTTCGATCCGCTCCTGGGCTTCCAGACTCCACGGAAGATGTGCTCGTTGCTCGCTGCCCGTGGTCGCTCCGTCAGCGCCGAGTGGCGCGCGATGCGGGCCGGCACCGGCGTCGAGTGCCTCGACCTCAGGGAGGACAAAGGGCGCAGCGACGTCGGCGGTGATGGCTGGAAGCCGTCTGGTGCGTGCGGTTTTTTCGACGATCGCCTTCACCCGGCGGCGGAGATACCCGGCCGGAAGCTGCTGCAGGAGCGTCCGCGCTTCAAGGGTCCAGCCGAGCTTGTGACCATCGAAGGTGTCGCTCGCCATCTCGCCCTCGGCGCTCGCGGCACGGGCCACCGCTCCGACGTCGATCTGCTCGAACATGTCGCCATCGCTCCCGCAGACGGGGCAGCGCGCGGGCGCGTCGGTCCGGGCCGCGTAACCGCAGGTGCGGCAGATCGCACGAGCGCTTTCCGGGGGAGCCTCATCGAGCATCGCCGCGGTGGCGGCGTCGAGCGCCGAACTGACCTCCTCAATACGCCGCATCGTCCGCCGATACGGCATGAGGTCGTCCAGCGCCGTGTCCACGTCTCCCGAGGAGACGACACTGTGCCCACGTTCGGTGCACCAGCGCAGGACAGCGGTTCGAGCGAGTCCTCGAGCGGCCGCAGGGACACCCTCCATGCGCGTTTCTGCCTCCGGCGTCCAGACCACGCTCGCCTCGGCTCGGACATCGATCGGGGGGACGTGCGTCCGGTTGCACACCAGCACGTTGCATGCAGCGTTGCGCATCAGGTGATCCGTGTTGCTGCCGAGGTCCATCTCCGGGGGAGAGTGCACGCCGACACGACCGCATACCAGCAACCAGGCTTCGCGTTCAGCGGCATATCGCGCCACACGCTGAAACGCCTTGCCATCGAGCAGCGTGATCGGCAGCTCAACACCCATCTCCGCGGCCTGCGCCTGGGCGACGCGCAGATGCGACTCGTAGATCTGCGCCAGACCGCTGTCGATGATCTCCTCGTGCAGCGCCTCCTGCTCTTTGAAACGAAACACCTTGGAGGCCTTCTCAGAGAGGACATCGACGATGCCGTTGAACACGCTGTAATGGAGGTACGGGTCGTAGACCGCCACCGCCTCGACCCGTTTCTTGAGTGCCTGGCCGAGCGAAAGCGCGACCTGCAGGCCGCCGAACGACTGTGGTGATCCGTCGATGGCCACGATGATGCCGCCTTCCATGACGGCGTCCCCAGTACGGCGCACGATCAAAGAGTCCGTCCGGATTCGTCGCGCCACGCGATCCGCGACGCTGCCGAGACGTGAGTCCTTAACCGCCCCCGTTCCCAGCGCGCCCATGACGACAAGGTCGGGACGGACCTCCTCCACGTCGGCGACCAGCTCTTCCCAGTTGCGGCCGTCTCGAGCGCGCGCCTCGAATTCGATCTCGCGCTCGAGACAACGATATCGCATCACATCGGTGTAGCTTTCGCTGATCAGCTGCAAACCCGTGGTGATCAGCGAGTCATGGATCCGGCGTTGCCGGAGGAGCTCCGCCTCGTCCTGGTACTCGTCCGGGAGCGTGTACTCCATCTGTTTGAAGCGGTAGTCGTGCATGCGCGCCGCGTA
>JBAQGL010000260.1:0-2922 GCA_049287785.1 Candidatus Dormiibacterota bacterium | reverse complement strand
GTTCTGCACGATGTCGCGAATGGCGCCGATCTCCTCGTACAGCTTGCCGCGGCCGTCGACACCGATCGACTCGGCCACGGTGATCTCCACCCGTGCGATCGCGTCGCGATTCCACACCCGTTCGAAGAACGAGTTCCCGAAACGGAAGACGAGAAGGTTCTGAACCGTCTCCTTCCCCATGTAGTGGTCGATACGGAAGATGCGTTGCTCGGGAACGACGTCGTGAAGCGTCCGGTTGAGCGCCTCGGCCGACTTCAGGTCGTGACCGAACGGTTTCTCGATGATGATCGACGTGCCATCGACCAGTCCGGCCGACTTGATGCCTTCGATCAGCGACGTGAATGCCGAGGGCGGAACCGCGAGATATGCGATGCGCCGATCCAGCGCGCTCGCCGATCGGAGCGGCGAGAGATCCCCGTCAGGCGGAAGTGGGACGAAGTGCAAGCGCTGTGCGAACGACGCGAACACGTTCTTCTGCAGCGGCGTCCGCGAGAACTCCTTGACCGCGGTTTCAGCGAGGTCGCGAAAGCGCTGATCGTCCCATGCGAACGGGGCGGCGCCGATGATCTCGCCCTTCTCCGGCAACAACTTCTGGCGATGCAGGTTGTAGAGGGCGGGAATCAGCTTGCGCTGCGCAAGGTCACCGGTTGCGCCAACGATGACGATGTCCTGGTCGGGTGGAGCCTTGAGCGGCATCGACGCTCGAGCGGGTGCCGCTACCGGCCGGTGAAGTGACGCACGGTGGCGTCAACAACCTTGATCACCGCAGCGACGATCGCGCACGAGAAGCTGAACAGGATGACCGGCAGCTCAGCGCCCGGCGTCGAGTACGTGTAGGTCGCCAGCAGGGCGCTGGTGAACAGACCCATCACGCAGAGCACGAGCAGAAACACCACGGTGCGCGTGGCTCCGTCCAGCACCGGCGTGCCGCGCATGGTTTCGGCGACGCTGGGGCTGAGCTTCTCCGCCGGGGCGACGTAGCGGATCGCGAGGACGACCAGTCGGAGCAGGAGCACGCCGACGAAGATGAACACGATGGTCAGGACGAGCGGCAGCTCCACGCTCGGCGTGCTGTACGAAAGCGCTGCGAACAGTCCGGCCAGCAACAACCCGACGAGCACCGAGATCATCCCCAGCACCGTGAGCCAGGTGATCGCGTCCCACGCGGGCAGGTTGACGGTCGGGAACTGCAGCGGGCGCACGATCGACTCGCCACCGGTGAGCTGATCGATGAACGCCGGCTGCGCGGTCAGCCCGGAGACCCGCGCCTGCATCCCGTAGTACACGCGCTCCGGCGCGATCGGCGACGCCTCGGCAAGCAACCCCGGCTGCGGACCGGGATACAGACGCCGCTCCTCGGTGCGTCCGTCGGGGTACGTGAGGCGGAGCAGGCCGCACTGCTCGCAGTGCCACGCGCGGATGGGCAGGCCGCCGACGATCGGTCCGTAGTACGTGACGGTGCGGCGAAGACCCTCGGGGCCGACGGCACCTTCGTAATGGGCGAACTCATGCGCCAGGATCCCGGTGACCGGCGCTGGGTGGTCGCAGGTCTCCGGCGTTGGCGGGGTGACGGAAGGTGCGTCAGCGACAGCCACTGGGGATCGGATTGTAGTGCGGTGGGCGTCAGCCAACGGTCCGGCACGCGCGAGCGTTGAACCCGGCTGCGCGCATTGCCGCGGCGAGTTCCTCGGCGTCATGGCGGTTCGGTGTGATGGTGAAGACCGCCCCGCCGCTTCCGGTCAGATGCCAGGGGATTCCGGTGACGACCTGCCGCGCTCGCTGCAGGGCGGCCGCCAGGGCGGGGTTGGCCCGGCAGGCTGCGGCCTCGAGCGCGCTCCCCATGAGGTCGGGGTCGGGCGCCCGACCGGCCTGGAGGAGCTGAGCAAGGCGGTCCGCACGGCCGTCGTCCTCAATCTCCGCCGGGAGAACGGCCGCATACGTGTCGGCGGTGGAACTCGGCGTCGTCGATGCGATCGCGAGGTTCAGCGTCGGGGCGGTGAGCGGGTCGAGACGGTCGCCGCGGCCGCGAACGCGTTGAGCCGACAGCGAGAGCAAAGCTGGGATGTCGCTGCCGATCCCGAGCGCCTCCGCCACCACGGCCTGAGGGTCAGTCGGGACACCCAGGCTCGCGAGCCAGGCGACGCCGGCGCGCAGCACGGCTGCGGCATCCGCCGAGCCGCCTCCGAGGCCGGCGCCGTGCGGAACGATCTTGGAGAGCCATATACGCATTGCGAGCGGGCGATTCGCCAGCGTGCGCAGCGCGTGGGCGGCGCGGACGGTGAGGTTGCCGTCCCCGATCGGGACCCCCGCGGCTGCAGGTCCGTCGACCGTCAGCGACAGCGAGTCGGTCTCGGCGAGCTCCATGGTGAGGCCGACCAGGTCGTGCCAATCGACCGGCACCAGCACGCTGTCGATGTCGTGCCAGCCGTCAGGGCGCCGCGCGACCACGGCCAGAGAGAGGTTGACCTTCGCATATGCCGGGACGATTCGCGTGGAGAGGCGAGACACAGTCGCTGATATACTGCTGGCTTCGTGCGTCCCTGGCTCGGAATCGCCTGGGGGGCGCGCCCAGTTATCGAGTGATCTAGAAGAGCGAGCATGGCCAACTCCCGATCCGCGCGCAAGCGCATCCGTTCCAGTGAGCGGAAACACATTCGCAACCGCGCGGTGAAGTCAGCGGTTCGGACCAAGGTGATCAAGGCGCGTCACGCGCTGCTCGAAGAGGGCGGCACCGGAAGCGACGCCGAGTTGCACGCCGCCATCCGCGCACTCGATCGCGCGGCGGAGAAGGGCGTGCTGCACCGGAATAATGTTCGCCGGCGTAAATCCCGCCTGGCGTCGATGGCCGCTCGACTCGCGAACGTCGCAGAGGGTGCCGAGGGAGCCGCGGTTCGTTCGGCGGCGGCCGGCGGCGCCAAGGGA
>JBAQGL010000259.1:0-1927 GCA_049287785.1 Candidatus Dormiibacterota bacterium | reverse complement strand
GCCTTATGCTGATCCTTGCCTGGCGGCGGGGGAGTCTCAGGGGAGGGGTTGATCGCATGAGTCGAAGAAGGCTCGCTGCTGCCATGTTCTTCAGCGCAGTCATCGTTGTCGTTCTTGCGCTGATCGTCTACACCGAGCAAACCAACGCGACTGCAACCGCGTCGGTATGGGTGGTCACCCACAACGTTGCCGCAGGCACGCCCTACAGTTCCGATGACGTCCAACTGGTGCAAGTCCGAGCTGGGTCAGGCGATTTCAACTACCAGGTCGACGGCCCAAGGAACGTCCAGGCGCTCTTCGCACGAAGTCTGGTGGTCAATGACATTCTCCGAACCGACGATCTGATTCCGGTGAGCGGGGACTCCCAGGTGGCAATCACCGTGGAAGACGCCCCGACGCTGGCGGCTGGCAACACCATCGACGTTTTCGCCGCCGTTACCGCCGATCAGCAGGTCCTGATCGGACACGACCTCATCGTGAACGCCGTTTCCGGCGGATCCCTCACGTTGCTGGTCCCCGTCGCCGACGAGGCGTCGTGGATCGCCGTCGGCGCATCCAACACGCCGCTGCATGTTGCGCTCACCACGCCCGGCTCACAGCTTGCACCGGCGCCGCTAAGTGCCGACGGAGCGATCCATCTCCTGTGTGGTACAGCTTGCGGAGGGCTGACCGGAAGCGCCACGACACCGTGACGTTGCTCCTGGGGGTCTGCACCACGCGTGCTGGGCAGACATCGACGTCCTGGGCGACCAGCCTTGCATGGTCACTCGCCGGGGACCGCTCAGTGGTGCTCGTCGATTGCGACATGGAGGGCGGCACCATCGCGGATCTGCTGTATCTCCGTCTCGACGACCGCGGCCTGGCGAACTGCTTTGGCGATCGACCGGTGACGGCGGCGATGCTCGGTGCCCAGACGATCCCTGTGCCGGATCGATCGGGCCTGCGCGTGATCCCGGGGCTCCGCAGCACCTACGGTCTGGAGATCGGCGATTGTCTTCGCTCCATCGCCCCGGCCTTGAGCGAGTTGACATGTGACACGGTTGTCGTCGATCTCGGGCATCCGTGGGCTCATGCGGGTCTACGGTCCCCGCGAGCAGCGGCGGATGCAGTGTGCACAGTGTTCGGCCGGGTCTTCATCGTGCTCCGCGACGATCCGGCGCTGCTGTCGCGGAGCATCGACGTCCTTCGCACGGCGCGGCCCCCACATGGCGAGTTGATCGTGTGCGAGCAACGCGGTGCGAGTCATCGGCGGGTGATGGTGGAAAGCCTCGAGCGGGAGCTTCCCGACCTTCCCATCAGACGCGGATGGGAATGGGATGAGCGGCGTGCTGGGCGTGTTGCGGACACGGGCCGTCCCACGATCCTCTCAGGCGTGGAAGCGGAGTTGCATCTGTGAGCGCAGCTTCCCTGGACGCGCCTCCGATCGTCCGGAGCTCAGGCCCGTCGGTGCCGGTGAGCAGGTGGCCCCATATTCCAACTGAGGAGCGTGAGGTTGCGGAGATCATCGCAGCCTCGGTGCAGGGGTCGAGAAACGGGGAGCCGGCCTCGGTGTTGCACGAGGAGCGCCTGAGTGAGGATGTGTCGACGGCGATCGATCGGGCCATCGCAGCGCCACAATCCAGTGGGCTTCCGCTCTCGGTCGTCTCAGAACTCACTCGGAATCCACGGTACCGGGCGACCACCCAACGAAACGCTGCCATCCTCGGCTCGCACCTGTATCCACTGTCGCTCCTGATCTATGGGGCTGAGCTCGAGAACATCACGTGTCTCGGCCACGAACACTGGCTTGTGAGCACGGTCGGAAGGAAGCTCTCGCTGATCGGGGGCAGCCCGTTCTCAAGCGATGACGACGTACTCGAGTTCTTCCGTGGGGTCGTGCGGATGCGCGGGGTCACAGGCGATCAGTCGATCACCGACGCATCTCCGA
>JBAQGL010000258.1:0-9960 GCA_049287785.1 Candidatus Dormiibacterota bacterium | reverse complement strand
GCCCTGACCCTGTCGGGCTACCATCGAACGCGATCGATTCGAGTTCAACCTGAGGTGCATGCCATCGTGGAATGGGTCGCGGCCGGCGAATGGGAGGACATTCGCTACGAGACCGCCGGCGGCATCGCCAAGCTCACCATCAACCGGCCCGAGGTGCGCAACGCCTTCCGTCCGACGACGCTCTTCGAGCTGACTCGCGCCTTCGAGATGGCGCGCGACAACCCGCAGATCGGCGTCATCGTCCTCACCGGCGAGGGAACCAAGGCGTTCTGCTCGGGGGGCGACCAGCGCGTGCGCGGTGACGACGGCTACCGCGATGCCGCCGGGATCGGGCGCCTCAACGTGCTCGACCTGCAGGTGCAGATCCGACGCCTGCCGAAACCGGTGGTCGCCATGGTCGCCGGCTACGCCATTGGGGGCGGACACGTCCTCCACCTGGTCTGTGACCTCACGATCGCGGCCGACAACGCGATCTTCGGCCAGACCGGACCGAAGGTCGGTTCCTTCGACGCCGGCTACGGTTCAGGGCTCCTGGCGCGGACGATCGGGCTCAAGCGTGCCAAGGAGATCTGGTTCCTCTGCGAGCAGTACGACGCGGCCACGGCCGAACGTTGGGGCCTGGTGAACCGAGTCGTCCCGCTCGACCAGCTCGAAGCCGAGACGGTCAAGGTGTGCAACCGGATGCTCGAGATGAGCCCCCTCGCCCTGCGCCTCCTCAAGGCCGGCTTCAATGCGGATGCCGACGGTCTCGCCGGCATTCAGCAGCTTGCCGGCGACGCCACCCTGCTCTTCTATATGAGCGAGGAAGCGCAGGAGGGTCGCGACGCGTACGTCGAGAAACGCAAACCCGACTTCGCGAAGTTCCCGCACCGGCCGTGATCGCGGAGGCGGCGCCCAGGCCGGGTCCGCTCGCCGTCTGGTGGATCGGTGCGCGACCCCGGACGCTGGTCGCCGCCGTCGTCCCGGTGCTCGTCGGGGCGGCGTGGGCCGGCCGCAATGCGATCTCGATTCCGCGCACGCTGCTCGCCCTTGTGGTCGCTATCGGATTGCAGATCGGCGTGAACTACGCCAACGATTATTTCGACGGCGTCAGGGGGGTCGACACCGCAGCGCGCATGGGGCCGAGGCGACTCGTCGCATCCGGGCTCGCGCCGCCTCGCGCGGTGGCGACGGCTGCCATCGTGATGGTGTGCATCGCGGCAGTGGCAGGCATCGTGCTTGCTCTGCTCACCACCCCGTGGCTGATCGCCGCCGGTGCCCTGGCTGTGATTGCGCTCGCGCTGTACTCCGGCGGCCCGAAGCCATACGCGGCGAGCGGGCTTGGCGAGGTCTCGGTGTTCGTCTTCTTCGGGCTCGTCGCCACCGGCGGCACCGCGTTCGTCCAGCAGGACCGGCTCGACGCGAGCGTGCTCTGGCTCGCGGTGCCGGTCGGTCTGCTGGCGTGCGCGCTGCTGATGGTGAACAACCTGCGTGACATTCCGACCGACACCGCGGTGGGCAAGCGGACCCTCGCGGTGCGGATGGGTGCGAAGCGAAGCCGGACGCTGCTCGCTGCCGTCGTCGTGATCGCACTGATCCTTCCGACGGTGGGCGCGCTGGTGCGCTCGCTTCCGTGGCTGGTCGCCATCACGCTGGTGACCGTTCCCCTCGCGATCGGCCCATTGCGCGTTATCAGCATCGCCGAGGGCCGGGCGCTCGTCCCGGCACTCGTCGGCATCACGCGGTTACAGCTGCTCTTCGGTCTCGTGCTCGCCGGGGCGCTGCTCGCGTCGTGAGGCGAGTCCCCTTCAGCATTGCGTTGCGTCACCCGGTGATGGGCGTGACCATGCGCAGCGGGTATCTGATCGAAGGTCCCGCCGGGTGGGGTGAGTGCTCGCCCCTGCCGAGCTGGAACGACGCCGAGCGTGCCGCGGCGGAACGCTCGGCGCTCGAGGCCGCAACCCTGCCGTTTCCTGCGGTTGTGCACGATCGCGTCGCAGTCAACGCGATGGTCCCGAGGGTTGCTCCCGAGGTTGCTGCGGCTCTGGCAGTGAGCTCCGGCTGCGCCACCATCAAGGTCAAGGTGGGCGACGAGCAATCGATCGATCGGGTCGCCGCCGTTCGGTCGGCATGCGGACCACGAATCAAGATCCGCCTCGACGCCAACGGCGCGTGGGACGTCGAAACTGCGTTGCAGCAGTTGGCGCGCCTCGCCGCGTACGACATCGAGCTGGTCGAGGACCCGGTCGCGTCGCTGGAGGAATTGGCGGCCACGCGCGGGCGCTGTGCCATGCCCATCGCCGCGGAGTCGTGCATCCGAACGACGGCGGACGCACGGCGCATGCGGCAGCTCGGCGCAGCCGACGCGATCGTGCTCAAGCCACAGCGTATCGGCGGCGTGCGCGAGGCGCTCCGAGCGGCAGAGGCGAGCGGCGTGCCCGCGATCGCGTCGAGTGCCCTGGAAACGTCGGTCGGGCTCGCAGCCGTCGTGGCGGTGGCCGCCGCGCTCCCGGACGCGCCCTACGCGCACGGCGTGGGGACGGCGATGCTGCTCGAATCGGATGTCGTCGATGATCCCCTGTATCCGATCGACGGCTGGCTCACCCTCCGCAGGCCTCGCGTGAACCTGCAACTGCTCGTCAGCACATGACCGAACCGGGCGAGGGCGACGTCGCGCTCGCGTATGCCACAACGTTGCTGGATGAGCTCGTGGCCGGTGGCGTGACGCACATGTGCATGACGCCCGGATCACGCTCGACGCCGATTGCGCTCGCAGCCGCTCGTCATGCAGGGATCATGCTGCATGTGCATGTCGACGAGCGCTCGTCGGCGTTCTTTGGACTTGGGATCGCGGCAGCGTCCGGAAAACCTGTCGCAATGTTCTGCACGTCGGGAACCGCGGCGGCGAATCACCTTCCCGCCGTCGTCGAAGCGTCGATGGCACGCGTGCCGATCATCGTGATGACGGCCGACCGGCCGCCAGAGCTGCACGGTGTCGGCGCCAACCAGACGATCAACCAGCAGAACCTCTTCGGTGGTTTTGTCAAGTGGTTTCATGACACCGGCGTGCCGGTGATGGCACCGCACGAGCGGATCCGTTGGATGACCGCAGGGATGGGGGCGATACAGCATGCGGTCGGCATGCCGCCAGGTCCGGTGCACCTGAACCTGCCATTTCGGGAACCGTTGCTGCCAACGGGCGGGAATGTCGAAGCGATCGGAGGCGAGCGCGCGTCGAAGACGTACACCGATACGCAACGAAGGAACGATCAGTTGCCCGCGTTTCTGCGTGAGGTGAGTACCGGCCACCGCGTCGTGGTGGTAGCGGGACGTCTGCGAGTCCCGCCCCAAGGCGTCGTCGAGCTGTGTAGTGCACGAGGGTGGCCGCTGCTTGCGGAACCACTCTCCGGCCTGCGTGGTGCACCGGACTCGTCCGGACGCGGCGCGCTGTCCGCCGGGACGCTGCTGGCGGCCAACGCGGCATTCCGGGAGCGCCAGCATCCCGATCTCGTCATCCAGGTCGGCGCAGCGCCGACATCGCGCGGTGTCCAGGAACTGATCCGAAACGCCGACCGGCTGCTCATCATCGACCCGGACGAGCTCGTGGCAGACCCCGACCGCCGTTCGGCGCTGACCATCAACGAGGACCCATCTGAGGTCGTGGCAGCCCTGCGTTCGACGACCTCGTCCATGCCGGCAACCAGACCGCAATGGTTCGACGAGTGGCACGAGGCCGACCGACAGGTTCGCACGGCAGTCGACTCGCTGCTCGACTCATGGGACGAGCCGTTCGAGGGCCGCATCGCCCGCGACGTCGCCGCGGCCATCCCCGACGGTGGCGTGCTCGTCGCGGGATCGAGCATGCCAATTCGCGATCTCGACATGTACATGCGTCCGCGAGCGGGCCTGCGAGTTCTGGCCAACCGTGGCGCCAGCGGCATCGACGGCCTGGTGTCGACAACGTTCGGCGTCGCCGAGGTGAGCGGCCCGACCTACGCGCTGCTCGGCGATCTCTCGGTCATCCACGACTCATCCGGGCTGCTCTGGGGCGCTCGGCACGGCCGTGCCGCCGTGTTCGTGGTCGTCGACAACGACGGCGGCGGCATCTTCTCGATGCTTCCCCAGGCATCGCTGCCGAAGGACGAGTTCGAGCAGCTCTTCGGAACCCCGCACGGGCTCGATCTCGAGGCGATCGCGCGAGCGGCGGGCATCGGCGTCCGCACCGTCGACGGCGCCGGGGTTGTGGTTCCGGCGATCCACGAGGCCGAGGCCTCGGGTGGCGTGCAGATGGTCAGGGTGCGGGTCGATCGCGGTCGGGCGGTCGCGCTGCGCGCCGCGGTCGCGCAGGCGGTCGCAGCCGCCCTCGCCGGGTAGCGGGAACTCAGACCCGGGCGGGCTCCACCCCGAGCGCGCGCAGCCCAACACCGAACTTCGCCTCGGTCTCGAGATCCTCCAACGCCGGATCGGACCCCGACACGATGCCGGCGCCGGCATGCAGCCGCGCCCTCGATCCCGACACCTCGGCACAGCGGAGGGTCAGCGCCCACTCTCCGTCGCCCAGTGTGTCGACCCACCCGACGAGACCCGCGAAGAAGCGACGGTCGACGGTTTCGAGACGGGTGATGAGTCCAGCCGCTGCCGCCTGAGGTGTCCCACAGACTGCCGGCGTGGGGTGCAGCGCGGCGGCGAGGGTGAGCGCGTCGGGTGCATCCGGTTTGAGCGTCCCCTTGATGGCGGTGTGAAGATGCCAGAGAGTCGCCGTCGACGTCAGGCCGGCCTCGCTGTCGACGACGAGGTTCAAGCAGAACGGCGTCAGAGCGTCAGCGACCGCCTCGGCAACCAGGCGGTGCTCACGCTGTTCCTTCACGGTGTCGAGCAGTTGACGGGCGATCTCCCGGTCACGCACCCGGTCGCGCGACCGGCGGGCGGTCCCAGCGAGCGGGTCGCTGAACACCTTCCGTCCCCTGCGCCGGACGACGAGTTCCGGCGAGGCGCCGACGAGGGTGGAGGCGCCTCCCGGCAGCGCCACGAGGTACGCGAACGAACCGGGTTCACCGGCGTTGAAGCGCCGGGCGAGGAGGCGGGCATCGATGACCGCGTCCGTGGCCACCTGCAGAGTTCGCGCCAGCACGACCTTCTCGACCTCGCCCGCGTCGATGGCCGCAAGCGCGCGTTCCACCGCCGCCTCGTATTCGATCGGGAGTGGGTCGGGCACGAGGTCCGTGACCGTCCAGCCGGGCTGTGGCGCGACGCCGCCATGCGAGGGAATCGCTCGGATCACGCGCTCGGGCAGGCGCAGGATCGCCTCGCGACTCCCCTCGTACGGAAGCGCTCCCATGACAACGCCGAGGGCGGGCGTCTCGTGGAGAGCGTCGCGGGCAAGCGAGGCCGCACGACCGACGTGGTCCGGGCCGGGAGGCACGTGGATTGCCCGCGAATCACCGGCGGAGGCGAGACCGTAGTCGTGGCGCTGGAGGACGACACCGGTGCCCGGCGTGAACCAATCGAAGAGATCAGTGTGGGTCGCTCCGGCGGGCAGATCGGGCGCCGGACGAACGGCGCTCACCGTCTGGTTCCGATCAACAACTGTGCGGCGCCCATCCCGAGCTGCACCCGGCGGCAGTGGCTGAACCCCGCATCGGTCAGCAGCGCCAGAAGCTCGTTCGGGGCAGGCAGATACGCGGTCGACGCGGGCAGGTATCGGTAGGCCTTCCGGTCGGAAAGCAGCCCGCCGACCATGGGGACGATCTGCCGGAAGTAGAGGGAGTGCGCGAAGCGCACGATGGGGTTCGGCGGTTCGGACACTTCAAGAAAGACGGCCCGGCCGCCGGGACGGATCACTCGCGCGGCTTCACCGAAGCACGCCGCGATGTCGACCACGTTGCGCAGGGCGAAGCCGCTGACCGCGCCGTCGACCGATGCGTCGCGAAGCGGCAGCTGCAGGGCGTCGGCACGGACCAGTGGCGCCGCCGTGTGCGCTCTGGCAAGCATTCCCGCCGCCATGTCGACCCCCACCGCTCGCAGCCCGGCGCGTCCGAGGACCCTGCACAGGTCGCCGGTCCCGCACCCGAGATCGACCACCCGCGCGCCGGGGTCGAGCTGCAGCTCCCGGACGGCTCGACGCCGCCATCCTGCATCGAGGCCGAGGGTCATCACACGGTTGACGAGCTCGTAGCGAGGAGCGATCCGGTCGAACATCTCCTCGACGGCTCGCGCCTTGCGCTCGCCGATGGGAAGTTCGGCCCCGGTCACCAACTCACTCTATCAAGGGCTCCCCCCACCGGACGCGGCGATCCGGCCCGGCGGTCTGCCTGTGAGCCTCCTCGCCCTCTACCGGAGACGGCATCCGTAAGCCGGACTTCACTACCCTGACACCAATGGCGGCGATCACGACGGCGGGAGCATCGACGACTGCGACCGACTCCCGACCCGTCGCCGCTCGCACCACCGACGCGGTCAAGGAGTACGGCAAGGGCGACGCCATGGTGCGGGCCCTTGACGGCATCACCGTCGCATTCGGCAAGGGCCAGTTCAGCGCGATCATGGGACCGTCCGGGTCCGGCAAGTCGACTCTGCTGCATTGCCTCGCGGGACTCGACCGGCTGACGTCCGGCAGCATCCACATCGGCGATATCGAGCTGGGCAGCCTCAACGATCGTCAGCTCACCATGCTGCGCCGGGTTCGGGTGGGGTTCATCTTCCAGTCGTTCAACCTGGTTCCGACCCTGTCAGCCCTCGACAACATCGTGCTGCCACTCACCATCGCGGGGCGCAAACCCGATGCGGCAGCGCTCGCCGAAATCGTGCGCATCACCGGGCTCGGCGACCGGCTCAAGCACCGCCCGAACCAGCTTTCCGGGGGCCAGCAGCAGCGCGTCGCCGCAGCGCGCGCCCTGGCCAGCCAGCCGGAGATCATCTTCGCGGACGAGCCGACCGGCAACCTCGATTCGCGCGCGAGCACCGACCTCCTCGACTTTCTCCGGCACGCGGTGACCGAGCTGGGTCAGACGATCATCATGGTCACGCACGACCCGCTCGCCGCGGCACATGCCGACCGCGTGGTGTTTTTGGCGGACGGGCGCGTGGTGAGTGAGATGCAATCGCCCACCGCAGACACCGTGCTCGACGTCATGCGTCATCTCGGTGACTGACGCCTCCATCCGGCGCTGACCGATGATCGGCATCAGCTTGCGAAGCCTGCTTTCTCACAAGCTGCGGCTCGCGCTCACCACGATTGCGGTCATCCTCGGCGTCTCGTTCGTCGCGGGAACGTTCATCCTCACCGACACGATCAACGCGACGTTTACGAGCATCTTCGCGACGGCGAATGCGGGCGTCGCGGTCACTGTGCACGGCCGCCCGATCGCGGGACAGAGCGGTGGTATCGGCGGCGGCCAGAACCATCCAATTCCCACCTCGCTGCTCGCCACCGTTCGCGCCGTTCCCGGTGTTCAGACAGCGGTGGGCAGTCTCTTTCGCGAGGGCGCCACGCTGATCGGCCACAACGGGAAGCCGATCGGCGGCAACGGTCCGCCGACATTCGGCGCCAACTGGATCACCGATAGTGCGATCTCGCCGTATCGCCTGCGCAGCGGCACCGCACCGACACAGCCAACTGACGTCGTGGTCGATGCGGGCACAGCGGCAAAGAATGGGCTCACGGTTGGACAGTCGCTGCCGATCGTGTTCCTCGGAGGCGTCGAGGAACACTTCACCATCACCGGCCTCGCGGGGTACGGGACCTCCGACAACCTGGCCGGCGCAACCATCGCGCTGTTCACCGAGTCGACCGCGGAACGGGTCCTGGAAGGGCAGAACAAGTACGACAGCATCCTTGTCAGCGCGCAGAGCGGC
This sequence comes from Candidatus Dormiibacterota bacterium, assembly GCA_049287785.1. Taxonomy (GTDB): domain Bacteria; phylum Chloroflexota; class Dormibacteria; order Aeolococcales; family Aeolococcaceae; genus Palsa-851. Next base: position 2,127 of record JBAQGL010000258.1, on the reverse strand, counting down.
GTGACCGACGTCGTGCTCCGGGAGCACATCGCCGCGGCCCTGCCGAATTACGCGGTGGCAGAGACCGGGCAGCAGGCGGCGGCGGCCGCGGAGCAGAGCACCGAGTCGACGATCAGCACGTTCATCGGCACCCCGCTGCTCGTCTTTGCGTTCATCTCGCTGTTCGTCGGCAGCTTTCTCATCATCAACACGTTCAACATTCTCGTGGCGCAGCGCACGCGGGAGCTGGCGCTGTTGCGTGCGCTCGGTGCCACACGGGCCCAGGTGATGACGTCGGTGCTCGTCGAGGCGGCGATGACGGGATTGGTGGCGTCGATCCTCGGCTTCTTCGTCGGCATTCTCATCGCACGAGCGCTGCTGTCGGTCTTCGGGTCGGCTTCGACGGGCGGCGTCACACTGCTGCCTCGCACGGTCATCATCGCGGTGCTCGTCGGCACCATCGTCACCGTCATCGCCGCGAGCCTTCCCGCGCGGCGTGCGACACGCATCGCGCCGGTCGCCGCGCTGGCGGAAGCGCTCCCCGAGACTCAGCCGCTACCGCGACGCCGGATCGTCATCGGCCTGGTCATCTTCGTGCTCGGGTGCGCCGCGCTGGTGACCGGGCTCTTCACCTCGGCCGGGTCGAAGTTGCAGCTCATCGGCGCCGGCTTCCTGGCGGTGTTTCTCGGGGTCGCGCTGCTCGCCCCGGTGCTGGTCGTGCCGGTGGCGACGGTGCTCGGGTGGCCGGTGGCGCGCATTCGTGGAGCGCCCGGGATTCTCGCCGGACAGAACGCGAGGCGCAATCCGCGCCGCACCGCGCTCACCGCTGCGGCGCTGATGATCGGGCTTGCGCTCGTCACGTGTGTCGCGGTGATCACCGACTCGGTGCGCGTCTCCACCAACGATGCGATCGAAGGCGCATTCCGTGCCGACTTCATCGTGTTCACACAGGGACCTGATTTCAACACGCAGGCGGCGCAGGCGCTGCAGCAGGACCCGAGCCTTCACGATGTGACCGAGGTCCGCGGCACCTCGGTGATCATCAAGGGCAGCTCGCAGGGTGTCTCCGCCATCGACCCGGCCAACCTCGGCAGCGTGCTGTCGCTGTCCATGGTGTCGGGAACCGCGTCAGCGATCGCCTCCACGAATACGGCCATCGTCGACTCGACTGAGGCGACCGCATCCGGCGTTCATATCGGGCAGCTGGTGACCTTCGACTTCCCGCAGGGCGCCAACGTCCCGATCCGGATCGGCGGTATCTACACCGCCAACGCACTGGTGAGCGGTTATGTGGTCTCGCTCGCGACGATCGAGCCGAACGTTCCTACTCAGCGCGACGCGATCGTCCTTGCCAACGCCGCGAACGGTATCTCGGTGAGCCAGGCGGAGAAGGCGCTCCACCAGGACGTGAAGGCCTTTCCGCTGTTGATGGCCATGAGCCGCTCCGAGTACCGAACCTTCGTCGGGGCGTCGCTCGACAGCTTCCTCAACCTCATCTACACGCTGCTCGCGTTCGCGATCATCATCGCCGTCCTGGGAATCGCGAACACGCTGATCCTCAGTGTTCTCGAGCGCACACGCGAGATCGGCTTGTTGCGGGCGCTGGGAATGACACGGTCACAGACGCGATCGATGGTGCGTTGGGAGTCGGTGATCATCTCGCTCCTCGGAGCCGTGCTGGGGCTGGCAGTCGGGCTTGGCCTCGGCGTCGCGGTGAGCGGTTCGTTGGGCGCTCTTGGCATCACCGAGATCGCAGTTCCCGGTGAGAACCTGATCGTCTACGCGATCATCGCGGGAGTGTTCGGCGTCGTTGCAGCGATCTTCCCGACGATTCGCGCATCACGCGTCGACATTCTTCGCGCGATCACGACCGAGTAGGTTTCGTCACCCGGATCGCTGCCGCGCAGCAGCGCGTTCCCACCGCTGTTCGATGCGGCCGAATCGCCATATGGCGAGCGCAGCCGCCCACGTGATCACGAATAGGCCGACGATGATGAAGCCGGCCTCGTTGATGTTGAAGCCGGACATGAAGGCCCAGAAACCACCGGAGAGGTTGAGCTGCGCTGCGAGCAGCCCGAAGATCTCGATGGTGCCGATCAACATCGCGACCGCGACCGAGAGGCCGGTGATGGTGATGTTGTAGTAGAC
>JBAQGL010000257.1:0-2870 GCA_049287785.1 Candidatus Dormiibacterota bacterium | reverse complement strand
CCCATCTCCTTCCCACCCACCACGCCGAGCGAACCTTCAGTCGAAGCGGCGGCACACCACGACGTCGAGCGTCACGTTGCGCTGAATGTGCCGGGCAAGCCGCAGGTACACCCGGAAGTCGCGATAGTGCTGGTCGCCGACCATCTCCTTCAGCTGGCCGGCGTGCTTGTGCATGTTCGACAGCCAGTGGTCGATGGTGGTCTCGTAGTGACGGCGCTCGATGTGGTGCACCCGCTCGATGTCGAAGCCGGCGTCGTTGGCGAGGCGCGTCTCCTCGGCGAGGGTCCGGTAGTTGCCGGTGTCCCCGTAGATCTGGCTCACGAACTCGCCGCCGCGGTCGAGCTTGGCGTGGCGCGGATGCTTGAGGTGGAGCTCCTTGTTGATCATCACGCCACCGGGTTTGAGCCAGTCATGGCACTTGGTGAAGAACCCGCCGAGGTTGAAGAAGTGGACGATCACCTCGTCGGTGTAGATCGCGTCCACCGGCTCCGGAGGTGTGTAGTCCTCCCAGTGGCTGAGCACGATCTTCGCGTTGGAGCCGCGGCGAGCGATCCGCTCCTCGGCGTAGCCCTTCTGGGTCGGTGAGAGCGTGAGCCCGGTCCCGGAGAGGCCGTACGTGTCGCAGAGGTAGGTCAGCGGGCCCGCCCAGCCGCAGCCCACGTCGATGAGGCGCATGCCCTTCTCGAGGCCGGCGAGCCGGGCGATGAGGTCGAGCTTCGCCTGCTGTGACGCGGTGTCGTCCTCGGTCCCGGGGTCCCAGAGGTTGGCCGAGTACACGTTCCACTCCCCGCCGGTGATCAGCAGGAAAAATTCCGGCGGCTGCTCGTAGTGGACGTTTGTCCGAGCCTGATCGACGTCCGTCGAGTACTCGTGGTAGAGCTGATGCTCGGGGCGCACGTCGGTTCTCTGGCTGCTGGCCACTGATGAAATCCCTCTGAGGTGCCGTTGTCAGGAAACGAAGAATAGCCGCGCGTGTCGTGGTGTTGGGGTCAGGTTGCCGGTTTCGGGTGCGAAGTGTTGGGCCAGGTCGACGGTTTCGGGTGCGAAGATGGATTGGACATGGCTGGCTTTGATCCCTTCGGCACCAGGGCGGAACTGCTTCCGGGAGTCACGTTCCACCGTCTTGCCGCGCTCGCTGAGCGGGGCATCGGCGACGTCTCACGGCTCCCGGTGACGCTGAAGATCCTGCTCGAGAACAGCGTCCGCAACGCCGCGGCACCCTCGGTCCGGGACGGCGACGTCGAGGCGATCGCGAGCTGGGACGGCACCGGCGCCGGCGCCGATCGCGAGCGCGCGTTCATGCCCGCTCGCGTGCTCCTGCAGGACTTCACCGGCGTTCCCGCGGTCGTCGACCTGGCCGCGATGCGTTCGGCGGTTGCCCGCGAGGGCGGCGACCCGATGCGCATCGATCCACTGGTCCCCGTCGACCTGGTGATCGATCACTCGGTGCAGGTCGACGCCTTCGGCAACCGCGAGGCGTACGAGCGCAACATCGCGCGCGAATACGAGCGCAACCGGGAGCGCTATTCACTGCTCCGCTGGGCGCAGCAGGCGTTCAAGGGGTTCCGGGTGGTCCCGCCGGGGATGGGAATCGTTCACCAGATCAACCTCGAGTACCTCGCCCAGGTCGTCCAGGTCCGCGAGGTCGATGGCGTGCGGATGGCTCTGCCGGACACGCTGGTCGGGACCGACTCCCACACGCCGATGGTCAACGGCATCGGGGTGCTCGGATGGGGAGTCGGCGGCATCGAGGCGGAGGCCTGCATGCTCGGCCAGCCCCTGTTCCTGCTCGCGCCGGTGGTTGTCGGGGTGCGATTCCACAACGCGCTGCCTGCGGGCACGACCGCCACCGACCTGGTGCTGACGCTGACCGAGCTGCTCCGCAAGCACGGCGTCGTCAACAAGTTCGTCGAGTTCTGCGGGACCGGGCTCAGCTCGATGTCGGTCCCCGACCGGGCGACGCTCTCCAACATGTCGCCGGAGTTCGGTGCCACTGCGTCGCTCTTTCCCGTCGACGCCCGCACGCTGGAATACCTGCAGGCGTCGGGGCGCGACGCCGAGCACATCGACCTGATCGAGCGGTACGCGAAGGAGCAGGGGATGTTCCGCACCGACGACTCGGACATCCCGAGGTTCAGTGAGATGGTCGAGCTGGACCTTGCGAGCGTGGTGCCCAGCGTCGCCGGTCCGAAGCGGCCCCAGGACCGCGTCGCCCTGCCGAACGTGTGGGAGTCATTCACCGACGTCTGGGAGCAGCCGGTCGACCGCAGGGCGAGCGAAGTGAACGCTGACGGCGACGACGTGTCGCGTCTCGAGGAGGAGGGAGGCATCGATCCGGACGGCATGGTCGAGGATCCGGTGCCGAACGGTCCTCCCGACTACGAGCTGGTTCGCGACGGATCGATCGTGATCGCCGCCATCACCTCGTGCACGAACACCTCGAACCCGGCGGTGATGGTGGCTGCCGGGCTGCTCGCACGCAACGCCGTCGCGCGCGGGTTGATGCCCCCCGATTACGTCAAGACATCGCTTGCACCGGGGTCGCGCGTGGTCACCGACTATCTCGAGCGCGCTGGTCTGCTCGGGTCGCTCGAGCAGCTGCGCTTCAACCTCGTCGGCTACGGCTGCACGACCTGCATCGGCAACAGCGGACCGCTCACCGAAGTGGTCGCGGAACGCATCGAGGCGGAGGATCTCACGGTCGCGGCAGTCCTGAGTGGCAACCGCAATTTCGAGGGCCGCATCCATCCGCAGGTCCGCGCCGCATACCTCGCGTCGCCGCCGCTCGTGGTGGCGTATGCGCTCGCCGGGCGTCTTGACATCGACCTCACCACCGACTCGCTCGGGACCGGTCATGACGGGAATCCGGT
>JBAQGL010000256.1:0-10631 GCA_049287785.1 Candidatus Dormiibacterota bacterium | reverse complement strand
GCCGTGCGTGGCCCGATACACGCGGCGGACCTGTGGTCATGGCGGCCACGTCAGATGCCGCCGACCTGGCGCCCCGGGCTGAGGGTCCGGGCGGGGTCGAGCTGCCGCTTCACCGACCGCATCAGGTCGACGGCCACATCGTCGTCCGCATCGCCGGACGAGACCGCGTCGCCCCGCCGGATCGCCAGGCGCCCGCCCGCGGTGCGGACCACCGTGTGGACCGTCTCGAGCGCCTCGGACGCGAAGCGCATCTCCCCGGTGCCGAGCAGCGGGCGCCACGCAACCGCGTCACATGTAGCAGACAGTGATGACAGAAACTGGCCGGACATCGCCGGCAGGACGGCGACCGCACCGATCAGGCCGGGCCCCGTCCACGGTTCGCCGGCCAGCGGGGCGGTCAGCGCCGATGCATCGTCGGTGGCGAGGATGCGTCCCCCGATCTCGCCGGTGACGCGCTCGGCCTGCACCGTGGCGCCCTGCTCGGAGCTGTCGAAGCGCACCACGACGACACCCTGCGGCCAGTGGAGGTCGACCACGCTCGGCGTCACCTGGAGCCGGCCGACCTGCGCGGCGAAGTCGCAGAGATCGATCACCGACCGCGATTCGAGAACGACCGTGCGCGATGCCGCCGGCAGTGGGTGGAGCCGGAAGGCCACCTCGGTCACGATCGCAAGGGTTCCCAGCGAACCGATCAGCAGCTTGGCGACATCGAAGCCGGCGACGTTTTTCACGACCTTGCCGCCGCTTCGTCCCACGGTGCCGTCCGAGAGGACGAAGCTCGCCCCGATCACGAGGTCACGAGGCGTGCCGAATCGCGTTCGCAGCGGACCACTCGCCGCGGTCGCGAGCACGCCGCCGATGGTCGCCCGCTCGCCGTGGGGTGGGTCGAGCATGAGGCGCTGGCGGAACCCGGGTGCGGAGGCGAGGGTCTCCTGGAGGTGACCGAGCGTCGTCCCCGCCCGCACCACGCAGACCAGGTCCGCCGGCTCGTGGTCGACGATGCCCTCGATCCGGGCGGTCGAGAGCACCACGTCGCACCGTTCCGGCGGCGAACCCCAGTCGATCTTGGTGCCGCCTCCCCGAGCCACGACCGCCAGCCCCCGCGCCGTCGCAGCAGAGAGCACCGAGGCGACCTCGGCCTCGTCCGCCGGCGACACCACCAGGCCAGGGACCACGCCGGAGACGGCATCCGAGGCTTCGGCGGCCCTCACGTTGGCCGTGCCGACCAGCTCGCTGAAAAGGTGGAGCTCCTGCGCCACGGACGCCGTCATCACAGCCGCTCCGCCAGGCCTGCCATCTCGATCGCGTGGGGTCGGTACATCCCGGGAACTTCGCCGCAGAGCCGTGGGGTGGGCAGCGCCTTGCCGGGGTTGCAGAGGTCGCGCGGGTCGAAGGCGTCGCGAACCCTCCCCATCACCGAGATCGAGCCGGCGCTGAACATCTTCGGCATGTAGCAGGCCTTGTCGGAGCCGACCCCGTGCTCACCGGTGATCGAGCCGCCGGCGGCGATGCACGCGTCGAGGATCAACCCGGCCAGCTGGAGCGCGCGATCCGCGGCGCCCGGCTCGGTGTTGTCGTACAGAACCAGCGGATGCAGGTTGCCGTCGCCGGCGTGGAAGACGTTGGCGACTCGAAGCCGGTAGGTGGCCGAGAGCGCAGTGATCTCCTCGAGGACGTCGCGCAGCCGGGTGCGCGGGATGACGCCATCCTGGACGTAATAGTTCGGGCTGATCCGTCCCATCGATGCGAAGGCTGCCTTGCGTGCCCTCCAGATGAGGGCTCGCTCGGCATCGTTCGCGGCCACCCGCGTCTCGGTCGCTCCGCTCACCGCGCAGATGTCGAGGACATCGCGGAGGAATGCGGCCGACTCGACGGCGGGACCGTCGAGCTCGACGATCAGGGCTGCGCCGCAGTCCGGGTAGCCCGCATGGACGATGTCCTCGCATGCCTGGATCGCGAGGCGGTCCATCATCTCGATGGCCGCGGGGGTGATGCCGGCGGCGATGATCCGCGACACCGCCTCGCCTGCGTCGCCCATGGTGTCGAAGGCTGCCAGGACGGTCTCGGTGGACTCCGGGACTCGGACGATGCGGAGCACGACCTCGGTCACGATGCCGAGCGTCCCCTCGCTGCCGATCACCACGCCGAGGAGGTCGTAACCTCCGGCGTCGCGAACCGTCCCTCCGAGCCGAGCGATCCGCCCGTCCGCGGTGACGAACGTTGCCCCGAGGACGTGGTGCGTGGTGAAGCCGTATTTCAGGCAGTGCGCTCCGCCGGAGTTCTCGGCGACGTTGCCGCCGATCGTGCAGACCTGCTGCGACGACGGATCGGGTGCGTAGAAGTAGCCGAGCGGCCGCACCGCCTTGCTGACATCGAGATTGGTGACCCCCGGCTGCACCGTGACCTGGTGGTTGTCGAGGTCGATGTCGAGGATCGATCGCATCCGGCTGAGGCCGATGACCACGCCGTCCGCAACCGGGAGGGCTCCACCGGACAGCCCCGTTCCCGCGCCGCGCGCGACGAACGGCACCTGAGCCTCGGCGCATGCCCTGACGACCTGGGCCACCTCCGCGGTGGTGAGCGGCAGCACGACCGCGGCCGGCGAGACGCGCCGCCCGGTGAGCCCGTCGCATGCGTAGGTCTGCAGCGCCGCGGGCGCGGTGATCATCCCGTCATCGCCGACGACGTCTCGCAGCCTCTCGAGCAGGGCGCGATCAAGCATGTGCGCCCAGCACCGCCGCCGCGGCATCGATCGTGCGTGCCGCCTCGGTTTCGGTGGCCGTGCCCATATGGCCGATGCGCACGCCTCGTCCCGACCAGGGACCGAGACACCCCGCGATCACCACCCCGCGTTCCGCCATCCCGGCGCGCAGCGTGGCGTCGTCCGCTCCGTCGGGGAGCGCGAGGACGCTCAAGGTGGGCGCCAGCGACGCGGGGTCGGTGAGCGGTACGAACCCGAGCTCGCCCATGCCATCACGAATCATCGCCGCCACCCGGCGATGCCGCTCATATCGCTCCGGCAGCCCCTCCGCAAAGATGTCGTCGAGGGAGGCCTCGAGGGCGCGCAGGAGGGACACCGAGTGCGTCGAGAAGTATTTCCGCGGGTCGTCGACCGAGGAATCCCAACGGCGGAGGTCGGCGTAGTACGCGCGAATGTCGCCCAGCGCATCGCGGCGGCTGCGGGCTCGCGCCGAGACCGCGAGCAACGCGAGGCCGGGAGGAACGCTCAATGCCTTCTGCGCGCCGGTGAGCAGGACGTCGACATCCCAGCCGTCCATCGCCTCCTCGATCCCACCGGTTGCGCACACGCCGTCGAGCACGATGACGGCGTCGGGCGCGGTGGCTCGAACGGTTGCCGCCGTGGCGGCGCAGTCCGCGAGCACACCGCTGCTGGTGTCCACGTGCGTGAAGCACACCAGCGCGGGCGGGGCCCCCTTGCTGAGCAGGGCGCCCAACGCATCCTGGTCGGCGCGCTGTCCCCACTCGACCGCGAGCACGTCCGGATGCATCCCCAGCGCGCCGGCTATCTCGGTGAAGCGATCACCAAAGTAGCCATGGCTCACCACGACGACACGATCTCCGGGGGCCGCGTGGTTGACGATCGCCGCCTCCATGGCCAGGGTTCCCGCGCCGGCGAAGCAGTGGACGCGTGCGCCGGCCGATCCCACCAGGCGACGGATGCCCTCCTGGATGCGGAGCATGGTCGCGGCGTTCTCGGGCCCGGTATGGCTCCGCACCGGCTCGGCGAGGGCGGCGAGCACGCCTGGGGCCACCGGTGTGGGCCCGGGGATCATGAGCAGCGGCGTCGTCGTCATGAGCCGTCTCATGCTGCCACAAGGTGGGTGCCCCGGTGACTTCGCGGGGTGTCTAGATGGAGTCGCGACGGAAGGCGGCGATGACGATGGGCGCGTCCTCGCGAACCGACACATCGGTGCCGTCACCGAAAAAGATGCGCGTGGCGCCGGCCGAGACCTGGCGGACCTGGGTCACCGCGTCGACGTTGATGTATGTCGATGCTTCGTCGGCACTCAAGTGGAGCACGACCCATTTGGCCACGCTTCGCAGTCTACCAACGCACGTCAGGACACTCCGATACGCGCATGACACGAAATCAGGGTCTCGCGGGGGGTCACGAGGGACGGCCGGGTCACGGTTGTCACAGTGTTGAACGGGCGTCGATTGTGGCTCCCACTCAGTACGCTGTCGAACAGACGGAACTCCGGAGGGATCCCAGATTGGGCCTCTGATGAACACGGCGTGCGCCGATCACAGGAGACTTTGACCGTGACCATTCGCAGCGCACGGTTGCAGACTCGACGGATCTAGGCGTCAGCGTGTCATCTCGCCGGGTCTTCACGACGGTGACGGCAGCCGTCGTCGTGCTGATCATCGTTTTCGTCAGCGCGTCGCTGCTCGGCGTCGGCGGTAACGCTTTCGAGGATGCCATACACAACGTTGCAGAGGTGGTCGCCGGGTTGTTTGCCGGTGGCATGGCGCTGGTGACCGCCATCCAATCGCGTGGCCGGCGGCGGGCGTCCTGGTTGTGCTGGGGTGCGTTTGGGTTGCTGCAAGCGGTGTGCGACTGGAACGCGCTCGCTGCGCACCACGCGGCCATCCCGTCGGTTGCAAACATCGCATTCATCGCGCAGCTCCCGATCGGCCTGATCGCTGCGCTCATCTTCATGCGGGTGATGTCGTCACGGCTGGCGGTCACCGTCGCCTTCTGCGACGGCCTGCTCATGGGAGGTGCCCTGCTCATCGCCGTTCTCGCGACCGGGTATGTCAGCGTCTTCGGCAGCTCCAACTCGATCCTCGTCAACATCGTGAGCCTCGCCCAGCCGGTGGGTGATGTCGTGGTGCTGACGCTGGTCGCCACCGTGGTGGCTCGCGTGGGTGTCAAGGGTCGACCGGTCGGCATCCTGATCAGCGCCGCAATTCTGGGCATCGGCATCGCTGATCTCCAGTTGACGCGCGAGGTCAGTCTCGGCGTGACGGTCCCGGGCTCCGTGTTCGCCAACGGCTGGGTCGCCGGACTGCTCTGCCTTGGCATCGCCGCGCTCTACGCGCTGTGCTTTCGCCGGCAACCGGAGCCCGTGGTTATCAGGACGACAACTCCCAGAACCGGCCTCTGGGTACCGATCCTGCCCGTGGCGGTGACGTGCGCCCTCGCGGTGGCACTTCGGTCGAACCAGGGCGCGCTGACCGCGCTGTTGCTGTGGGTCATGCTCGCGCTCGTCGGTCTGACGCTGACCCGCATGTACCTCGCTCTGTACATGAATCGCGGGCTCGGTGCGGCACTGATTCACCAGGCGGCGCACGACGCTCTCACCGGTCTCCCCAACCGAACGCTGCTGCGGCGGCGCATCGAGCACGAGCTTGACAGCGCCACCGAAACGCGGGTGGTGACGCTGATGATGCTCGACCTCGACGGCTTCAAGGAAGTCAATGACACTTTCGGCCACAACACCGGTGACCTGGTGCTGGTGCAGGTTGCGCAGCGCATCGTCACCAGTGTTCGAGACGATGACGCCGTCGCGCGGCTCGGCGGCGACGAGTTCGCAGTGCTGCTCTCGCACGCTCCGGGGGACCATGTGGCCATGCTGGCGCGACGCGTGCTCGCCGCTCTCGAGCTCCCGCTGACGGTACGCGGAACCACCGTCGTGGTCGGCGCGAGCATCGGCATCGCCACGGCGGGTCATGGCGAAACCGCCGACGAGCTCCTCCGCAACGCAGACCTGGCCATGTACACCGCCAAGGCCACCGGCGGCAGTGGCTTCGCGCTCTACGAGCCGTATATGCACCGGGCGATCGCCGAGCGGGTGCGGGTCGAGAACGGGCTTCGGACTGCGTGGCTCACCGGCGACCTCCTGGTCCACTACCAGCCGATCGTCGACCTCGCCGACGGCAGGATGGTCTCGATCGAGGCACTCGCTCGGTGGAAACACCCCGACGGCGATGTGATTCCGCCCGACGTGTTCATCCCGATCGCTGAGCGGACCGGGCTCATCATCCCGATTGGCGCTCGCATCCTCAACCAGGCGTGCCAGCAACTGGCGATCTGGCAGCGGGAATATCGCGCCGCGGCGGACGTGACCATGAGCGTCAACGTGTCGCCGCGCCAGCTCTATTCGGACGACCTCGTCGAGATCGTCGAGGAGGCGCTTCGCAGTGCCGGCATCGAACCCAGGTTTCTCATCCTCGAGGTGACCGAGACGGCGGTCATGGACGACATGGACAGTGCGATCCGCATTCTCAGCCGGCTCAAGGCACTCGGCGTCGGAATGGCGATCGATGACTTCGGGGTGGGGGCGTCATCGCTCGCGCGGCTGCGGCGCCTCCCCGTGGCGGTGGTGAAGATCGACAAGTCACTGGTTGACCACGTTCCCGACGGACATGTCGCGAGCGGTCTTCTCGACGCCGTCGTCGGTATGGTTCGGGCATTGCAGCTGAGAACCATCATCGAAGGGGTGGAGCGCGCCGACCAGGCGAAGCACCTGCGTGAAGCCGGCTATGACCTCGCCCAGGGCTTCCATTACGCGAAGCCGATGGACCCTGTAAGCCTTGGACGCGCACTGGCCGCTGCCCGGGCTCTGGACGATGGTCGCGTCGTGTTCCCGCTGGCTGCGCCGGACGGCGCGGTCGTGCAACGCGAGTCGACTGGACGCGTGTTGGTGGTTGACGATGATGCGGCAGTGGGAGTCACCGCGTGCCGGATCCTCGAACGGCATGGCCTGCGCACCGTGCTCGTCCCGACCATTCGAGAAGCCATGGCCGAGCTTGCGCATCGTACCGACGTGATGGTGGTCGACATCGGCATGCCCGATGGCGATGGCTGGGACCTGATCAGCGATGTGCGCGCCAGCGCGATGCACGCGCGTATCCCGATGGTCGTCATGACCGGGCTGCTGGACAGCGCCGAGGTGCTCAACCGCGCCTACGACCTCGAGTGCGAGTACCTGGGCAAGCCGTTCGCCGCAGAGGCATTGATCGCGAAGATCGAATCCGCGCGACGGATGGTGCGTGGGCCTGCAGACCGGCGCTCGCGCGATTCCGAGCGGGGCACGCCCGCGGTCGCGGTTGCGAACTGACGGATCATTGGGTGTGCACGCGGTCACACCGCTGATCTGACCTGCGGAGGCGACGTGCAAAGATTGCCGTCGTGTCTCGCCCGCTTCGGTTCGGCTACAAGGTCTCGGCGGAGCAGTTCAGCCCGTCCGACCTGCTTGACTTCACCGTTGCGGCGGAGCAACTCGGCTTCGAGACCGCGGCGATCAGCGATCACTTCCAACCCTGGCGGCACACCGGCGGACATGCTCCGTTCTCGCTGGCCTGGCTGGGCGCGGCAGGCCAGGCGACCAGTCGCATCGCCCTCGGCACCAGCGTGCTCACGCCCACGTTCCGCTACCACCCGGCGATCGTCGCCCAGGCGATGGGCACGCTCGCATCCCTGTTTCCCGGTCGGATCTGGCTCGGAGTCGGAACCGGGGAGTCGATGAACGAGGCACCACTCGACACCGAATGGCCGGACACCAAGGAGCGGTTCGCGCGGCTCAAGGAGGCGGTCACCATCATCCAGACGCTGCTCGCGAACGACCGCGTCACCTACGACGGGACGTATTACCGGACGCGCAACGCCACCATCTACGACCGTCCCACGACGCCGATCCCCATCTACATCGCTGCCGCCGGCGCCTCGGCCGCACGCCTTGCCGGGCGCGTCGCCGACGGGCTGATCTGCACGAGCGGCAAGGGAATGGAACTGTACGCGGAGACGCTGCTTCCCGCCGTTATCGAGGGTGCGCGTGCTGCGGGACGGGACCCGTCGGAGCTCGAGCTGACCATCGAGATGAAGGTGTCGTTCGACAGCGATATCGACCGGGCGCGCGACGACACACGCAATTGGGCCGCGCTCGCGCTGTCTCCCGACGAGAAGACCGGCGTCGAAGATGCCGTCGAGATGGAGCGGCTGGCCGACGCCCTCCCCACGGAGCGGGCGGCGAGCCGCTGGATCGTGTCCTCGGATCCCGACGAGCATGTGGAGCGAATCCGGCCGTACGTCGACCTCGGGTTCACCCATCTCATCTTCCACGCCCCCGGTGCGGATCAGCATCGGTTTCTCGAGCGGTATTCCCGCGAGGTCCTGCCGCGACTGCGCGCGCTCGTGCCTCAGACCACCGGGACCTGATCGCGTCAGCCCTGAGTCGTCGGGCCGCTCCGGTCAACGGTGATTCGCAGCAGGACGCGGCGCTCGCGAGCCATGGCCTCACGGTAGTCCTGCCAGTCGGGATGCTCTCCGCTGACGCGGCGGTAGTAGTCGACGAGCAGCTCCATCGCCTCGGGAAGGCTGACGATCTCGACGTTTCCCTCCAGCGTGTGCCACTCGCCGTAGAAGCCCTGGCTGAGAGCGCAGAACGCAGCGCGCGGGTTGCGCCGGAGATTGAGCGTTTTCATCGCGCCTTCGCGGGTGCTGATCACGATACGAGACTCGGCATCGACACCGGCCACGACGGGCGACATCTGCGCCTGACCATCGCGACGGTAGGTCGCGAGCACGCCCCGCGGGTTTGCGCGAAGGAACTCGAGCGCAGCTTCATGAGCCATCGGTCGACTCTATGACGTGGAGCAGCGATGCCGCCAGACGAACCTCTCCGGCAGCGCCGGTCATGACCGTGTCATCGGCGACTGCGCGCATCCCCAGACCTCGGATTGGCTCGAGCATCGCCGCATCCTCGTGGTCGATCACGATGCTGGCCGCGATTCCCGCGTATCGGCGGGCGATCCCGAGGGCCGTCGCCTCCTCGCCCATATCCCGGAGCATGTTCACGGTCGGTCCCTTCAACGACCGCCCTCCGACCACCGGGGACACCACGGTCACGCGCTCGCGGTCGAGCTCCGAACCGAGCACCGCGAGGATGGGGTCGACGCTCAGGAGCGGGTTCGACGGCCCGATGATCACCGCACCGGCTCCCCGCACCGCGGCGACGGCTTCGGGCGCCGGACGTGCGGATTCGATCCCGGCGAGGCGCATGCCGCGGACGGCGGGTGTGCCCCTCTGCCCCACGAACCACTCCTGCATGCTGAGCTCGCCGGAATCCGTGCTGATCCGGGTGCGGACCGGGTCGTCGCTCATGGGGATCACGTGCACCCTGATGCCGAACCCCTGAGCCAGATGGGCAACCGCCTCGCTCAGGCGCATGCCTCCACGGAGGAGTGACGCTCGGAGCAGGTGCACGCCGATGTCCCGGTCGCCGAGCTGAAACCACGTCTGCTCTCCGAGGAGCCCGAGCATCGTCTGCGCGTGAAACGTGTCGTCTCGCACGCCGAATCCGGTCACGTCGTTGAAGACCCCGGCAAGCCGGTAGAGGATCGCATCGACGTCGGGGCTGACCAGGAGACCCCAGAACTCCTCGTCGTCGCCGGTGTTGGCCACGATCGAAAGGTCGCCAGGTGGCAGGACGGCCGCCAACCCCGTGGCAAGCCGAGCGCCCCCGGTGCCCCCCGAAAGCAGCACCACCTTCACCGGAAGAGGTCCAGCTCCGAAGGCCGCACCAACTCCTGACCGGTGCCGGAGGTCACCTCGGGCAGGTCCAGCCCGCGCGCGATGACCACCGGGACCCGCCTCGTCTTGCCCATCAGCAGCTCCGCGGCGGCCGCGAGCTCATCCGCCACGGCGACGACGGTTGCCTGCAGCGGCATCCCGAAGTCGTCGGGTCGTCCCCGGTAGTCGAGCACGGCCGGCATGCCCGCGACACCGAGGGCCACGTTGACGAGGCCCATTCGCCATGCGCGCCCGAAGGTATCGCTCACGACCACCCCGACCTGGACGCCCGTCAGCGATCCGATCCGCTCCCGGAGCCCAAGGGCGCTTGCGTCGCAGTCGATCGGAAGCAGGCACACGTCGTCGACACCGTCGACGTTGGACCGGTCGACGCCCGCGTTGGCACAGACGAAGCCCTGGTGCGTCTCGACGATCAGGACACGATCGTCGCGCACGATGCGAGTCGTCTCATCGAGGACGACCTGGACCATGCGCGGATCCGCATCGAGCTTCGCTGCCAGGGTGGTCGCCTCGGTGGACGGCATCACCGCCGAGAGGGTCCGAATCCGTCCCTCAGCCTTGGAGACCACCTTCTGGGCGACCACCACGACGTCGCCACTCTGGAGGGATCCCGAGCGCTCGACGATGAGCGCCGCAAGGTCGTCGCCAGGGTGGATCTCAGGGAGACCCTCGACGCCGCGGAGCTCGAGGTTCATCCGGTCGACTCGAGCCGGCGCCAGACCGACAGGTCTGCGGGCTCGTCGAGATCCAGGGCGAGGCTCGGGTCCTCATGGAGGATGAACCGCCGGCCGCGAAGCCGAGCCTCCTCCTCGAACTTGGGCAGCGAGGCGTCGCCGAAGTGCAGCGAGAAGTCGCCCGGCGGCCTGAGATAGAGCGCGTTGGTCCCCTGGCGGCCCTCCGCGGCGGCGGCAATCACCAGGCTTCCCGGGGCCTCGGCGTGGGCGAGCATCCGGTTCAGCGCGGCTTCGTCGACCAGCGGAAGGTCGGAGCTCAGCAGGAGGGCCGCCCGTGCACCCCGCTCCGCGACCTCCGTGAGCCCGCGCAGTGCCGCCGCGTTCTGGCCACTCGGGGA
>JBAQGL010000255.1:0-1875 GCA_049287785.1 Candidatus Dormiibacterota bacterium | reverse complement strand
GCGTTGCGGTGAAAGGAGCGAGCGCCTCGGCGAGGCTCCTTGCGGTTCGAGGTGGCAATGACCCGGTCGACGGTGGTTGGTCCCACACATCCGGCTGCGTCGCGTATTGCTCGAACCTCCAGTCGCCTGTTATGGCGACCCACTCCATGGCTGCATGGGCGATGCGGCCATTCGCCGCCGCGACCGCAGACCATTGGACATCTACCGATTCACCACGGTCTGTGTCTCGTGACGCCGGGTGAAGCACTCGCGCGTAGGTCTCGAACGTTACCGGCAGCAGCGACCCGACACCGCTGCCGAAATCGCGCACGCTGGCAACGATCCAGTCGGCGCTGCTCACATCGTCGACAAGGTGGAGATCACCGAACGCGGCTACGTCGGCCACGGCTCGCCGCTACCCGCCTGGGTCCGTGTAGACATGGACCTGGGCCCCGACGGCGACGCACAAGCGAGTGCTCGGACACGAGACCCCTAGGGCTTCGATCCCGCCTGCGGTGACCTGCTGCCTCGTCCACGCACTTGCTCCGCCAGTCGGGTCGTGCGTGACGAAGACGGAATCCGATTGCGGTGCGGCGATACAGAACGTCGTGCTCGGGCACGAGATGCTGATGAAAAAGCGCGAGGCGTCAAGGCTGGCGCTCTTCCAGGCGCCGGCGCCGCCGGTGGGATCGGAGGACGTGACCACGCCCCCTTGGGTGTAGATCGCGACACAGAGTTGTGCGCTCGGGCAGTCGATACCTGTGATCTGGACGGGCAAGCCCATGTTGCTGACATGCCAGGCTTGCGCGCCGCCAGTGGGGTCGGTTGAGGTCACCACGTCGCCGAAGCCATCGGTGGCAACGCAAAACGTCGCGGTCGGGCAGGAAATGGCAGTCAGGTCTGCGAGGCCGTTGATGTCGGTGGCGGTCCACGATGCAGCGCCGGCGGCGGGATCAGTCGACGTGAACACGAGCGCGGTTGGTGGGGGCTCCTGATTCAGGCCCCCAACCGCGACGCAGAGGTTGACGTCGGGACACGAAATCCCGCTCAGGGCGGCCTGGACGTCGATGCGGCCCAGCGTCCATGCAGCCGCTCCCCCGCCCGGATTCGTCGATGTGACGACGTTCCCAACGATGTCTGTAGCCACACACAGCGATGGGGCGGGACACGAAATCCCGGTCAACTCCTTGCCCGGCGGCTTCACTGCGGCCGGCTCAATCAATGCGACCTTCCAGGCTGCCGTTCCACCGCCTGGATGAGTGGAGACATAGACGTGACCGTTAAGGTCCACGGCGACGCACTCGTTGACGTCAGGACACGATATGGATGTCCCTGCGCCCCCGTCCGGGAAGGCGAACGACTTCCACGTCGCATGGTTCGCGGTGAGCGGCTTTGACGCGGTCGCGCGGTGCAAGGCAACGGACGCCCCGACGATGGCGCCACCGATCACCAGCACGCTGGCGGCGAACAACGAGATCGCCTTCCACGGCCGAGCATCCGCGCTGTAGCGCGGGAGGCGAGACGGAACACGCTCCGCTTCAGTCAGCAGTGATTGCGTGAGCGTTCGCGCGCGTTCGTCGAAGGTCACTTGTTGTGTCATGGAGCCCCCTCCTCGTTGTCATCCCATTGCATGTGGGCACAGAGGAGCCGGCGCGCTGCACGCAGCCGACTCTCGACTGTGCGCGGGGAGCAGCCGAGGGCCGCGGCCGTCTGCGCAGTGCTGAGATCCTCGCCGTAGAAGAGCACGACGGTGGCGCGCATCCGCGGCGTCAGGCTTCGCAGTGCCGTGTGCCAGTCGAGCATCGCGACACTTGGCTCCCAGGCTTCGCTCGGTGCGGGCTGCCACGCTCGGGCGAGGCGGTGGAGCTCGCGTGCCCAAGCACGCCGCCGTTGCAG
>JBAQGL010000254.1:0-6187 GCA_049287785.1 Candidatus Dormiibacterota bacterium | reverse complement strand
CGGGACCAAACCGCTAGCCTGAGATTCCGGTACCCGGCCCACCCTGGAGGATCCCCATGCAATATCGGCGTCTCGGCACACAGGGTCCGACGGTCTCGGCGGTCGGGCTCGGCGCGATGAGCTTCGCGAGCGTCTACGGCAGCGCCGAAGACGCCGAATCCGAGGCAACCGTCGCCCGCGCCCTGGAGCTCGGGGTCACGTTCATCGACACCGCCAATATCTACGGTTCCGGACACAGCGAGGAGGTCGTCGGCCGGGCGATCGCTGGACGCCGCGCCGATGTCGTGCTCGCCACCAAATTCGGGGGCGGTGGCGGTGCCGGCCTGGGGAGGCGCGACAAGGTGCGCCCTGCGCTCGAGGCGAGCCTTACCCGCCTCGGCACCGACTACGTCGACCTCTACTATCTCCACCGGGTCGACCCGTCGACACCGATCGAGGAGACCGTCGGAGCCATGGCCGACCTGGTGTCGGCCGGGCTCGTGCGCTATCTCGGGCTCTCCGAGGCCGCGCCTGAGACCGTCCGCAGGGCGCAGGCCACGCATGCGATCACCGCACTCCAGACGGAGTATTCGATGTTCAGCCGCGAGCCGGAGGAGTCGATCCTTCCGACCACACGCGAGCTCGGCATCGGATTCGTCGCGTACAGCCCGCTCGGCCGCGGCATGCTCACCGGACATTTCCAGCGTCTCGAGGATCTCCCGGGAGATGACTGGCGGCGGGGCGTGCCGCGCTGGCAGGCGGAGAACTTCGAGCACAACGTTCGCCTGGTGAGCCGCCTCGAGGAAATCGCCCGGCGCCACAACATCACGACAGCACAGCTTGCCCTCGCGTGGGTGCTCCACCAGGGCGACGACATTGTGCCGATCCCCGGAACACGCAAACGAGAGAATCTCGAGGCCAACGCCGCTGCTGCCGACGTGATCCTGACCGCGGAGGACCTCCAGGAGATCGATGCGGTGGCGTCGCCGGACAAGGTGGCCGGAGCACGCGGCGCCGAGGCATACATGGAACGCGTCAACGTCTGAACCTTGAAAGGAGCCACGCATGTCAGTCGAAAGTAGCGCCAGCGCAACGTGGGAAGGGAGCCTCGTCAGTGGCAAGGGCACGGTTCGGCCGGCGAGCGGCGCGTTTCCTGAGCTCGGGCTGACCTGGAACCAACGAGCCGAGTCGCGGGCCAGCGGGACCAGCCCCGAAGAACTGATTGCGGCGGCTCATTCAAGTTGCTTTTCAATGGCTCTCGCCAACGGGCTCGCCGGCGCGGGGCACGCTCCGGATCGGCTCGACACCACCGCGAAGGTGACGTTTGACCGGGCCGAGGGCATCACGGCGATACATCTCGTCGTGAAGGGAAAGGTGCCGGGCATCGATGCTGCGGTCTTCACCGCTGCGGTCGAGGACGCCAAGGCAAACTGCCCCGTCTCGAAGGCTCTCGCAGCCGTCCCCATCACCGCGGAGGCCACGCTCGAGCTGTAGCCCTCAGCCCGACGAGAAGCCCACTCCGAGCCTGAGCCACTGCGTCCCGCGCACGACCCAGACCTGGACCGTCTGCGTCAGCGCATCGGCACCCGCGATCGCGGAACCCAGTGCGAGGAACTGCGAATCCGCGGGGTCGATGACCAGGGCCTCGGGGGCGATGGGCGGTTGCGGGTAAGGACCTTTCGCCCAGTCACGCCCATCCCAGACCCACAGCTCGGGGCTCAGTCCCCCGGCGAGATCGCAGCCACACAGGACGAGACGGCCGATTGAAGGATCTTCCTGCATGCTCGACCCATCGAGAGGATGGATCGGCGTTGGCAGCTGGACCCACGCCGAACCGTCCCAACGCCACGTCGACGGCAACGCGCTTGGTCCGCCTGCGACCTTCGACGCGCAACAGCCCTCGGCGAGCAGTGAGCTCGAGAGTGGGTCGAACGCGATCAAGATGCCGGCGTCGCTCGCTCCGAGTCCCCCTTCAGCGTCGCGGACCCATCGGGCGCCACTCCAGATCCACGTCTCGCCTCCGCCGCCTTTCACCGCCGACGGCGTGACCAGAACCATCTCGCTCAACGACGGGTCCCACGCCATGTCGGACCCTCCCCCGCCTGTCGGGCCGCCGACCCCGCTGCCGAGACGTTGCCACGTCCGGCCGTCCCATCCCCAGGTGTCGTTGGTTGCCTGCCCGGTCTGGAGTGTTCCACCGAACAGCAGCGCCTCACCGATCGCGGGATCGAATGCAGCCGATGCCCCGTATCGCCCAGATGGACTTGTCGGCGGATGCGCCTTCGCCCAGGCCGCCCCGTCCCAGAGCCACGTCCCGTCGAAGTTGTCGACGCCCCCGAAGAGCACCAGGTGCTGGGTCGCTGTGTCCGACGCCACCGAGAACCCGAATGCCACTGCCGGCTGATTGCCGGGCAGGCTCGCGGCCACTCCCGACGGCGTCGAACTCGGGCGGGGCACAGCAGCCGGGGGCCGCTGCGCAAGCGACACGGCAGTGCCGGCGGCCGCGGCGACGGCAATCGTCGCCACCAGGACAACGGCCGGTCTCACACCCGTATTCCTGGAACTGGTAGGGCCACGGCCTCAGGATAGGCGGCCCGACGAACGGGTTCTCGTGCGCCCGCTAGCGCGGCCAGTCGAGGTCGACCACGAGTGGTGCATGGTCTGAGGGCAGCGTTCCCTTCCGGGCGTCGCGATCGATGTACGCATCGGTCACCGAGAGGGTGACCGCGTGGTCGAGCAGGACGAGATCGATCCGCATCCCCAAACCCTTGTGAAAGTTCCCCGCCCGGTAATCCCAATAGGTGAACGGGCGGCCCTTGAGCGCTCTCGCGCGCACGTCGTCCAGCCCCAGGCTGGTGAGCGCGACCAGAGCCTCGCGCTCCGCCAGGCTGACGTGCGTTGACCCGATGAACGCCGCGGGATCCCAGACGTCGTCGTCGCTCGGGGCGATGTTGAAGTCGCCGCACAGTACGAGCGGCGGTGACGTCGCCTGCGATGCGGCCAGAGCCGCGCGGAGTGCCCTGAGCCAGTTCAGCTTGTAGACGTAGTGATCGCTGTCGAGGGTGCGCCCGTTGGGCACGTACAGCGACCAGACGCGCAGACCGCCGCAGGTGGCGCTCATCGCACGGGCCTCCGGACCGGGGTAGCCCGGCTCGCCGTCGAACCCGCGCGCAACATCGTCAAGACCGACGCGCGAGATGATCGCGACGCCGTTCCACCGCCCCTCCCCATGCAAGCCGACTTCGTAACCGAGGGCCTCCACCTCCGCTCGTGGGAAGAGCTCGTCGGCGACCTTGGTCTCCTGTATGCACAGGATGTCGGGCCCGGTCGTCGCCAGCCAGTCGACGAGTCGAGGCAGCCGCACGACGACGGAGTTCACGTTCCAGGTTGCCAGGCGCATCGGGCAAGGATACTGAGGGAGCCGAGCCCCCCTCGGGGTCGGCTCCCTCAGTCGCGGTCTCAGTGACTGGCCTGGATCACCCTGGGAGGGGAGTTGGAGTTGCGGTAGGCGTCGGCGTGGCCGTCGGCGTCGGCGTGGCCGTCGGCGTCGGCGTCGGCGTCGGCGTTGTGGTGGTGGCGGGGCACGTGTGGGTGAGATTGAACACCTGAGCCGAGCCGCCCTTGGGAGTGCCCGCTCCGTTGTTGGCGTTGGCAATCGCCTCAAGAAGCGTGGTGCCGGCCGCAGCCGATGCAAAGAAGAACTTCGCGTTGTGCCCGATCACGCCTGATGTGGTTCCGCTGTCGAAGTAGACGGTCGGCGCCGGGGATGTGAACACCCGGCCCGGGTCACCGGCTGCCGGGAGCACGAAGATGAAGTAGTCAAGAGCCGGGTTGCGGTTGGAGACCTGATCGCAGCTATGGCCAGCAAAGGCTGCGGCGCTCGTGCCCTCCTGGGACTCTCGGAGGCACACGGTCACAACGCCGGGAACCGCCGCGCTGGGGGTGCACCCCGGGTCTGTGACTCCAGTCAGCCTGACGGCGCCGAGGCTGTGCGCCCCTCCGGCAGCCGTGGCAAAGCCCAACAGAGCCACGCCGCTTACCAAGATCGCGGCACCGGCGATTCGCTTGGCGAACCCCCGACGCCTAAAGGATCGGTTCATTCGATCGCCCCCTATTACCTCTCGTCATCCTTCCTACGTCCTGTGACGCAGGCCGATCGCCAATGCTACATAGTCCCTGGCGCGTTTGCACAGCTCGGTTCAGTCCAGCAGGAACCACTGCCGCGGGCGGCGTATCCTCCCTGCACGCGTCAGAGGATTGGCAGAGGTGGAACGCATGACAACGAAGTTCTTGCTGGCGGAAGACGATCTGCCGACGCACTGGTACAACATCCTCGCGGACGTGCCGGAACCGCTCGGCGCGTTCCTGAGCCCGCGAACCCTCGAGCCGCTCACGCCTCCGGATCTCACCCCGATCTTTCCGATGGCGATCATCGGGCAGGAGGTGTCGAGCGAGCGCTGGATCGAGATCCCCGATCGAGTCCGTGACATCTACAAGATGTGGCGCCCGACGCCGCTCTACCGGGCCAGGGGCCTTGAGAAGGCGCTCGACACGCCCGCGAGGATCTTCTACAAGTACGAGGGCACCTCGCCGGCGGGCTCCCACAAGCCCAACACGGCCGTGGCGCAGGCGTACTACAACGCCGAGGAAGGCATCAAGCGACTGACCACCGAGACCGGAGCCGGCCAGTGGGGTTCGGCGCTCGCCTTCGCCGGCGGCCTGTTCGGCCTCGAGGTCATGGTGTACATGGTCAAGGTCTCCTATCAGCAAAAGCCGTACCGGCGGGCCCTCATGGAGACGTGGGGCGCCAGGGTCCTCCCCTCCCCGACCGATCAGACCGAGTTCGGACGGAGCGTCCTCGCCCGGGAGCCCGAGTCCCCGGGCAGCCTCGGCATTGCCATCTCTGAGGCCGTCGAGGATGCCGCCACGCGGGACGACAGCCACTACTCGCTCGGCTCGGTGGTGAACCACGTGCTCCTCCATCAGACCGTGATCGGCCAGGAGGCGCAGAAGCAGATGGAGCTGGCCGACGCGTATCCCGACGTGGTGATCGGCTGCGTCGGTGGCGGGTCGAACTTCGCCGGGCTTGCGTATCCGTTCCTTGCCGATCGCCTTGCCGGCAAGACCAGCACTCGCTTCATCGCCGCCGAACCGGCCGCGTGCCCAACCCTCACCCGCGGCCTCTATGCGTACGACTTCGGCGACACCGCGGGAATGGGCCCGGTCGTCCCCATGTACACGCTCGGCCACAACTTCATTCCCGACACGATTCATGCCGGCGGATTGCGGTACCACGGCGACGCGCCATCCCTGTGCCTGCTCGTCAAGAACGGCTTCATCGAAGCGCGCGCATACAAGCAGAACGAGTGCTTCGCAGAGGCGGTGCGCTTCGCTCGCAGCGAGGGAATCCTGCCGGCACCGGAGCCGTCCCACGCACTCCGTGCCGTGGCCCAGGAGGCTGCGGCTGCACGTGAGGCGGGCGATTCGCGCGTCATCCTCTTCAACCTTTCAGGCCATGGTCACTTCGATCTCGGCGCCTATGACGCGTACTTCGCGGGCAAGCTCCAGGACGTCGAGCTCCCCCAGGAGCGGCTCGACACCGCGCTCGCGGAACTGCCGAAAGTCCCCGCCGGGGCAGCGTAGCGCCCGCATCCAGCGCCCACGCACTGGCACAGCGTGGGCGCTGGATACCATCCCGCCCGATGCGATCGTCGGATAGATGAGCGCCACTCTCATGCGCCGCTGGTGGCAACGGCCCACCGCGCCCCTGCTCTTCCTCGCGGCGGTGAAGTTCGCGATCCATCTCGCGACCAACGGCGTGTACGGATTCCAACGCGACGAGATGTACTACGTCATCAGCGGGCAACACCCCGCACTCGGATACGTCGACTACCCACCGGTCACGCCGATGCTCGCGTGGATCAACACGAGCATCTTCGGCATCTCGCCGTGGACCTTGCGGTTGTTCCCAGCCCTCGCGGGTGCGGCGGTCGTGTTGCTCGCCGGCATATGCGCGCGAGAGATGGGAGCCGGACGAGGCATCGCCATCCTCGCATCCCTGGTGACGCTGATGAGCCCCCTGCTGCTCGGCGCCAACTGGCTGTTCCAGACCGTGACCTTCGACCAGCTGACCTGGCTGATCGCCATCTACCTGCTGCTGCGCATCCTTCGTACCGGCGACGCACGACTCTTCCTCGTGGTGGGAGTC
>JBAQGL010000253.1:0-5399 GCA_049287785.1 Candidatus Dormiibacterota bacterium | reverse complement strand
CGGTGATCGCGCCCGGACCCCCTGCCGCGCCGGTCGCGCGTCCAGCGCCTGAGCCCGAGGCAGCTGAAGCGGATGCGACGCCACCCTCACCCATGCCTGCCAAGCCGGACGGCGGCCCGCCACTGAGGCTGGCTGCTGACGCGGACGGCACCCCACCGCCCACCGTGACCCCCGCCACGACCCCGCAACCGGAGCCGGCTCCACCTTCTGTTGCCATACCGCCGACGCCGGCACTCAACGTCAACGGCTCGGACGTCGACGCCTCGCCCCTGGCCAGGCGCGCCGCCGCGAAGAACGGCATCGACCTGCATGGGGTGCACGGTTCAGGTCCAGGGGGCATCGTGACCAAGGGCGACGTGCTCGCGGCCCACGCCGGCCCCGCCCCCCGGCAGGACACGACGGTCCGCGTTGCCGAGGGCGAGCACGCCGAGCCGATCAAGGGGCCTGCGGCAGCGCTGGTCGACTACATGGAGCGAAGCCGCGACATCCCCACCGCAACCTCGTTCCGCACCGTCGGGGTGGACGTCCTCGACAGCCGCAGGCGCCAGTTGAACGCCGCGCTCGCGGCGGGTGGCAACGCGGGCAAGGTGTCCTTCACCCATCTCATCGGGTACGCAGTCGCACGCGCAGCTGCGGCGAGCCCGGGGATGACGACGCATTTCGCGCGCACCGACGATGGCAAGCCGGCTCGCGTCCCCGGTCCGGCGCACCTGGGTCTCGCTGTGGACAGTGTCCGCAAGGACGGGACCCGTTCGCTCGTCGTTCCGGTGATTCGCAACGCCGCGGACCTGCCCTTCAGCGCGTTTCGGGACGAGTACGAACGGCTCATCGAACGTGCGCGCACCAACGCGCTCTCCGCAGACGAGCTCCAGGGCGCGACGCTGACGCTCACCAATCCCGGCGGCATCGGCACCGTCGCGTCCGTCCCCCGGTTGATGCCCGGTCAGGGAACCATCGTCGCCGTCGGCGCGATCGGCTATCCGGCTGAGTGGCGCAACGCTCCCGACACCACAATTCGTGACATCGGCGTCGGCAAGGTCATGACCATGAGCAGCACCTATGACCATCGGGTCATCCAGGGGGCTGAGTCCGGCGAGTTCCTTGGACGCATCGAATCCCTGCTCGACGGAGCGGAGGGGTTCTACGAGGGAGTTTTCGCCAGCCTTGGCCTGATCATGCCGACCCTTGTGCAGACCGCGGCTCGCACCACAGCGTCGTCCTCGCCGTCGCCCTCGCCGTCGCCGTCGCCGCCGGTCAGCCAGGGAGCACCGGATCGCATCCTGCTCGGCGCGATGCAGGCGGCGACATCGCTCGTCAAGGCGCACCGCACCCATGGCCATCTCGGTGCGCACCTCGATCCGCTGGGCTCGCCGCCGATCGGCGATCCTGCGATGGACCCGGCGACCTACGGCCTGACCGAGGAGTTGATGGAACAGATCCCAGCGGACCTGCTGCGCGTCTACGTCCCCGGTCACAACCTCGCCGAGGTGCTGCCGAACCTCCGGCGCGTGTACTGCAGCACGATCGCCTTCGAGATCGAGCACATCTCGAGCCACGAGCAGCGCGTGTGGTTGCGTGAGCACATCGAGTCAGGCAAGTACCGGCCCGCGCTCACCGTGGAGGACCGGCTCCGACTCCTCGAGCGACTCACCAAGGTCGACGCGATGGAGCGCTACCAGCGCGCCGCATTCCTGGGCCAGAAGACGTTCTCCATCGAAGGGCTCGACGCGCTCGTGCCCATGCTCGAGACGCTGATGACCATGGTCGCGGACGACGGCATCGGTGAGGCGGTGCTGGGCATGTCACATCGTGGCCGCCTTGCGGTGGTGGCGCACGTCGCCAACCACTCGTACGAGTCGATCCTCAACGCCTTCGAGCTTGCATCGGCGCGGCGAGAGATCGCTCGGTTCGCGTCGACCGGGGACGTGAAGTACCACGTCGGCGCAACCGGCACCTATCACACCGAGAACGGCAAGGTGATCCTGGTCCGGCTCCTGCCAAACCCGAGCCACCTGGAGGCGATCGACCCGGTGGTCGAGGGGTGGTGCCGAGCGGCCCAGACTCAACGTCGCGCGACGACGCTCCACCTCGATCCGATGGCGGCGCTGCCCGTGCTGATCCATGGAGATGCCGCGTTCGCCGGGCAGGGAATCGTGCAGGAGGTGCTCAACCTGCAGTCGCTGCCCGGCTACACGACCGGTGGCACCGTGCACTTCATCGCCGACAACCAGGTCGGCTTCACCACCGATCCGCAGGAAGGGCGATCGACTCGTTACGCCTCCGACCTCGCCAAGGGCTTCGATATCCCCATCGTTCACGTCAACGCCGACGACGTCGAGGCGTGCCTGGCCGCGGTCACCTTCGCCTACGACTACCGCCGCGCATATCGCCGCGACGTCATGGTGCACCTGATCGGCTACCGCCGATTCGGTCACAACGAGGCCGACGAACCGGCATACACGCAACCGCTCATGTACCAGAAGATCCGTCAGCACCCCACGGTGCGCGAGATCTTCGCGGCGCAACTTGTGACGGACGGCCTGATCAGGCCCGAAGAGGTGGAGGCCGAGGCCAAGGCGGCATACGCGCGCGTCGCCGAGGCACACAAGCGGGTCAAGGAAAATCTTGCGGCGGAGCTCGACGATCTGACCCACGAGCAGGTGATCGAAGAGCCGGACGACCCGATGCTGCGCACCGCCGTTTCCGGGCGTCAGCTTGCCGCCCTCAACGAGCAGCTGCTCACCTTTCCAAAGCACTTCACACCGAACACCAAGCTCATCCGCCAGATGGAGCGGCGCAGGACTGCGTTGCTCGAGGGCGCCATCGACTGGGGTACCGCTGAAGCGCTCGCCTTCGCATCCTTGATCACGCAGGGGCATCCCATCCGGTTGACCGGACAGGACACTGTGCGGGGCACGTTCAGTCATCGCCACCTCGCGTTTCACGACGAGGTCAATGGCGAGCTCTTCATCCCGATGCAGCACCTCACCGACGCGCTGGCGACCTTCGAGGTGCTCAACAGCCCGCTGAGCGAAGTCGGATGTCTCGGCTTCGAGTATGGCTACAGCGCTGCCGATCCGGAGACCCTGGTCATCTGGGAAGCGCAGTACGGCGACTTCTTCAACAACGCGGAGATGATCGTCGACCAGTTCGTGTCATCCGCGCGCGCGAAATGGGGACAGCACTCACGCTTGACCATGCTCCTGCCGCACGGTTACGAGGGCAGCGGGCCCGAGCATTCGAGCGCGCGAATCGAGCGCTTCCTGCAGCTCAGCGCCAACGACAACATGCGCCTGGCCAACTGCACGACACCGGCGCAGTATTTCCACCTGCTGCGGAGCCAGGGGCTCCTCGCCGACCCGCGGCCGCTGGTCATCTTCACCCCGAAGAGCCTGCTGCGTCTCAAGGAATCGACGTCGAAGCTCGCGGACCTCAGCTCGGGTCGATTCCAGCCGGTCATCGACGATCCCACCGCGACGGAACGTCGCGACGAGGTGCACACGCTGTTGCTCTGTTCAGGCCGGATCTACTACGAACTCATCCTGGCGCCGCAACGTGCAGAGTCGACCGACATCGCCATCGCGCGCGTCGAACAACTCTATCCGCTCCCGATCGACTCGATTCTCGACCTGGTCTCCTCGTACCCGAATCTCGAGCGGCTGTACTGGGTACAGGAGGAGCCGCAGAACATGGGAGCGTGGGGGAGCCTCCAGCGCGCAATCGGCGTTGCTCGCCCGTACAACATCCAGTGGGATTACATCGGCAGGCCGGGCCGCGCCAGCCCGTCGGAAGGGTACGCGGGCTCGCATCAGCTCGAGCAGGAGCGCATCGTCATCGATGCATTCGCCACCTCGAGGCGCGGTCGCGACCCGTCCGCCGGCGAGTCCGCCGCTACCGTTCCCGCAACCACGCACACCTCGGCATGACCCAGCGCGTCGTGGTGCTCGGCGGCGGCCCCGCCGGCGATGTTGCCGCGCTTCGTGCCGCACAACTCGGTGCTGAAGTGACCATGATCGAACGGGCCGAGCTCGGTGGGACCTGCTTGAACTGGGGATGCATTCCCACCAAGTCGCTGCTCGCCGGCGCAGACCTGCTGCGCAAGATCCGCGAAGCAGCATCCTTCGGCATCCGCGTACCCGAGCCCGAGGTGGACTTCCCGCGCATGATGGAGCGCAAGGAAGAGGTCGTCCTCGCGATGCGCAGAGGCGTCGAGGCGGCGTGCAAACGCAAGGGGGTGAAGGTCGTTCGAGCCCAGGGCGTTGTCGACGGCGACGCGGTGGTCACCGGCGACGAACGCCACGAGTTCGATCACCTCATCGTCTGCGTCGGCACTGAGGCCTCCGGGCTCCCGGGCATCGACATGGAACATCCGCGCGTCGTGACCTCCGACGGGATCCTCCGCCTGGAACGCATCCCGGAGCACATGCTGGTGATCGGTGGCGGCGTCGTTGGCTGCGAGTTCGCGAGCCTGTTCGCCGCGCTCGGATCGCGCATCACCGTCGTCGAGGTCCTGCCGCAGATCCTCGCCGGTGTCGATCCCCGCATCGTCCAGCAGTGGCGTCGCCTCGTCGAAAAGCAGGGCATCACGTTTCTCCCTGGCCGCGTTGTGGCATCGGTCGACTACGGGGCTGACACGGTGCAGGCACACCTGGAGGATGGGACGGCCATCGATGCCGACCTGCTGCTGGTCTCGGTCGGCCGCCGTTCACAGACTCGCGGGATCGGACTCGAGGATGCCGCCGTCGCCATCAACGACCGCGACCACATCGAGGTGGACGAATTCCTCCGCACCGCGAACCCGAAGATCTGGGCCGCAGGCGACTGCATCGGCGGCCTGCAGCTGGCCCACCTCGGGAGCGCCGAAGGCGGACGCGCCGCCGAGACCGCCCTCGGGCACGACGTCATGCCCATGGACCGCACCGTGGTCCCATCCTGCATCTACACGCACCCTGAAATTGCCATGGTTGGCTTAAACCCGGAAACCGCCAAGGCCGCCGGCATCGAGGTGAAGCTCGGACAGGCCCGCTACCTCGGCAACGGCAAGGCGCTCGGCGAAGGCGAACCCGACGGCCTCGCCCAGCTCTACGCCGACTCCGCCACGGACCGGCTCGTCGGCGCCACCGTCATGGGCGTCCACGCCGTCGAGATCATCCACGAAGTCGGCGTCGCCATCAGCGACGGACTCACCATGGATGACCTCGGCTCGATCATCCACGCGCACCCCACCGTTAGCGAGCTGATGATGGACGCCGCCGAGCAAGGCGAGGGCGTCGCGCCGTACCTCAGCTGACTCGTCCTGTGTCGCGGGGCGGGAGGGGGGAGCCACGCCGCTGCTCAGCTTGTCAGCGCCCTCCCTCGCGCAAGCAGATTGTCGCACTCACTCGGGCGCTGCCAAATTC
>JBAQGL010000252.1:0-6493 GCA_049287785.1 Candidatus Dormiibacterota bacterium | reverse complement strand
GGTCTACGTCGGGTTCGCTCGCCAGCGGGCGGCTGCGGCCCGCGCCGCGCTGATCGAAGAGGACGGCGTTATACCTGTCCGGGTCGAACAACCGACGCTGGTTGGGACGGCAGCCTGAACCCGGCCCACCGTGTAGAAAGACCGCCGGCGCCCCATCAGGGTTGCCGCAGCGCTCCCAATACATCTGGTGTCCCTTGCCAACATCGAGCATGCCGCTGGCGGTCGGTTCAACCGCCGGGAACATCACCTCCGGCATCTCTTCTCCATCCGTGTGGACGCCAGTTCACGAAATCCGCGCCGAGCGGCAGCGTAGCGATAATGGCCGTCCCATGAGTGAGATGCTCGCCAGCTATGCCGGCGGCGGGTGGTACACCGCGCCCGACGAGGGCACGCTTGTGCTCGATGCGTCCACAAGCGACCCGGTCGCACGTGTCTCGACCACGGGCCTCGACACTCGCGCAATGGTCGACCACGCGCGCCGCGTCGGTGGGCCGGCGCTCCGCCGCCTGACGTTCCAGCAACGCGCCGCTGCGCTGAAGGAGCTGGCGACGTACCTCGACGCCAACAAGGCCGCGTACCACGAGCTGTCCCTCGCCACCGGCGCCACGCGGCGCGATGGTACCGGCGACATCGACGGTGGCATCGGCACAGTTTTCGCATTCGCCAGCCGTGCGAGGCGCGAACTGCCCGATGGTCTCCTCCTCACCGACGGTGACGTCGAGCCGATCGGCAAGGAGGGAGCATTCGTCGGCCGGCACGTGTACACGTCGCTCCGGGGCGTTGTGCTGCAGGTCAACGCGTTCAACTTCCCGGTGTGGGGCATGCTCGAAAAGCTCGCGCCCGCTGTGCTCGCCGGCGTTCCGACGATCGTCAAACCGGCAACCCAGACCGCGTATCTCACCGCCGCGGTGATGCGCGACATCATCGCGTCCGGAGCGCTCCCGGAAGGGGCTGTGCAGTTCATCTGCGGCAGCACGGGTGACCTCCTCGAGGATCTCGGTGGTGAGGACGTGATCGCGTTCACCGGCAGCGCAAGCACCGCGGCGGTGTTGCGCGGCGACGACGCCGTGACCGCACGCGCCGCACGATTCAACGCCGAGACCGACTCGCTCAACTGTTCGATCCTGGGGCCGGACAGCGTGGTCGGAACGCCGGAATTCGACCTGTACATCAAGGAGATCTCGCGAGAGATCACCACCAAGGCGGGACAGCGATGCACGTGCATCCGCCGCGCGCTGGTTCCCGAATCGATGGTTGACGACGTGATCGCCGGTCTCCGCGCACGGCTCGACAAGGTGGTGGTCGGCAATCCGCGCAATGAGACGGTGACCATGGGTGCGCTCGTGAGCCTCCACCAGCGCGATGAGGTCCGCGATGCGGTCGCAGCCCTTGGGCGTGCGGCCGAGACCGTGCATGGCGATCCGCTGTCGGTCGCGCCCGTGGACGCCGATCCCGAGCGAGGCGCGTTCATGGCGCCGGTGGTGCTGCTGGCCACCGGCGACCGCGACGAACCACACGAGATCGAGGCGTTCGGCCCGGTCACGACGGTCATCCCCTACACCGCTGGAGCTGACCTCGGAGCCCTCGCGGCGCGGGGCGGGGGCAGCCTGGTCGGATCGATCGTCTCGTATGACGCGGACTTCGTCCGCGAGGTGGTGACCGGCGCGGCGCCGTATCACGGCCGCCTGCTCGTGCTCGACCGCGACTGCGCGGGTGAATCGACCGGCCACGGGACGCCGATGCCGCAACTGGTTCACGGCGGTCCCGGCCGTGCCGGCGGTGGCGAGGAACTCGGCGGGATGCGTGCCGTCAAGCACTTCATGCAGCGCACCGCGCTGGAGGGGTCACCCGCGGTGGTCGCCGCACTGGCCGGCGGCTCGTGATCGCGGGACACGCCCGGCGGCGCTGCCCGTAAACTCGCGGGCGAACGTCCCAGCCCGGCGAGGAGGACCTGCGTGCGCGTTGCGGTGACCGGTGGTACCGGCTTTGTCGGCATCCACACCGTTCGTGCGCTCAAAGACGCCGGCCACGAGGTCGTCATCGTGGCCCGTGGGACCACCCGCCGACCCAAGGGGGAGCGGGTCACCTTCGTCCAGGCCGACGTCACCAGCACTGCTCAGCTCGCGGAGACCTTTGCGGGGTGCGACGCGGTCGTCCACCTGGTGGCGATCATCCAGGAGCGCGGGCGTCAGACCTTCGACCGGGTGAACCGCGAGGGCACGGAGCGTGTGGTTGAGGCAGCCAAGCAGGCCAAGGTCGGGCACTTTGTGCACCAGGGCGCGCTCGGGGCCGACCCCGACCCGCGGTACCCGTACCTGCTGAGCAAGTGGCAGGGCGAGCAGGCGGTACGCGCCAGCGGCCTTCCCTACACAGGTCTGCGCCCCGGCCTCATCTTCGGCCCTGGCGACGGCTTCTTCACCTTGCTCACCCGGATGATGCGGATCAGCCCGGTCATCCCCATCGCCGGTGACGGCAGGACGTTGTTCCAGCCGATCTCGGTCGGCGATGTGACCCGCTGCATCGTTCTCGCCCTGGAGCGGGGACCTGCCATGCGCGTGTACGAGATCGGAGGTCCGGACCAGATGAGCTACGAGGACATCGTCCGCACCATCAAGTCGGCGCTCGGCCTGCACCGCAAGATCGTTCACGTCCCGGTGCCGATGATGATGCCGCCCGCGTTCTTCATGGAGAAGCTGCTCCGGCATGCGCCGGTGACTCGCGGCCAGCTCCGGATGCTCGGCCGCAACAACATCACCCGCGTCGACTCGGTCAAGGTCGACTTCGGGTTCGACGCGGAGCGCTTCCCGGACAACTGCGACTACCTCCAGGACTACTGATCGTGGGTGTGGACGATCGTCTCGCCGAGTTGCACATCGTCATCCCCGAGACCACGACACCGGTTGCCAACTACGTCACCGCGCGGCAGGCGGACCGTCTGCTCTTCCTCTCCGGACACCTCGGCAAACGCGACGGCGCGGTGGTCACCGGGAGGGTCGGCGATGACGTGGACACCGACACCGCGTACGACCTGGCGCGCCGCGCGGCCATCGATCTCCTGGGGACCGTCCGCGCGGCACTTGGCACGCTCGACACCGTGGCGGTGGTCAAGCTCACCGGTTTCGTCCAGAGCGCGCCGGCATTCACCGAGCAGTCCGCAGTCATCAACGGGGCGTCCGACCTGCTGGTGGCCGTCTTCGGCCCGGACCGCGGGCGGCACGCTCGGAGCGCGGTCGGGGTCGCCCAGCTGCCGCTGGGAGCCGCGGTCGAGCTCGAGGCGATCTTCGAGGTCATCGGCGCACCGGCGTAGTGTCGAACCGCTAGGCTCTGGACGTGCGACCGTACATACAACTCGGCGTGGTGCCCCGCAAGCGGCACATGCGCTTCCCGGATAACGGGCAGCTGGCATATGAGGAGCTCTTCGGCCGGGAAGGGTTCAGCGGCCCGTCGTCGCTGCTTTACCACCGAGGCATGCCCGAGGGCGCGCAGGACGTGAGCGAAGGCCCCGCCGACCTCATGACCCCCGAGCACGAGCAGGTGCATACCAACGCGCACCTCAAGGGATTCGACCTTCCGTCGCAGGGCGACGTGATCACCGGGAGGCGCTGGTTGCTCGTCAACGACGACGTGCACATCGGTCTGGTCGCCCCGGTGACGGCGCAGCAGATCCTCTATGTCAACGGCTCCGCGGACGAGGTGCTGTTCGTGCACAGGGGCAGTGGCGCTCTGCGCAGCCAGTTCGGCCGTCTCGCGTTCAAGAAGCACGACTACATCGTGATTCCACGCGGCACCATCTACCGCATCGACTTCGACGACCTCGCGGATGTGCGCCTGCTCTGCATGGAGGTCACCGGGCTCGTCGACGTGCCGGATCGCTATCGCGCGCGCAACGGCCAGCTCACCGAGTTCGCTCCGTACAGTGAGCGCGATTTTCACGGTCCCGACTCGCTCGAGAGCAACGACCAGGGCCCCGCGGAGATCTGGCTCAAGCGGTCCAACCACGTGAGCCGGTACGTGCTCGACCACCATCCGTTCGACGTCATCGGCTGGGACGGAACCATCTATCCGGTCACCTTCAACATCCATGACTTCGAGCCGCGTGCGGGACGGTTCCACGTGCCGCCGCCGATCCATCAGACCTTCCAGGCGCACAACCTGGTGATCTGCTCGTTCGTGCCGCGCAAGCTCGACTGGGACCCCGAAGCGATTCACCTCCCCTACCACCACAGCAACCTCGACTCGGATGAGGTGCTGTACTACGTCGAGGGCAATTACGCGGCACGACGCGGGATCAGCCAGGGCTCGTTCACACACCACGTCGGTGGACTCCCCCACGGCCCGCAACCGGGTGCCCTGGAGGCGTCGCTGGATCGGCCGCGCGAGACCGACGAGCTGGCCGTCATGGTCGACACATTCCGACCTCTACACCGCACCGCGATCGCGCGCCAGATATTCGACCGTGACTATCCGTTCAGCTGGCACACCGGCGGCGTCTCCGGCACCACGAGCATCGCGTAGTTGATCGCATTGCTGGGGTGACATGAGCATCTCGCGCTGGTCGCGCGCACAGCTTCAGGACGGGGGCTGGATCCGGCGCATGTTCATGGAGGGGGAACGGCTTCGCGCCGAATTCGGCGAAAACACGGTGGCGGATCTCTCCATCGGGCAGCCGCTGGAGGCGCCGGAGACGATCGTCGAAGCGTTCGCGGCGGCGAGCCGCGAGAAATTCCGAGGTCGTTTCGGTTACATGCCGAACCTGGGGTACCCGGACGTGCGTGAGCGCGCCGCCGAGGATGTCGACTTTCCCGGGATAACCAGCGACTCGATCGCAATGACCGCCGGCGCCGCCTGCGCGATCAACGCCGCAATCCGAACGTTCGTCGATCCCGGTGACGACGTGATCGGCGTCGCCCCGTACTTCCCGGAATTCCGCCTGTACTGCGAGACAGCGTCGGCACGGTTCGTGCCCGTGCCCACCGGCCCCGACCTGCGTCTCGACCTCGACGGCATCAGCGCTGCGCTCTCCGCGCATACCGCGGCGGTGATCGTCAACTCGCCGTGCAATCCGAGCGGCCACGTGCTCGACGGCGGCGAGCTGTCAGGGCTCGCCTCCGTGCTCGAGGCGCACAACAACCGGCACGACCGCAAGGTGCTGCTGATCATCGACGAGGTGTATCGACGGCTTACCTACCCACCGTACCAGCGCGTCGAGCCGTTCAACGTCTACGAGCACACGGTGCTGGCGCGGTCCTTCTCGAAGGATCTCGGGGTTGCGGGGGAGCGCATCGGCTATCTCGTGCTGCACCCGTCGCTCGCCACTCCCGAGACGCACCGCGGGCTTGCTCAGGCTCTGCGCGCGCTCGGCTTCGTCAACGCGCCGGCCACAGCGCAACGTGCGCTGCTGCATCTCGACTCGTGGGAGATCAACGCCGTCCCGTACCGGGAGCGCCGGGACATCGTCATGGATCGAGTGCGTGCCGACGGTCTCGACGCGATGCAACCCGAGGGCGGTCTCTACCTCTGGCTTCGCAGCCCGTGGCCGGACGCGTTGCAGCTCATCGATGCGCTCGCGGCGCGTCGCGTGCTCCTCACTCCGGGGATCGCCTTCGGAGTGCCGTCGCACCTGCGCCTCTGTTTCAGCGCCCCGCGCCCGAAGTTGACGATGGCGATGGACGCGCTCGCCGAGCTCGCGACGGAGCCCCTCTCAGCCTGACGTCGCGGCGCACTTGTCCTCGGGCGACGGCAGTGCCCCGGTGCCGTGACGGCTCGCCTGCCTTCCAAGGAGGTCGGCGTTTGCGTGCCTAAGTTTCTGACCACATGCGCACATACCCCGCCTACTCACCCCGTCGGCGCTGGCTGCCACCGATCGCCGTCATTCCCGTGGTGCTCGTCGGGACGCTCGCCGGCATGGCGCCGCTCAGCGCGCTCGCGAGCCCGCCCACCGCGGGGAGCACGCTCACGTTCACCTTGACCAACAGCGAGCAGAGCTTCGTCGTCCCAGCGGGCGCGACGCTGATGCGAGTGACGATCGTGGGAGCTGCGGGTGGGAGCACCTACCCCGAGGCAACCCCCGGCGATAACGCGGCGGCCGGCGGTTCCGGTGCGGCGGTCACCGCTGATCTCGCCGCCCCAAGCGCCGGCAGCACGGTGTACGTGGAAGTCGGCGGTCACGAAACGGTCGGCGGCAACGCGACTGGAATGGGTGGCTTCAACGGTGGTGGAAACGGCGGTCCCGGGTCAGGCGGAGGCGGTGGCGCGTCGGACCTGAGGACGATCTCGAGCGCGGCCGGTGCATCGTCACTGGCTGCGCGGCTCGTCGTCGCGGGCGGCGGCGGCGGCGCCGGTTCGGGCGGGGCGGACGTCAACAGCTATTGCTACAACTACGGTTGCCCGCCCGGGCACGGTGGCGGCGCGCAGTCCGCTACTTCGACCGGCGCGCCCGGTCAGGCGGGGCCCGACATCGACGGCACCGGCGCCTACCACTATGGGAGTTACC
>JBAQGL010000251.1:0-2370 GCA_049287785.1 Candidatus Dormiibacterota bacterium | reverse complement strand
CATCAACGCCGGGTCTGGGATGGGGGCACCGACTTGGCGCCCTGTCAAGGTCCCGCTGATCGCGACAACGGAGTGCTCGGGCTCACGAAGATCGTGGACGACGACCTCGCAGTCCGCACCGATCGTGCTGACAGCGGCGTTGGCGACCCGCCCGAGCAACTCAAAGAGAGCAGGAAGCTGCTCGGGTGAGAACCCGATCCGACAGGGTGCTTCAGCCGAGCCCGAGACAACCTCCGCCTTCACCGCCACGGCGGATATTATGTCCAGATATGGACAGATTGTCCAGCGGAGACCCGCTGCCTCCAGTTCACACGCCGCAGCAGCCGATCGGGCAATTCGAGGCTCGGCCGGGCATCATCGACTTGGGCTGGGGTCACCCCGGGCCGGAGTTGTTGCCGATGGCGGCTCTTGGACAAGCCGCCGTCCGAGTCGTCGAGAGATACGGAGCCGACGCCTTGGGCTATGGGTACGCAGGTGGCCCCGGACCTCTCATCGATTGGGTCTGCGAACGCCTCAAGGAGGTGGATGCAGTGGCGCCGACGCCTGACTGCGTCGTGGCGTCGGCTGGAAACTCGCAGGCGCTCGACCTCATTGCGACCTTGTTGACGGAGCCAGGCGACGCGGTGGTGGTTGAAGCCCCCACCTATCACCTGGCTGTGCGCATTCTCCAAGACCATCATGTCGACGTCGTACCGGTTCGGGCCGACCGTTTTGGTCTCTGCGTTGATGTGCTTGCAGAAACCGTGCGGCGACTCCGCGAGCAACGTCGCCACGTCCGTTTTCTGTACACGATTCCGACGTTCCACAACCCTACAGGCGTGTCGCTGGCGGGGGATCGCAGGCGCGAGCTCGTCGACCTTGCCGAGACCGAGGAACTGCTGATCGTTGAGGACGACGCGTACCGTGAGCTCAGTTACGACGGTGCCGCGCCACCATCCCTGTGGAGCCTTGCCAGACCGGGTGCCGTGATTCGGCTGGGCTCATTTGCCAAGTCGCTCGCCCCCGGGCTTCGTACCGGATTCATCACCTCGGATGCCGCCTTCGCTCGCCGCATCCGCGATTCGGGATTGCTCGACTCAGGTGGTGGGATCAGTCACTTCAGCTCCCTGATGGTTGCCGAATTCGCCGCCACCGGCGAGTACGCACGCAATGTTGAGAGGTTGCGGACGGCTTACACCGAACGACGTGATGCGTTGCTGTCCGCCCTATCGCAACATCTGGACGGACGAGCGACCTGGCTACACCCATCCGGCGGATACTTCATCTGGCTAACCCTGCCCCCGGGCCGAGACGCATCAGCGCTCTTGCCACAAGCCGAAGCGTACGGCACCGGCTTCTTGCCTGGTAGCACGTTTTATCTCGAGGCGGGAGCGGGCCTGCGTTCGCTCCGCCTCGCCTTTAGTCGCTATCGTCGTGAAGAACTTATTGAAGCGGTGCGGCGACTCGGTCGCGTTCTCAGCGGCCCAAGCTCCCGTCTCAGGGCTGCGGGGACGGAGGGATGACCTAGTGGGTCTCCTCATGTGTCGGCCCGACCACTTCGGCGTCGAATACGAGATCAATCCCTGGATGCATGTCGATGTGGCGGTGGGTCAAGCGCTGGCCACTGAGCAGTGGTTGACGCTTGAGCGGACCTATCTTGGGCTCGGAGTCGAATTGGACTACGTCGAGCCCCAAGTTGGCCTTCCCGACATGGTATTCACGGCGAATGCGGCAGTACTCTGGGACCGAAAGGCTGTACTGAGCAACTTTCTCCATCCGGAGCGGCAGGGCGAAGAGCGCTACTGGCGCACGTTTCTCGAGACCCACGGGTTCGAGTTGCATGAGTTGCCACGATCGCTCAGCTTCGAGGGGGCGGGCGATGCTCTCTTTCTCGGGTCGAGACTATTCTGCGGTTCTGGGTTTCGTACTGATCGCGATGCGCACGCGCGGGTGGCCGGCATTCTCGGAGTCGAGTTGATATCGCTTCAGCTTATCGACCCGCGCTTCTACCACCTCGATACATGTTTCTGTCCCCTTGATTCCGACACCGCGCTCTGTGCCATCGAGGCCTTCTCCGATGCCTCGAAGCGTGTGATCCAAGAGCAGGTGCCCAACCTCATCCGAGTCCCCACGGATGTCGCCGCTGGTTTCGCGTGCAATGCAATGCCAATCGGTAAAACAGTTGTCTCGGCTCTCAGCATCCTCTCACTTGAGCGCGAGCTCGCTGATGCGGGGTTTGTGACGGTCGGGCTGCCTATGGGCGAGTTCAGAAAGGCGGGAGGAGGCGTGCGCTGCCTGAGTCTCCCGCTCGATCTCGGAGCGTCATAAATCGGGCGCCGTGATTGCGGATCTTGCTTGCATGCCGGTGTCTGTTCGACGTCTGGCGATGCG
>JBAQGL010000250.1:0-4194 GCA_049287785.1 Candidatus Dormiibacterota bacterium | reverse complement strand
GAGCAGGGCTCGCCTACGACCTCGGTTTGCGCAGGACGCCCCTCTCGTGGGTGCCATGGTGGGCCGGAATGGCGGTCCTCCCACTCGAGGGCTACGCATCGGTGGGATCGATCCCTTCGCGGCTGCTCATGCTGATACCGCTGTCCGGTCTGATTGCAATCGGGCTCCACTTCGCCAACGCGCTTCCCGACCTTGACGGGGACCGTCGATCCGGCCGGCGCAGCCTTCCGGTGATCGTCGGCGACAGGGTCTCCCGGCGGGCCGGCCCGATCACGCTTGCAATCGCCGGTCTGACGGCCGCGTTCGTAGCGGGACCCCTTGGTCAGGGTGGCTGGGTGTTCTGGGGTGGCCTTGGGATACTCGCGCTGGCTGTGGTGGCGGTGATGATCACTCGTTCGCGGCGACCTTTTCCTGCGCTGGCAGTGGCGACCGCGTTCTTTGCGATCGCATGGCTCGCGTCACTGCCACGCACATGATCGAGTGTTGACGCCTTGGTACCATCGCCCGACGTGCCCAAGTAGCTCAGTGGTAGAGCAACGCCTTGGTAAGGCGTAGGCCGTGAGTTCAATCCTCACCTTGGGCTCCAGCCTCCTCTTTTGATCGAGAGTTGAGTTACAGCAAGGGAACGTTCAACAAGCTCGCCCTCGTCTCAAAAGACCTCAAATGCGTTGACCTGAAATATTCGGCCAACTTACCAAACTTTTGTACCCTAAATTTGAGCTGATCGGAGCATGCCTCAAGCGCCGGTGCGACCCCGCCGCAAGGCCGGCGACTGGAAGACCGTCCCGCTCCCGAGGCCCTCGATGGGGACCACCTGGGACGACGCGGTCGGCGCTTTCCTTCGCGACGCCCGCGTTGGCCGATCATCCGGCCCGTCACCTCCTATACGGAGCACATTGCCGGAAATCGACAGGACGGTGTCGGGCCGATCCCACCCCCTCGAGCGCTCTGCTGGTCGGGAGCCGGATCGCTGCGGCGAAGCCTGATGCAATGCGGCTCAAGGGAGGTCAGGTGCGAGAGCCCGCTGATTCGACAGGGGCTGGGACTCTCCAATCTCCATGTCAATATCATTTCGTCGCGCGCACGACGACCCGCGACCCTCGAATTTGCAGATCGTGTCGCCGCTGCAGCGAGTGAGGACCCTCGGCTGCAAGGAGTTCCTCCAACGTGGCGAGGTCCTCGTCTGACAGTTGCGGGGCCGCGGCTGAGGCCACCCGCTCGAGCCATAGCCATGCGTAGCGGGCAAGGACGGCCGAGTCTTCGCTACCTCCCGTCAACGTGAATACACGCTCTTCGATCGCTGAAAATCCAGCCTGTCCGAGCCGATCACCCCACTGGAGGCCAAAATTGGGGAGCGAACGCTGACGTTCCCGTCTGAACGCATCGACACAGCGCTGCTCCAGGCCGGGAACCCCAAAACCGAGGTCGTCCGGCAAGAACCGCACCGGCTCGATGAATTCGGCGATAGCAATTTGTCCACCAGGGCGGGTCGCCGAGTAGACACGACGGATCAGTTCCTCTGGATGGGCAAGGTGGTGCAGAGACATTGACGCCCAGGTCAGGTCGATCCGACCGATTTCGGGCCAGGTGCTGTCGAGATCTGCCTGGATGAGTTTGATGCGATCGGCGAGACCCCGCTCCGCCGCCTTCCGGCTAGTTCCGTCCAACATTTGATCCGAGGCGTCGATCGCGAAGACCTCCGCGCGATCGAATCGCTCTGCCAATGAGATCGTTCCGGCACCTGTTCCCGACCCTAGGTCAACGATCCGGCGAACCTCGTCAGGACCACTCGCCTCAATCCAGTCCATGACCTCGTTCCAATAGTCACGCGTCATCTCGGCATCGAGGTCCAGCAGTTCGCTGAGATCGCCACCGGCTGCCCGCGTGGCGCTCGGGTGGTGATGATGGGTCTTGGCTTCGTTCACGGAATGCGCTCCTTGTCGGAAGGAATGGCGAAGTCACGGGCGAACGCGACTGCGATCTCAGCGACCATGCCGCCGAGGGCGGAGACGGTGGCGCAGCGCGCGGGACCAGTCGAGACGGGTCCCGGACGTTCGATGACGTAGGTCATGCGCCGAGAACGACCTCGCTCCGAACGAACGTGCCGCTGGTTGCCGCGTCGAGCAGAAAGGTGGCGACATCCGCGCGCGAAATGGATGTCGTTAGTCCGATGTTCGTGTCAGCGGGCAGCACTCGGGACCGACCGGTGGCCGGGCCGTTTGCGAGGCGCACGGCGTGAACCAGCATCCAGTCCAAGTCACTCGCTCTGAGCACCTGTTCCGCGGCGACTTTGTCTCGCACCATCGCGCTCATCGCCAGGCGCGCCATGAGCTTCGCCGGAAAGCTGAGCCGGTCATTCAAGACGGCGAAGGACGACAACATGACCACTCGCTTCACTCTGTTCGCGGTGGCGCCCGCGACAATCGCACGCGTGGCGTCCGTCAACACGGTTCCGGTATTCGACCCGAGCGTGCTGATCACAGCATCCACATCGGACAGGGCGGACTTGACATCCTCCTGCGATGTCGCCTCACCGATCACCACCTCGAGGCGCGAATCAACGTCCGCGAGCTTGTCTGGAGACCGCACGAGGGCGCGAATCGAATGACCGGCCGCGAGAGTGTGCTCAACAAGAACGCGGCCGGTGGCGCCGGTTCCACCCAGAACGAGCAAGTGCATCTGTGCCTTCCTCAGTTGGCCGTCGAGACGGCGGGGTTAGTTAACACGTGAAGTGATCTTAGGACGTAGTTACTTAAAGATGCAAGTCCTACTCGAACCCAATGAGTTCAGGCGTTAAGTAATCCAGTACCATCAGTTCATGTCGTCGGGTGCCCAGGAAAGCCCGCGAGGGCTGGACGCGGAAGAGCTTCGCTGCTGGCAGGCGTTCCTCCACGTCACGTTGCCGATGGATGCAGCCCTCAATGCCCAGTTGCGCCGTGACGCCGGCATTGGCCACTTCGAGTACGGAATGATGTCGGCGCTCTCAAAGGCGCCCGACCGCACGCTGCGGATGAGTACCTTGGCGGAACACGCTGAGGGTTCTTTGCCCCGCTTGTCGCAGGTTGCAAGCCGCCTTGAGGACAAGGGGTGGGTTCGCCGCTCTCCCGACCCGAGCGATGGCCGGTTCACCCTGGCCAGCCTGACCGACGCCGGCCTCGCGAAGGTTGAAGAAGCCGCTCCGGGCCACGTCCGCGAAGTACGCCGGATGCTGTTTGACACGTTGACGAAATCGCAGGTTCGTCAGCTCGCCAACATCTGCGAGCGCATCGCGCGGGCCAATTCTTCCTCGCGCCGAGATGACCTCGATCAAGGTTGATCCCGGCTGCTCTCGTCCTACGCCAGTGGGAGACCCCGGGCGCGATGCAGGCGACCGATCGCTACGACCTCACCGTGTACAGCGGCTGTGTCCGGGTGACGATGGATGCTGCTGCGCCGCCTGTGCCAGGTGCGCTGCCGGCCGACGCGACTGGCGTGGGTGACCCCTCGACCTGGCGAGCGGATCAAGGCGTCAGCCTTGTCCTCGACGGGTATCGAGCACCGGCTCGGCGATCACCGAGCGGGCTGATCCGGCTTCCGACGACCACCGCGGGCCGATCCCACCCGCTCGTCCGCCGTGACCCGACAACCCAAGCGATTAGACCTACCTCGGTCCTCCTCAAAGAACCTAAAATACGTTCGCCCATGTGCCGCGTGGGTCCGATTCTGTATTCGAAATCGCCGATTCTCCGGCCGGCATCTTGTTAAGGCGTAGGCCGTGAGGTCAATCCTCACCTTGGGCTGCCGGCCGCTCGAGGGATTCGGCGGGGCGCGGGCGTTTTGATGGATTCGGCATTGCCAGCACGTCAAGGGTGAGGCCCGCAAGCGCTCCGGCTGGAGAGCATCTGACCCGGCCGCGATCCGCGCGCGCCGCCGTCCTGACCATGTTCTTTGTCAACGGCGCAGCGCTGGCAACCTGGGTGCCGCTCATACCCGCGGTGCAGCAGAAGCTCGGTTTGAGCGCCAGCGAGCTCGGCATCGCTCTGCTTGGCGTGGCGGTCGGCGCCGTGGTCTCCACTCCGTCAACCGGTTGGCTGGTCGGACGGGCCGGCGGCCGGAGGGTCGTGACCCTGGCGGCGATCCTGGGCTGCGTCATCCTGCCGCTTCTCCCTGTGGTGCCGGCACTACCACTGCTGACCCTCACCCTGGTTGTCTTTG
>JBAQGL010000249.1:0-5504 GCA_049287785.1 Candidatus Dormiibacterota bacterium | reverse complement strand
GTCTGAAAGCACGCGGTGGTGCATCCGGCAGACGGCCACGCAACCGGCACGGCCCCCCCTGCGCTGGGGGGACTCGCACCTCCGAGAGACGCTCCGAGGTCGGTGATGCTGTTGACCGTCGCCCAGGTTCCATCCGGTGCCTGTAACCCCATGTAAGCGTTGCCACCGTTGACGTCACCAGGGTCGAACAGGTCGACGTTGATCGTCTGACCGGCGTAGGCCGTCGGATCGATGCTGAAGAGCGGGATCGAGAACTGTGTCGCGTTGGCGCCGTTCACCGGTGTGAATACGGTCATGTCGTCCATCGACGAGATGGTCCCGCAGGTCGGCGTGGTCGTCGGGCAGGCCGACAGCGAGTTGGTCGTGCTGCCAGCCGAGGCGCCGAGCGTCCCGAGGTAAGGCGTGGGGCTGCCGGCATCAGAAACGAGGCGCACGGAATATCCCTTGTGCGCCTCTGATTGTGCACTGGTCCCCGTCGTCGGGATGGTGCAGGCTGACGACGTGCACGTGGGGTTGCCGTTCCACTGCATGGTGTCGACCTCGAGGCGGTAGTACTGCGGAACGGTGGCCGACGGGTCGGTGAGATAGCCCGG
Organism: Candidatus Dormiibacterota bacterium; assembly: GCA_049287785.1. Lineage (GTDB taxonomy): Bacteria > Chloroflexota > Dormibacteria > Aeolococcales > Aeolococcaceae > Palsa-851. The sequence continues at coordinate 4,911 of JBAQGL010000249.1, read as the reverse complement.
CGCGGTGAGGGTATTAGCGATCGCGTGCGAGTAGAGCGCCGTGTCGGTTGCGTTCGTCGGTGTGTAATTGACCGCCGACACCCACTGATGGTAGGTGGTGGGCACGTAGCTCACCGGCCCGGTCTGTGTCGGGGTGCACGCATTGCAGTGGGGAAAGTACGTGATGCTCGATGGGGTCGGACAAGGCCCGGTCGCGGTTGTGGTGGAGAGGCATGTCGCGTTGTACGGGTAGAAGACCTCCTGACTCACTAGCGTATCGCTGAGCCGCGAGGAGATCGTCTTGACCGTGAACAGCGTGTACACCATGGCCGAATAGGATGTGTAAGGGGCGGGCTGCGCCGGAAAGCTCCCATCACCCTCGTGGTAGCAGTACCCCGTCGCCGGCGCCGGATTGACGCCGCCGCCGCCGATACCACACGTGTCAGGTGCGAACGCAGGGTTGTACACCTGGACGTCGGCTGACTGGCCCACGGGTATCTGTATCAGGTAGTTCGACCCACCCTGGTAGTTCAGCGACGGATACGGCGTCTCCGTGTTTGCCTCCGGGCTTATCTGATGGAAATCAGGCGCCGATGTGGCGGTGCAAGGGTCACCACTACCGCAAGCAGTGCCCGATTGTGCGGGTGATGGTGTGAAGGGATCTCCCTCGGAACGTGGGTTGCCCCAGCCCTCCTCGCGCTCGAAGTAGAAGTTGCCGCTGCTGCCAAGTCCGGATGGCGGGTTCGAGCAGTAGGCGGTCAGTCCAATGCAACTTCCGTTCATGCTGGAGCCCTGTTGGGCACCCGGCTGCCCGAGTGAGATCGGCGGGAGATACTCAGCGGTGTCCGAACGGATGACCGTGTGCGAGCCGAAACCGACCAGTCGAAGGAAGATCGTGGACACAGAGGTCGAGATGGTGACCTTCAACTCATTCGTTGTCGGCGTGGTGATGATGACGCATGGGAAGACGTTGACCCCACACGAAACCCCTCCCGCTCCGGCGTTGGGGAATCCATCCCGTGCGGCCTCCACGAGCGCGGCATTGTCCGCATCCGGGATGTCGCCTGGGAGATATGCGACGCCGGCAAGAGCGGCCGCGGCCGCCGCGCGCTCCAACTTGTCGCTGGTGAGATAGCTCGAGCCTGCGTCGACGGCGAGCCCGGCCACGACGAATAGCAGGACCGAGACAAGGGCGAAGATCGCCATCGCTTGGCCTCTGGCGGACCGCCGGGCCGGCCGGTTCGGTTCTGGTCTCATGGTCATCCTCACGATGTCGGCGCAAGCCGCATAACGGTGTATTGAGTGTCTGTCTGGGTGAAGAACGTCAGGGCAGGCGATGTGTACTTGAAGACGAGCCGGACACCGAGCTCGGCCTCGTTCGGATGCGTCTGCACCCGAAGCGCCAGCGTGTAGCTGCACGTCGTGCACGGGAACGTTGCGACGTAGTTGGTCACGCTGTAGACATCGACTGGCTCGGTGACGCCGGCGCACACGGGCGTCCACGCGTTCACAAGCGAGCTCGTGCAGTAGGCGCCGTTGTTGGGCGGACATGTGCCGCTGTTGAAGGGCGTCGTGCCCGTGCAGCCACTCGGCTCATAGATGTCGATCTCGGTGACCTGGGCATTGGTCAGCTGGGGTTTGACGATCGGCAGCACCTGGTCGATGATGTCCTTGTCGACCTGAGCCTGGGTCAAGCCGTTGCCATTGCCCAGCTCGGCTGCCAGGCGGGCGCCGGCGCGCGTGGCCTGCGCGGCCGCATTGTTGTCGTCGATGAGGTTCGCTGCGGTCCACGCGCCGAGGAACAGCAGGAGCAGGACCGGCAGCAGGAGCGCCATCTCGACCATTGCCTGGCCGCGCCGGGGGTCGCGCAGGCGCGTCATTGCTGCGGCTCCAGGCGGAAGAGGTTGACCGTCGTGCTGTTGAAGGTCGTGGTTCCGATCAGGAGCGTGTAGGAGAAATGGATGACCAGCTTTGCGTAGTCTGGCGATGGCCCAACGTTGCGCACCGCCGGACTCCACTGGACGGTGGTCCCTAGGTAGAGCGTCCCGTCGGCGTTGTACCGGTTCTCACACACTCCAGCGGTGCAGCCGGTCGCATCGCTGAACACGCCGGCGACGACGTTCTCCTTGTAGACATCCACCTCCGTGACCCTGACCAGCGGTGTGCTCTGGAGCCCATCGCTGTCCATCCGGGAAATCGCGACCGTGTCGGCGTTGTTCGGCTGCGGGATTCCGGTGTTGTCGTAGTTGCCCTCGGCAGCGATGGCGGCGACGCCGATATCGGCTGCGTATTGCATGGCGTTGGTTCCATAGAGATAGAAGCCCGCGTTCATGACCGAGAAGATCAGGAAGAAGAGAAGACCGCCGACGATGGCGAACTCAACCAGCCCCTGGCCCGAAGACCGGCGCCTGCGCAGTCGCGTCGCACGCATAGAAATGGTCGGATCCTCCAGAGCGGCGGTGCCGCATGACACCGTCCTGTCCACCCCGAATGCCAGTATCGACGCGTTCCCGGTCCGCGCCCGATGGCAACGTGTGAAGAGTTGGTTGCAAGTGGTGACGGATCGCCGATATCGACCAGCAGGAACCGGGATGACCAGGTTGGTTGGTCATCCAACCGGTTCGAAACGACAATCGCCCAGGCGCGACCTTGGGTCGAATCCCTGGAAGTGCTTGCCTAAGCGGCCGCACTAGTGCAATTAATGCGCGGAAATCAATTTTGTCAGGGGCCGTCCAGGAGGTCGTGATGAGCGAGCGGGCTAGAACCATCGACACCCTGCTCGATGAGCGGCGTACGTTCGCTCCGAGCCCGGAGTTCCTCGCGAAGGCGAGGGTCACCGATCAGAGCCTCTTTGAAGCCGCGGCCGCCGACCCCGAGGGCTTCTGGGCCGAGCAGGCGAAGAAGTACGTCAGCTGGTACAAGCCGTTCGACACGGTGCTCGAATGGGATCTTCCCTTCGCCAAGTGGTTCGTCGGTGGTGAGCTGAACGTCTCCTACAACTGCCTGGACCGCCACGTCGAGGCCGGAAAGGGCGAGAAGGTCGCCTACCACTTCGAGGGCGAGCAGGGCGATACGCGAGCGATCACCTACGCCGAGTTGCTCTCCGGGGTCTGCCGCCTCGCCAACGCGCTCAAGAAGCTCGGGATCAAGCGGGGCGACCGCGTCGGGATCTACATGCCGATGATCCCCGAGCTGCCCATGGCCATGCTGGCCTGCGCCCGAATCGGGGCGGCACACTCGGTGGTGTTCGGCGGGTTCAGCGCCGAGGCCGTCCGCGACCGGATGAACGACGCCGCCGCAGTCGCGATCATCACCGCCGATGAGGGCTGGCGCCGCGGTGGCATCGTGCCGCTGAAGCGGAGCGTCGACGAGGCGTGCGAGGGGTCACCGAGCGTCAAGAGCGTCGTGGTCGTGCGCCGTACCGGCAATGAGGTGCCGATGACCGAGGGTCGCGACCACTGGTACCACGATCTGGTGGAGGGCGAGTCCGACACGTGCGAACCGGAGCACATGGAGTCGGAGGACCTCCTCTTCACCCTCTACACGTCGGGCACCACTGCCAAGCCGAAGGGCATCAAACACACCACCGGGGGCTATCACCTTTACGCGATGTTCACGCACGACCTGGTGTTCGACATCCAGCCGGACACCGTCTACTGGTGTGCGGCCGATGTCGGCTGGGTGACCGGGCACTCCTACATCGTCTATGGACCGCTCGGCAACGGCGTGACCTCGGTGATGTACGAGGGCACGCCCGACTACCCGGCCAAGGACCGCTGGTGGTCGATCATCGAGAAGTACGGGGTCACGGTGCTCTACTGCGCGCCCACCGCCATCCGCACCTTCATGAAGTGGGGGCCCGAGTTTCCCGAGAAGCACGACCTCTCCAGCCTCCGCCTGCTCGGCACCGTCGGCGAGCCGATCAACCCGGAAGCATGGATGTGGTACCGCGAGCACATCGGTGGCGATCGCACGCCGGTGGTCGACACCTGGTGGCAGACCGAGACCGGCGGGATCATGATCGCGCCTCTCGCCGGTGTGACCACGCTCAAGCCCGGATCGGCAACCAAGCCGCTGCCGGGCATCGGCGCCGCGGTGGTGGACGAGGCGGGGAACCAGGTCGCCCTGGGCGGCGGAGGTTACGTCACGCTGACCAAGCCTTGGCCGGGGATGCTGCGCGGCATCTGGGGTGACGACGAGCGCTACAAGGAGACCTACTGGAATCGCTTCGGCACCCAGTACTTCGCCGGCGACGGCGCTCGCATCGACGAGGACGGCTACTTCTGGTTCATGGGGCGCGTCGATGACGTCATGAACGTTGCGGGTCACCGCATCTCGACCGCCGAGGTCGAGTCGGCGCTCGTGGACCACCCGGCGGTGGCCGAGGCCGCGGTCGTGGCCAAGAGCGATCCCGAGACCGGTCAGGCCATCTCGGCGTTCGTCACGCTGCGAGCCGGTTACGAGGAGTCGACCGCGCTCATCGCCGAGCTGCGCGACCACGTGGCCAAGCTCATCGGACCCATCGCAAAACCGAAATGGATCGCGTTCACGCCAGATCTGCCCAAAACTCGAAGTGGAAAGATCATGCGCCGCCTGCTCCGCGACATCGCCGAGAACCGCAAGCTCGGCGATACCACGACGCTCGCCGATTCGAGCATCGTCGCGGACCTCCAGCGCCGCGCCACTGAGGAGGAAGCCAAAGAACAGTAGATCCGTCGCGATGGGGGACAGTTCGATTACGAACACGCTCCGGGGTGTCAGGTATCCCGGACTCATTGGAGGGCTACAAACCTATGGCAACCGCAGTTTCGACCGGCCCGCCCTACGTGGCAGAGTCGGTGGCACCAGTCGCAAACCCAGCTCCGCTGGGGTTGATCGGGTTCGGAATGACAACGCTGTTGCTCGGGGCCATCAACGCGGGCTTCATCACCG
>JBAQGL010000248.1:0-1869 GCA_049287785.1 Candidatus Dormiibacterota bacterium | reverse complement strand
GAGCGAGACTGTCGGCAAAGGCTCCGGCGTAATCGAAGATGCCACGGAGAGAGTCCGCAACGATTCGAGAGACAGCTTCCGGATCCTCCTTGTCGTATAGGAGATCAGACGCGATTCGTGCAGGGCGCGTGACCCGCAGCCCACGCAGCGCAATCCACTCGCTTTTGCTGATCGGTCTTGTGTGAAGACGGACGTCTCGCCGCCGCGTCTGACGACGCTCGGGCAGCGTGAACTCGTGGCGGTCGGCTGATAAATCGCCCACTCGGTAGAGCGAAGCAGCCGAGCGGTGGGAGACGACCCCATCCTTGGCGGTGCGCTCCCAAACGGGCACCTCCGGTGCTAGCTGGAGCCACGCGGCACGAAGGGCAAGGTCTTCTGGCACCGGAGCACCCGCCACAAGGTAGACGCCATGGGTCACTCTTTTGAGGAGCCCACCCGTCATGCTGAGGCGCGCCACAGTGGCAGGTGAGAGCCCTGACTGCTCGGCCTGCCGGCGGGTGATCAGTCCCCATTGGTCTGAAGCCAGGGAACCAATGCGCTCAAGATTGGAGTGGCTCGGCATATCTGCAATATATATCATTTTCGAGATGTTACGCAGTGTTGCTAGCGGGCTATATCTGCAATATCTATCGCTTTCGATATAGATTGCAGTAGTAAGGGAACCCGCCGCTAATTCAGTGGAGAGAATCGCCAAAGACGAAATCGGCCTAACGAAGCGCAGCCGTGGCCGAATGCCGGACAGCCGCCGGTCGTCCTGAGGCGGGAGCACCTCGAACCCCGGAATCAGGCGAGGAGGACGACTAACTTGGGCGGAACTCATCGTCCAAACGGAAAAGGAAGCGGAATCAGCGTGGCAGCCGCGGACACGCCGATCGTTATGTCCACACCATCGCTGTAGTGGCGGCTCCAAGTCTGCGTCCCGTCAACGAAGCGATCGACCGACGTCATCCGCCTCGCGCCCACGTTGTACACGCAGGCCTCGCTGGCACCTGCCGAGCTGCGACGGAGCACGCATCGTCCAGTCGCAAGGGAGCCATTCCAGGTCATCACGGCGCCCGCTCGGACGACACCGTGCTCCGTCGTGATCGCGATTGTCGCCGCACCCGAAAAGATGCGGGTGCCCGCTACCGACTCAGCGACGGGCGAGAGTGTCACATCATCGACGTGCAGACCGGCTGCATCGCTTCCGACCTCGAACGCCGGCGATCCGGCCGAGAGCCACACTCCGATGGCGCTTGCCGCCAACGCCATGGCCAGCATTGGGGCTGTGCGGTGCCGGCGCAGGCCGCGACGCAGCGCACTCGTATGTCGATGCACCGGCGCCAGGCCTCCAAGCGGAATGGGAAGGGTCTGCGGCGCGCGATCCAGAGAGCCGATGCCGACGCGATCAGCCACGGCGATCGGTCACGTCAGCGATTCGGCACGCGACGATATGGACCGGATCGATGGCCACCTCGAGCGTTGCTCGCAGACGCCGTCTCCGTGCTGGCACTACGCGACCGTCTGCCGTCTCCCGGGCACAGCGATCGTCGAACTCCAAAGTCGCCAGCACCGGCTGAGATGCCTGCAGCAGGTCGCCCTCGATGCGCAGATCACCAAAGGCACCGAAGTCCGGGCGCATCGCGTCGCCCGCATCGAGGAAGGGCCGGAGATGGCGTTGCAGTTGCGAGGTCAATTCGCGATCGGGCGATTCCGACGAGACGTCGTGACCAGCGATCAACAACCCGAGGTCGTAGGTGAACTGCTCGACCGCATCGCGAATACTCTCGAGTCGCTGCTCGCGAACGGCGTGATCGCTCGCCCGATCGGCCGATCCTCTTCCGCCTTTGAGCGTGGGTTTCCACATCGTCATCGTGGGACGGCCTGCGG
>JBAQGL010000247.1:0-3892 GCA_049287785.1 Candidatus Dormiibacterota bacterium | reverse complement strand
GGCCGAGGTCGACGGCGTGCGCATCGGCCGGCCCAAGGTCAAGCAGTGCGAGAAACGCCTGCTCGAGGTGATACCCACGGATCTCGTCGTGTGCATAGCGGTCGCCGCTCACGACATCCAACCACCCGACGAACTTCTCGTGCAGGTCGGCCCGTGTCCGCTTCAGCAGCCCCTTGTAGGCGGCGTGATGGACGAGGGCATGGACAAAGCGGAAGGCGTCCTCCGTGCTGAACGCCGGATCGGTCGCGGCAATGAGGTCCTTCCGCGTCAGGCTGATCAAGCTCGCCGGGACATGCGGTCGCACGTCGTCAGGGCACAGGTGTTCCACGGCGTCTCGGTCGAAGCTCTGGCCGGCGACCGCGCCGCGACCGAGCGCGGTACGTTCCACCGGCGGGAGGCGATCGAGGCGCGCCGTCAGGAGTGCGTTGATGCCCGGAGGGACAACGATCGCGCTCACCGCTTGAGACATGGACCAGTGCCCGCGCTCATCCTGGACGAGGACCGCATCGTCGATCAGCATCGCCAGCATCTGCTCCACGAAGAGCGGGTTGCCCTGAGCGGCATCGACGATGCGTCGCTGCGCATCTCCGACGAGCGCGTTGTCCCCGAGAAGATTCGTCACCACGCCGGCGCTCTCCTCATCGGTCAGCGGTTCGAGGGTCACGAGCTGCATTCCCACGCGCTCGATCTGCCAGCTCGGCCGAAGCTCGAGCAGCTCCGGTCGCGACGAACACAGCACGAGGATGGCTGCGTCGTCGGTGGCCTCCACCAGGTGATCGAGCAGGTCGAGGAGCGTCGGCTCGGCCCAGTGGATGTCATCGATCACCACCACGGCCGGCTGGGACCGGGCGACGATCTCCAGAAAGCGGCGAGTGGCCCAGAACGTCTCCTGCACCGGATACACATCCGGCGTCAGGCCGATCAGAGATGCGATCCGGTCGGTGATATCGGCTGAATCAGGCCCGATCACCGCGTCGAGCTTGGCGCGGGCGCCATCTCTTGGGTCGTCATCGAGGATCCCCGCCGCGTCCCGGATGACGGTTACCAGCGGCGCGAAGGTCACGCCCTCCCCGTAGGAGAGACAGCGACCGCGAAGCAACGTCGCGCGCGGCGCGGCGTGGCGGACGAACTCCGCCACGAGCCGTGACTTCCCGACACCTGCCGGCGCGACCACCGTCACCAACTCGGCCGCCCTGCGCACCCCTGCGCGATCCAGCGCCGCGATGAGAGCGGCCAATTCCTCGGTACGCCCCACCATGGGGGTGTCGGTGCGGCGGCCGGCGTCTCCCCCATCACGAACATCGAGCAGCCGGTAGGCGCCGACGCGCTGCGCCTTGCCCTTCAGCTCGAGCGGCTCCATCCGCTCCACCGACACCGCGTCGCGAACCAGCCGGTAGGTCGTTTCCCCGATGAGCACCTCCATCGGTCCAGCGGCCTGCTCCAGGCGCGCCGCGACGTTGACCGCGTCACCGGTCACCAGGTACTGACCCGTGGCCGGATCTCCCGTGACCACTTCGCCGGTGTTCACGCCGATACGGGTCTGGAGCCTGACACCCCAGCGCGCTTCGAGACGGCCGTTCACATCAACGAGAGCCGTCTGCATGTCGCGCGCCGCCCTGACGGCACGAAGCGCATCGTCCTCATGAAGCCGGGGAAGCCCGAACACCGCCATGATCGCGTCGCCGATGTATTTTTCGATGGTCCCGCCGTGTCGCTGGAGGGCGGACCTCATGGCGGTGAAATAGACATCGAGGACTTCGCGCAGTGCCTCGCTGTCGAGCTTCTCCCCCAGGTCGGTCGAGCCCTTCAGGTCACAGAAGACAATCGTGACGGTCCGGCGGACCGTGAGACTCGGATCTCGCTGCCCAAGCAGCGTGCCGCAGTACCCGCAGAATCGGAACCGGTCGGGGATCTCCTCCCCACAGCTCGGGCAGATCTGCACTCCGCCAGCTTAGTCTGAACCCTTGCGCTACCCCTGCCCCCAGAAGTCACCGGTTCCGTCGTACGTGAGGATGACGTCGCCGGCATTGCCCTTGTGACGCGAGAGGAGGCAGGGTGCGGTACCGGTGTGGCTCTCCTCGTGACCACAAACCGGGAGCAAGCCGTAATAAAGGGTGATCCCTCCCGGCGCGGTAGCGGTGAGAATTGACGTTCCGGCAAGCGGCGTGAACGTCGCTGTGGACGCGTAGCAGATCTGAAAGTGGGCGGCGCCCCTGTTGGGCGACTGCTGCACTGTGGCCTTGGAGATATCGATCGTCACCTGGCCATTCGCGCTGGTGTCGATCGTGTTGCCGCTGGACTCCCAGACGTCGGTACCGGCCGGCTGGGAGACGGACTTGTAGAAATCCTGCGCGCTGTTATCGCAGCTGTACGAGAAACCCCCAAGCCCGAGGCTGAGTACGTCACCGCTCTGCTCGTTGACTGCGGTGGCCGAGGCGGATGTGGACGTACCGGTAGTCGAGGTTGCGCAGGGATTCGATGAGCACAACTGAGCGGTGTCTGTGATCTGGAAGCCGCTCGATGCCGCTGATGGGGATGCTGCGGCGGCTGCCTGCAACTGGTAGTAGCCGGTCTGATTGATCGCCAGCGGCGACTCCGAACTTCCGAACGTTGCAATGCCGTGGGAGTCGCTGACGCTGGACAGTGGTCCGCTGAGCGTCGCGCTGCTGCCGGCCGGGAGGAGGCTCAGGGTCACGGTCACACCGGCGACGGGCCACCCGTTGTCGTTCTCGACCTCGACAGCGACGGGCGCTCCGGAGCTGTTGAAGCCGTTGCTCGTGATGTTCGTGCTCAGCAGAGCATTCCCGGGCTGGGCGCTGAAGACCAGTACGCACGAGTCTGAGTCGGTGGAGATGAGCGCACCAAGGTGGGCGGTCGCAGAGTCACCGTCATTGTCATTGCAGTTCGATTCCGAGGCTGAAACCCCGTGCGAAACAGCTCCGAAAGTGACGACCAGACCCAGGCCCGCCCACAGTGACAGACGCATTTTGAACCGGCGCATGGTGTCCTCCACCCTCATCGATCGACGTGACACGTGACTATCCGAACGCGCCGCTCGGAATTCGGGGCCAGTGCGTTTGAACGGATTCTACACAAGCAGCGAAGCCGCCAATTGGAATGCCCCGGTTGGGGTGGCGGCGGCCGCCTAGGGCTCTGAGTCAGACCCGGTCGCGAAGGTGCTCGGCCATCACCGACATCACGTTGAGCGCGAACATCGGCGTCTCGTGCACCAGGAACAGAAAGCGACGGCGGTCAATCGTTGCCAGGGTGGTGTCCGATATCGCCACCGCTGTAAGACTGCGTGGCGCGTCGTCGATGAGCGCCATCTCACCGAAGACTTCCTGGGGCCCCAGTCGACGCAGGACTTGACCCTTCGCGCGCAGTTCGACCTCACCATCGACGATGCCAAACATTTCGGCCCCCGCGTCGCCCTCGTTGAAGATCACGGCCCCCGCATCGACCTTCCTGGTCTCTTTCGCATTGGTGAAGAGCCCGGTAACCGTGGCCTTCTTTTCCATCTGGTACTACTCCTAACGGCAGAAACAACCGGTTGCTCATCGTAGATCCTGAGTGGTCCGCGCCGATGCGCCGAGGCGCTGCTCGCGGGGACACCGCCGGAGAGGCCATTCGGAGCCCCTCATGGATCGGGTAGGATCCGCCGTAAGGGGGTCAAACATGTCAAACGGGTCCTTTGGGGCAAAGGACGGTCGGGCCAACGACCTGGGCGTTTTCATGCTCGTCCACGCGCGCCGCCCATTCGATCGATCCGACCAGAGCGCGCCACCGTGGTGGGATGCGTCGAGCGGATCGCGCGCTGTCGACGACGGGCCCAGTTGGAGGGTGCCGCCTCTCTGGGAAGCGCCATCCGACGCGCACGAAGAATTCATCACCC
>JBAQGL010000246.1:0-1608 GCA_049287785.1 Candidatus Dormiibacterota bacterium | reverse complement strand
TGAAGATGAACTCGAGCAGGCGGAGGTGCAGGAGCTGCGCCGCCCAGCCGACGGCGAAGATCACGCCCAGACCGAGGAGCAGTTGCACCGCCTGCGTGCCCCGGATCAGCTTCAGGAGCTGATAGAGGAGGAAGGCGACCACCAGCACGTCGAGGCCGTCGCGCCAGCTCAGGCTCTGCAGGAAGAAGTGGATGTTGCGCAGCAGGTCGCTCACGCCGCGGCCTCCTGCCCGTCGCCCGCATAGATCAGGGACAGCAGCGCCTGCTGCACCCAGAGGCGATTCTCCGCCTGGTCGAACACGACCGACTGCGGCCCGTCGATGACCGCGTCGGTGATCTCCTCACCGCGGTGAGCGGGAAGGCAGTGCATGACCCGGACCCTTGGCGGCGCCAGCCCAACCAGGCTGTCGTTCACCTGGAGGTAGGCGAAATCCTCGCGCCGGCGCTGCTGTTCGGTCTCCTGGCCCATGCTGGTCCAAACGTCGGTGTAGATGATTTCGGTATCGCGCAGCGCGGGCGCGGCCTCGTGGGTGATCTCGAAACCGATGCCCGCACCCCGCAGCCGCGCCGCCCGCTCGACCACCGCCGTGGAGGGCTCGTACCCCGGCGGGCAGATCACGCGCAGGTGCACCCCCAGCAGCGCCGCGGCGTAGATCCACGAGGTGCACACGTTGTTCCCATCCCCGATGTACGCGACCGTCGCGCCGGCGAGCCGCCCGGTCACGGTCCGGACGGTCATGCAGTCGGCCAGCACCTGGCACGGGTGCTCGGCGTCGGTGAGGGCATTGATCACCGGCGACGACGCGGCCCCAGCAATCGTCACCAGGTCCCGGTGCGAGACCAGGCGGGCCACGATCCCGTCCGCGTAGCGATCGAGGATCCGGCTGATGTCGGCGGCCGACTCGCGCTCACCGAGCTGGACCTCGGGATTGAAGAGCGCGATCGGGTGACCACCGAGACGGTGGATGGCCACCTCGAAGGACACGCGGGTGCGGTTGCTCGGTCGCTGGAAGATGAGCGCAAGCGATCGGCCCGCGAGCGGGCTACCGAGATCCCGCCCTGCTTTGGCCGCATCGGCCAGGTCGAGCACGGCGATGATCTCGTCGCTGGTGAGGTCCGCGATGCTCAGGAGATCACGGCCGGCGAGGGAATGACCCATCGGCCCATATGGTTGCACCGCTGCGTCAATCGCGCGTCCCGTGCGCAATCCCGCGCGCAGAGTGTCACACGCTATACCGTTCGGCCGTGGACATCGCGGTGGTCGTGAACGGCGGAATGGCCGAAACTCTGCAGTCGACTCCCCTGCTGCGCACGCTGCGCGCCGGCTACCCAACCGCGCGGATCGCCCTGGTCTGCCCCACCACGGCGGTCGACCTTGCCGACGGCATTCCGCCCGTCGACCTGGTCGTGCCGCTCGCCGGGCTTCGTGGCAGGCGCACCGGAGGCTTGCATCTCTGGGCGACGCTCCGGAGCCTCCGCCTCGACTCGGTGTTCCTCTGCACCTCGGGCTCCGCTCCTGCCACCGCCGCGTACTTCGCAGGGATCCCTCAGCGGAGCGGCGTCGGCGGCGGCATCGGGCTCCTCCTCACCGGCCGGGTGAAGCCGAGGC
>JBAQGL010000245.1:0-16241 GCA_049287785.1 Candidatus Dormiibacterota bacterium | reverse complement strand
GTCGCCTTCCAGGACGGCGAGGATCAGGGCGCCGATCTGGTTGGTTCGGCGGCCGCGACCGGCCGTGTACCCGACGATGACGCAGGACTGGCTCAGCCAGGACTTGATCTTCAGCCAGTCCGGGCTGCGGATCCCGGGACGATAGAGCGAGTCGGCGCGCTTCCCGACGATGCCTTCGATACCTGACTCACGGGCGACCTCGAAGAGCGAGGTCCCGTCGCGCTCGACGTGCTCCGCGAAGAGGATGTGCGGCGAGTCGACGATGGTTTCGCGCAGTGTCTTCTTGCGGATGCGGAGCTCGGTGCTGAGGAGGTCGCGGCCGTCAAGCTCGAGGAGGTCGAACGCCACGAAGGTCACCGGGTGCTCAGCCGCCACGCGGCGGACATCCGGCTCACGACTGACCCCGATTCGCTGCTGGATGCGCTCGAACGAGGGATGGCCGTCCGCATCGAGGACGACCAGCTCGCCGTCGACGATCGCCTGATTTGCGCGAATCCCGGCTCGGATCGCCTGGGCCTCGGGGTAGCGGGCGGTCTCGTCTCCGCCGCGACGCCCGGTAATGCGGACCAGGTCGCCGGCCACGGTCACCATCGCGCGGATGCCGTCGTACTTCAGCTCGAAGAGCCATCCGTCCTTCGAAAACGGGTGATCCATTGGGGTTGCGAGCATCGGCGGCGGCGCCTGGACAAGCGCCGGAGGGGCTGCCTGTGGCGCGGACACAGTCGGGGTCGTGCGAGATCGGGCGGCGCGGCGCATCTCTCGTGGGTCACCCCCACCCTCGGCGGCGATTTGCGCCAGGCTTCTGCCGGTCTTGACTGAAACGTCGATGTCGATGGCTTCGAAACCCTCGACGACCGAATCGTCCCGTTTCTTGATGAGCAGCCAGTTCTTGTCACCGTCGCTGCTCCCGCCGTACTGCCGGCCGCGGTCGCCGATGTGTATGAGCGCGAACTCGCCCGAGATCTTGGTGCCGTGGAGCCGGAACTTGATGTCCCCTCGCAGCCGGGAACGCTCGAAATCCTCAGCCGACTCCTTGATCCATTCATAGGTCCCGATGTCCCAGAGCATCACCGTGCCCGCCCCGTATCCCGAGGGGATCACGCCCTCGAACTCGCCGTAATCGATGGGATGATCCTCGGTCTGCACCGCCAGGCGTTTCTTGGCTGGATCCAGGCTCGGACCGCGCGGGACCGCCCACGACAGCAGCACCCCGTTGTGCTCCAGGCGGGTGTCGAAATGCATTCGCGTGGCTCGATGTTTCTGAACGCAGAAACGCTTGCCGTGCGGCAGTTGCTCCCAGGCCGACGCTCCCGTTCCGGGGCTCTGGATTGGGTCGCCACTGGGCTCCGGGGTCTGATTGAAATCGCGCTTCCGGCGGTACTCTTCAAGGGTGGGAGTTGCCATCTTCATCGACCCTTTCGACGAGCCCGGTCGGGAGCCGCACGGACGGCGCAGTTCACGGTCCTGATGCTAGTGCAGCGCACCACTCGAAACTAGCGAAGTGGGCCCGCAGGCTGGTAGAATACAGGTACTTGGAACGGCCGATTTGAGCGGTCCGCGCTGGAACAATCGAGCAGTTTCACCATTGGCCCCTCCCTTCACATTCACGTCACAACCGGAGCAGCACACATAACCGACACCGCACGCCCCGAACGCCCCGATGAGGCGGCGAACGAGCCAGAGACGAGCCCAAGGACGAGCCATGCAAACGGCAATCCGGATCCGCGCCCAGTAGGCGTCGGCCGGACCGGCAAGTCCACGTACTCGGCCGATCAGATCCAGATCCTCGAGGGTCTCGAGCCGGTTCGCAGACGCCCCGGGATGTACATCGGATCCACGGATCTGCGTGGTCTGCACCACCTCGTCGTCGAGCTCGTCGACAACAGCATCGACGAGGCCCTCGCCGGTTGGTGCGACACGATCAAGGTCGTGCTGCACGCGGACAAGTCCGTGTCTGTCCTCGACAACGGCCGCGGCATTCCGGTGGGGATGCATCCGACCGCCAGGAAGTCCGCGCTCGAGGTCGTGCTCACGACGCTCCACGCCGGTGGAAAGTTCGGCGGCGGCGGCTACAAGGTTTCGGGTGGTTTGCACGGGGTCGGTCTCTCCGTCGTCAACGCGCTGAGTGAGCGCCTGCTGGTCGAGGTGTATCTCGACGGGGAGACCCACCGCCAGGAATACACGCGCGGCGTGCCCGACGGTCCCGTGGCGGTGGTCGGAAAGTCCGACCGGCGCGGAACCTTCGTGCGTTTCTGGCCGGACCCGGACATCTTTCCGGAGATCGACTTCTCATGGGACACGGTGTGCAACTCGCTGCGCAGCTATGCGTTCCTCAACAAGGGCATCACGATCCAGCTCGGAGACGAGCGCGACGATCGCGCCTACACCTTCCACTTCGAAGGTGGCATCCAGTCGTTCGTCAGGTATCTCAACGCCAACCGCAACGTCGTCAACCAGAAGCCGATGTACGTGGAGCGGGAGATCGACGGCAACGTCGTCGAAATCGCGCTGCAGTACCAGAACACGGTGTTCACCGAGCACGTGCTCGCCTTTGCCAACAACGTGCACACCGAGGAAGGTGGCGCGCACGTCACCGGGTTCCGCGGTGCGCTGACCGCGACGCTCAACAAGTACGCGCGCAAGGCGAGCATCCTCAAGGAGCAGGACCCGAACCTGAGCGGTGACGACGTGCGCGACGGGTTGACCGCGGTGATCAGCGTCAAGCTGCGTGAGCCCCAGTTCGAGGGTCAGACCAAGACCAAGCTGGGCAACAGCGAGGTCGCCGGACAGGTCTCGACGGTGCTGAGCGAGGCGCTCATGCAGTACCTCGAGGAGAACCCCTCGGACGGTCGCAAGATCATCGACCAGTCCCTGACCGCCGCCCGAGCTCGGCAGGCTGCTGCCAAGGCGCGCGACCTCGTGCAGCGGAAGTCACTGCTCGAGTCTGCGACATTGCCTGGCAAGCTCGTCGACTGCAGCGAGCGTGACCCGGCGCACTGTGAGATCTTCATCGTCGAGGGACTGTCGGCAGGCGGCACCGCCAAGGAGGCGCGCGAGCGCCGCAACCAGGCAATCCTTCCGCTCCGGGGCAAGATCCTCAATGTCGAGAAGGCACGAGCCGACAAGATCCTCGGCAACGAGCAGATCAAGGACTTGATCATGGCGCTCGGCGGCGGATTCGGCGAGACGTTCAGCGTCGACAAGCTGCGCTATCACCGCATCGTGCTCATGGCGGACGCCGATGTGGACGGGTCGCACATCCGCACCCTGCTGCTGACGTTCTTCTGGCGCCACCTCCGTCCGCTGGTCGACGGGGGGTTTCTGTATCTCGCGCAGCCGCCCCTGTACAAGCTCGAGAAGGGCAAGGGAAAGAACCGGCAGACGGAGTACGCGTTCAGCGACGACCAGCGTGACGACAAGGTCAAGTCGATGGGCACAGACACCGAGGTCTCTCGCTACAAGGGACTTGGCGAGATGATGTCCGAGGAGTTGTGGGCAACCACCATGGACCCCGATCGCCGTGTGCTGCTGCAGGTCGGGGTTGCCGACGCGCTCAAGGCGGACGACATCTTCGACCGTCTCATGGGGTCCGACGTCGAGCCTCGCAAGCGTTTCATCCAGACCCACGCCACGAGCGTGCGCAACCTCGACGTCTGATGCCGCTTCCGATCGCGGTCGATGCGATGGGCGGCGACCATGCCCCGGCGGAAATCGTGCGCGGAGCGCTGCGCGCCGTCACCGAGCACGGCATCGCGGTCACGCTGGTGGGCCGGCGTGAGGCCGTCGAGGCGGAGTTGAGCAGCGCGGGGGCGGGCATCCCCGACGGGATCACGGTCGTCGATGCCCGCGAGGTCATCGAGATGAACGAGCACCCGGCGAATGCGGTGCGTGCCAAACGCGATTCCTCGCTGGTGAGCAGCTGCGCGCTGGTCGCAGGCGGTGAGGCAAGCGGCGTCGTCAGCGCCGGTAACAGCGGGGCGATGCTCGCGGCGGCGCTCTTCACCATCAAACGGATCCCCGGGGTCGCCCGCCCCGCCATCGGCGCGGCATTCCCCACCGAGGGTGGTCAGACATTCATCCTGGATGTCGGCGCCAACACCGACTGCAAGCCGGAGTGGCTCGCACAGTTCGCGCTGATGGGTGACATCTACGCACGCACAATGCTCGGCATCCCCAGCCCGCGGGTCGGGTTGCTCAGCAACGGCGAGGAGTCGGAGAAAGGCTCGGAGTTGGTGCAGGAAGCTCACCCGTTGATCGCCGCACTCACGATTCAATTCGTCGGCAACATCGAGGGCAAGGACATCTTCCGCGGTGGGTGCGATGTGGTGGTCACCGACGGCTTCACCGGAAATGTTGTGCTCAAGGTGGCCGAGGGCATCGGCGAGTTCCTGTTCGCAAGCATCGCTCGCGAGGCGCGCAAGTCGTTCGGCGGCAAGGTGGGCGGCGCACTGCTCAAGCCGAAGTTGCGTCCGCTGCGTGATCGCATCGACTACCGGAAGACCGGCGGAGCGCTGCTCCTCGGTGTCGCCGGTGAGGTGGTGATCGCCCACGGACGGTCCGATGCGGAGGCGACCATGAATGCCATTCGGGTTGCTGCGCGCGCTGCCGATCAGGGTGTCAGCAAGGTTATCGCGGGCGCGGTGAGAAGCCCGGCGGAGGTGTCTGCGTAAATGGCGATCTTCGAGCCCGGCCAGGTTCATCCCATCGAACTCGAGGCGGAGATGCGTGCGTCCTACATGGACTACGCGATGAGCGTGATCATCAGCCGCGCCCTCCCCGACATCCGCGATGGGTTGAAGCCGGCGCAGCGCCGCATCCTCTGGGCCATGCTCGATACGGGAATGACCGCCGGGGCGCGGTACCAGAAGTGCGCCGCCGTCGTCGGCGAGGTCCTCGGCAAGTACCACCCCCATGGCGATTCGGCCGTCTACGACACGCTCGTCCGGCTCGCCCAGCCATGGGTGATGCGCTACCCGCTCATCGATGGTCAGGGCAACTTCGGCTCGGTCGACGGCGATCCGCCCGCCGCTTACCGGTACACCGAGGCGCGCATGACCGCGGTGGCCATGAGCCTGGTCGACGACATCGAGAAGGATACCGTCGACTTTGGCCCGAACTTCGCCAACGTCCCGGGCGTGCGCGAGCCGTCGGTGATGCCGTCGCTGCTCCCGAACCTCCTGGTCAACGGTGCGAGCGGGATCGCTGTCGGCATGGCCACCAACATCCCGCCCCACAACCTCGGCGAGATCTGCGACGCGGTGGTCAGGCTGATCGATGACCCGGAGACCACCACCGAGGACCTCATCCGGATCGTCAAGGGCCCCGACTTCCCGACCGGCGGCATCATCTACACGCGCGACATCGCCAACGTGTACGGCACCGGCCGGGGACGGATCGTGATGCGCGCCCAGGTCGATTTCGAGGAGTCGAAGTCGGGACGCGAGCAGATCATCGTTCGCGAGCTCCCATACCAGGTGAACAAGTCGCGCCTGATGCAGAACATCGCGGAGCTCGTCAACGATCGCAAGATCGACGGCATCGCCGACCTGCACGACGAGTCCGGCCGCGAGGAGAAGGTCCGCATCGTCATCGAGCTGAAGGCCAACGCGCGGCCGCATACGGTGCTCAACAACCTCTACAAGCACACCCAGCTGCAGATGACGTTCGGCGCCCTGATGCTCGCCATCGTCGACGGCCGACCGCAGGTGCTGAGCCTCAAGGCGATGCTCGGGCACTACATCAGCCACCGGCGCAACGTGGTAACGCGGCGTACGCAGCACGACCTGACCACCGCACGGGAGCGGGCGCATATCCTCGAAGGGCTGACAAAAGTCCTCGACAACCTCGACGAGACGATCGCGATCATCCGCGGCGCTCAGGACGAGCGGTCCGCGCAGAGCGCCCTGGAGCAGCGCTTCAGCCTGTCGGAACGGCAGTCGAAGGCCATCGTCGACCTCCGTCTCGGCCGGTTGACGCGGCTCGAGAGCGGCAAGCTCCGCGAGGAGTACGAGGAGCTGATCAAGAAGATCGCTCAGCTGGAAGACCTGCTCGCCAATCCGCGCCTCATCGACGGCGTCATCAAGGACGAGGTCACCAACCTGCGCAGGCGGTTCGCCGATCCGCGACGCAGCGAGATCCGTCACGACGAGCTCGAGATGAACGAGGAAGACCTCATCCCCCAGGAGCAGGTTTTCGTCACGCTGACGCACCGCGGCTACATCAAGCGCATGTCGCTCGACAACTACCGCGCACAGCACCGTGGCGGCAAGGGCGTCGTCGGCGCGCGCCGCTCGACCGACGAGGACTACATCGAGCACTCGACGACGGCGAGCACGCACAGCGACATGCTGTTCTTCACCAACCGGGGCCGCGTGTTCCGGTTGCGCACGCACGAGATTCCCGACGTCAAGCGTCAGGCCAAGGGGATCCCGATCATCAACCTCATCGAGGTTGACCAGGGCGAGAAGGTCACCGCGCTCATCGACATGGAGGTCTTCAGCGACGAGCAGTACCTGGTGATGGTCACCAAGCTCGGCCAGATCAAGAAGACCCCGGCGGCAGCCTACGCGTCGGTGCGCCGCAACGGGCTCATCGCCATCAACCTGCAGGACGACGACGAGCTCAACTGGGTCCGCCGGTCATCGGGTGGCGACGAGGTCCTGGTGGTGACCCGCCGGGGCAAGGGATCGCGATTCACCGAGAAGGAGGTGCGCCCGATGGGCCGCGACACCATGGGGGTCGGCGCGATCCGACTCCGCAAGGGCGACGAGGTCGCCGGGTTCGACATCGTGAATCCCGAGGGCCATGTCCTCGTGATCACCGAGAACGGCTTCGGCAAGCTGACGCCGATGAGTGATTACCCGATCAAGAGCCGCAACATCCAGGGCGTGTACACAGTCGATCAGACCGCGATCCCGAAGATCGGCGAGATCGTCGGGATGCGCGTGGTCGAGGACCTGTCCGAGGAGTTGATGGTGATCTCGACGTCAGGGCAGGTGATCCGCATCCCGCTCGAGCAGGTCCGCATCTCCGGACGTCAGACCCGCGGCGTGATCATCATGCGGCTCGACGACGGCGACCGGGTCGCCTCGATCGCCGGGGTCGGCGCGGTGGTCGCACTCGAGGCGTGACCGAGGTCTTTCGCCTCGCCGACTCGTATGTCGACGAGCTCTGCAGGCTCGATCCCTTCACAGCGACCGGTCTCGGGATCCCGGGACACGACGACGAGGTGACCGACTACTCGCCGGCCGGCGTCGAGGCGCAGATCGACCTCGACCGCCGGACCCTGGGCGCGCTCGACCAGGCGTCCGTCGAGAACGACGCGGATCGCATCGCCGCCGCGGTCATCCGAGATCGACTCGGCGCGGGTGTCGAGGGATACCAGGCGGGCGCGCCGTGGCGCCAGCTCTCCAACTTCGACTCGCCCATCTCGTTCATTCGCATGGCGTTCGACCTCTGCCCGCGGGGAACACCCGAGGACTGGGAGCGGATCGCCACCCGGATGAGCCGCGTTCCCGACTCGCTCGCCGGGTTCATCAAGTCGCTCCGGCATGGGCTCGACACCGGACAGATCGCCGCGCGCCGGCAGGCCCTGGTCTGCGCTGACCAGGCGTCCACGCTCGGGGGTCTCACCGGCACCGGCGCGCCGTACTTCGCACGCATCGCCGCCGAGCAACCGCACGACGACGCGCTCACCGCGAGGCTGCAGGAGGGCGCCCGGCTCGCCACCGAGGCATACGCGGCGATGGCGCGGTTCCTACGAGAGGAGTACGCGCCGCGTGCGCCTGACATCGACGCCGTTGGCCGCGAGCTGTACGCCATCGGCATCCGGCGGTGGCTCGGCATGAACCGCGACCCCGAGGAGATCTACGCCTGGGGCTGGGACGAGCTGCACCGCATCGAGGCGGAGATGTCGGCGACCGCCGAGCGGATCGCACCCGGCGCAGGACTCGAGGGCGCGATGGCGGTGCTCCGCGATGACCCCGGCAGGAGCATCGAGGGCATCGACAACCTGCTCGCCTACCTGCAGGACCTCACCGATCGCACCATCACCGAGCTCGACGGCACGCACTTCGACATCCCCGCGCCGTTGCACCGGATCGAGTGCCGCGAGGCGCCGCCAGGAACCGCCGCGGCGATGTACTACACCGGCCCGTCGGCTGACTTCAGCCGGCCGGGGCGCACCTGGTACCCGGCGAAGGGTCAGACGCGGTTTCCGCTCTGGACGGAGATCACCACCGCGTACCACGAGGGCGTCCCGGGCCATCACCTGCAGGTTGGGCTCTGCATGACGTTCCAGGACCGCCTGACGACCTTCCAGCGCCAGCTGGGGACATATGCCGGCCACGCCGAGGGCTGGGCGCTCTACGCCGAGCGCCTGATGCAGGAGCTTGGCTACCTCGAGAACCCGGACTACCTGCTCGGGATGCTCGCGTCCCAGGCCTTCCGGGCGATGCGCGTGATCGTGGACATCGGCCTGCACCTGCAGCTCCCGATCCCGAACACCGAGGAATACCGCCCGGGGCAGATCTGGGACTGGGAGACGGCGCTGCCGTTCGTGAGCAGGTATTGCGGTTTCGCCGGGCCCGGGTTCGCTCGCAGTGAGCTCGATCGCTACTGCGGGATGCCGGCTCAGGCGATCAGCTACAAGGTCGGCGAACGGGCATGGCTCGACATCCGCGCCCAGCTCCGAGCGAGGCTCGGCTCGTCATTCGACCTGAAGCGGTTCCACATGGCCGCGCTCAACCTCGGGTCGCTCCCACTCGATCTGCTCGAGGAGGAGCTGCTCGGGAGCAACTGACCCGGGACCGCGATATCGGGCATGGAGGTGGTGCGGGGGCGCTCCTGCACCCCGTCACCAGTCCGCGTCGCCAGCCTCGACACCAAATGCGACGAGGCCCGGCGGACGATTCGCTAGGCGGCCTTGCCGATCTTGAAGATCTTGGTACCGCAGACGGGGCACGTGCCGGTGGTCGCCGGTTTGCCGTTCTTCATCGTGATCGCCTCAGCGCCCTTGATCTCGCGCTGTTCCTTGCATTTGAGGCAATAGCCAGTGGCCATGTGCTCCTCCGGGGGGTGGGGGTGGATTCTGCGACTGCTCGGAGGCAGGTTGCGGGCATTCTAGCCGCATCTGGGCCGAATTGGAGTTGAACTCAGGGGGACCGCCGCTGTGGGGCGGTCGGTCAACCCCTAAACGGGGGCGACGGTCGTCGCCAGATGGGTCCGGAAAAAGGCTCGAGTCCGGTCCCAGGAGAGCCGTGCGGCATCCGGGTCGAACACCTCCGGGCGCGTGTCGTTGAAGAACGCGTGGTCCGCACCCGAATACCAGAAGAACTCGACATCGATGCCTGCGCCGCGAAGCTCGCGCTCGAGCTCCTCGATCTGCTCACGCGTGTACGCTCCGTCCTTCTCGGCGAAGTGTCCGAGCACCGCGCCCTTGATCTTGGTGACATCTGGCTTGGCCGCAGCGGTGACACCCATGTACGGGTAGAACGGGACCACCGCCGCGAAGACGTCGCTCAGCGTCGCGGCGTAGATCGCGAGAGCGCCGCCCATGCAGAAGCCCACGATGCCGACGCGGTCACCGGCGGTGCGATCGCTGGTTGCGAGCCACTTGCCGGCGCCGAGCATGTCGCGCGCCGCCTCGGCGAGATCGAGTTCCATGAGCAGCTTTCCCGCTTCGTCGGGCTCCTTGGTCTCCTTGCCGTGGTACAGGTCAGGCGCGAGGGCCACGAATCCCTCGGCGGCAAAGCGATCACAGAGATCGCGCACATGCGCGTTGACACCCCAGTACTCCTGGATGACCACGACGCCGGGTCCGCGGCCGCTTGGTGGCGTCGCGAGATATCCGCCACAGGTATGCCCATTGCTGGGGAACTCGACCGTCTCGCCCATGGTGCTAACTCCTCATGCTGCCGGATGCTCGTTGCTGTGTGACTCGATGAGCTTTTGCGCCACGTGCGCCGGCACCTCTTCGTAGCTCGAGAATGACATCGAGTACCTGCCCCTGCCCTGGGTCATGGCACGCAGCTCGACCGGGAACGTGTACATCTCGGCCTGCGGAACATGCGCGTTGACCTCCGCGCGCCCGTCACCCATCGGGTTGACGCCGCCGACACGCCCGCGCTTCGAGTTGAGCAATCCCATGATGTCGCCGGTGAACCGTTCAGGCACCACCACGTTCACGTTCACGATCGGTTCGAGGATGACCGGGGACGCCTTCTGGACGGCTTCGCGCATCGCCATCGCGCCCGCGATCTGAAACGCGATGTCCTTGCCATCAACGCTGTGCGTCGAGCCGTCCACGAGCCGCACCTTGATGTCGACGATCGGGTTGCCCGTCACCGCTCCCTGCTCCATGGTCTGCCGGACGCCCTTCTCGACCGATGGTCGGAACTGGTGCGGGATCGAGCCGCCGAAGATCTTGTCCTCCCACTCGAAACCGCCACCGCGAGGGAGCGGCTCGATCTCGATGGTCGCGTCGCCGTAGAGACCGGATCCGCCCGACTGCTTCTTGTACTTGTGGCCGACCCGAGCGGTGCCGGTGATGGTCTCGCGATACGGGATCTTGGGCGGGTGGAGCTCCGCGTCGACGCCGAACTTCCGCTTCATGCGCTCGAGGGCAACGTCGAGGTGGACGTCACCGAGACCATGGACGAGCACCTCGTTGGTGACCGGGTCTCGATCCGTCGAGAAGGTGAGGTCCTCTTCGGAGAGGCGCGCGAGGCCGCTCATGATCTTGTCCTCGTCGCCCTTGGTGCGAGCGACGATGGCGGCGGACGCGCTCGTCGCCGGCCAGGGCAGCCGCACCATGGTCACTGGCGCGTCCTTCGAGCACAGGGTGTCGCCGGTCTGGGTGTGGGTCAGCTTGGTGACCACGCCGATGTCGCCGGCAACGACCTCGGTGACTGTGACGATCGACTTGCCATTGGGCTGGCCGAGTTGCGCGAAGCGCTCCTCCTGGCCGAGCCTCGGGTTGATCGGATGGCTGTCCCCACGCAAGGTGCCCCGCAGAACCTTGACGAACGACACCTTACCGAACGTGTCGACGATGGTCTTGAAGACAAAGGCGGCGAGTTTGCCGTCCGGGTCGCATGCGATGGCGATGTCGTTGTCCTTGGCGTCGAGGCCGGTGCGCGTGCGCTCGGTGGGTGCCGGAAGGTATCGGATGATGCTGTCGAGCACCATCGCGGCGCCCTTCTCGGTCGCCGCTGAAGCGCAGACGATCGGCACCAGTGTTCCGCGCGCCGTCGCCGCGTGGAGCGCCGCCCGCACTTCCTCGTCGGTGAGCTCGGTGCCCTCGAGGTATTTCTCGAGCAGCGCGTCGTCGCTCTCGGCGGCGGCGTCGACCAGCGCGGCGTGGGCGCGTTCGATCTCCGCGCTCATCTCGTCGGGGACGGCGGCGTCGGTGGCGCGACCGCGATCGTCGAACTCGTGCGCGCGGTCGTCGACCAGGTCGACGTAGCCGCGGAATCCGTCGGCGGCGCCGATCGGAACCGCAACCGCGATCGGCTTGCGCGAGAACGCCTCCCGAAGCGCGTCGACCGTCGCCTCGTAGGCGGCGTTCTCCTTGTCCATCCGGTTCACGACGATCAGCGCCGGGACGCCCGCCGCCTGGATCATCTCCCAGGCCATCTCGGCGCCGACCTGCACGGTTCCGGTTGCGGCGACAACGAGGACGGCCGCCTCGGCAACGGCAAGTGCCTCGACAACCTCGCCGGCGAAGTCCTGGAACCCCGGTGCGTCGAGGAGATTCACGCGTGTGCCATCCCAGTCGCAGTGGGCGATCGACAGCCCGATGCTCATCGAATGGCGCTGCTCCTCCGGTTCGTGGTCGAACAGTGAGGTGCCTTGTTCGGTCGACCCCATTCGCTGCGTCGCGCCGGCGGTGTGCAGCAGGGCCTCGCACAGGGTCGTCTTCCCATCGTGGCTGTGTCCAACGACTGCGACGGTGCGGATGCGATCAGGTGTGGGCGTCGGCATGGTGAATCAACTCCAACAGGACTCCCGGACCGAAGGAGGGAATGGTAGCGGCTCGAACCGGCCCTTCAGTGGGGCGTCAGGGCCGGCGACGTCGCGCGACCACGAGGACGGTTTCCGACAGGGCATGCGCCGCCGACCCGGTCCAGCCGTCGAACATCGTGACGTCGGGCAGGCCGGCGCGTGCGAACAGGCGCGGGATCGATCCGAACGGGCACAGCCAGCCACTCGTCTGCTGCACGGACACCGACCCGTCATCGTGGATCGCGATCTCGCGCAGCACGTACGTATGCCGGTGCTGATCGTAGACGGCATCGCCGACGAGGAGGTGTCTCCGGTCGGAGAGCAGTGAGTTGGGGACGACGTCCCACCAGTCGATGCGGCCGGGAGGCTGATCCGGTCGGAGGCGCAGTTCCGCGATCAGCGTTCCGTCCGGCACCAGCGCCGTCGCGATGCGCTTGAGCACCCGGTACTGCTCTGCGCGTGGGAACGCCTCGAGGACGAAGTACACGAGCAGCGCGGCGTCGAAATTCTTCGGCTCCAGCGGGACGCTGCGCAGATCGCCCTTGACGAACCGAATCTCTCCAGAAAGGTGTGCCTGGCGTGCCACTCCGCGCGCGTGACGGAGGGCTGCTTCGCTCACGTCGACGCCGGTCACCGAGTGACCGAGCCCAGCCAGCGGCACGGCGTAGAGCCCCGGGCCGCAGCCGGCGTCGAGAATTCGGGCCGGCGGGGACGGAAGCAACCGCCGGAGGCGGCGAACCTGCCCGGCGATGACCGTACGCCGCCGGCTCGCCCCGTCGTGCGACTGGTCGAGGTGCTCGCGAAGCAGGCGGCGCGCGTACTCGGGGTTTCCCCAGTCCAACTCTGCGGATGGATCGAACGGCACCGGCCATGGCGGGATCGAACTCGGATGGAGCTTTCGACGCATGCTCGCGGCAGCGTAGGCCACAATCCCGGCCGTGGGCGGCGTGATCGGACAGTGGGTGACGAGCGGGGGCTTGATCATCGTGCTCGTGCTCATGCTGATCAACAGCTGCGGCGTGCCCTTCCCGAGCGAGGTGATCATGCCCGTGGCGGGGGTGCTCGCTGCGGCCGGCCACTTCAACATCGTCGTGGTGATCCTCGCCGGCATCGCCGGCAACTGGCTGGGCGCGCTGCTCGCCTACGGGCTGGCTCGACGGTTCGGCCGTCCGTTGCTCCTCGGCCCCGGACGGCGTATCGGCATCTCACCGCGACACCTCGACATGGCCGATCGCTGGATCGACCGCTACGGGCTGCCGGCGGTCTTCTTCGGGCGGATGCTCCCCGTCATCCACACCTACATCTCGTTCCCGGCCGGCCTGGCGAAGATGCAGCCGGTCTGGTTTGCGGCGCTCTCACTCCTCGGATCGACCGTCTGGGTGACCTTCCTGGCGGTCCTCGGGTATGCGGTCGGCGCGAACTACACCAAGGTGTCGGGGCCGATCGGGACGGCCGCGATCGTGATCGCCGTCGTGGTGGTCATCGGGGTGGTCGCCTGGTATCTCCGCGGGCGGGGACGCGACAATGCGACCCCGGCTGCCGGCGCCTAGTACTCCGAGACGCTCTGCGAATATCTGACGGCGGCGTCGAGCCGGGTCAGGACATGTCCGGCCAGGGGCTCGCGGAGTCTGCTTCTCCGTCGTCACCCTCGGCCCGCTGGCGGTAGCGGTCAGCGACCATCTTGTACGCGACGGTCTTGGGGAGGCCGAGCTTCACGAGGCTCTTCACCTCGTCGGCCATCACCTTGTCGCGTGCGGTCTCGATCGACGCGACCAGATCTTCAATCGAAACTGCGGAAGCGCGCTTGGACATCACCTGCAGTCTACCAACGGTTCGGCTGAGCAAACCTCTCGGCGCCAACTCGTGCGGCCAGGAGCGCGGCTCCCGGGCGGATCGCGCCTCCCGGCATACTTTGAGCATGGCGTATCTCCCCAACTCCGATGCCGAACGTCGCGAGATGCTGGAAGCGGTCGGGGCGGCGTCAGAGGCGGACCTCTTCACCACGATCCCGGCCGCCCTGCGCAACCCGACGATCGACCTTCCTCCGCCGCTCGCCGAGCAGGACCTGGTCGCGGAGCTCGAGCGGCTCGCGGCGCGCAACCGGTCGCTGAGCACCTACGACAGCTTCCTGGGCGCCGGCGTCTACCGCAGGTTCAGCCCGGCGATCGTGCGAGGCACGATCTCCCGGCCCGAGTTCTACACGGCCTACACGCCCTACCAGGCCGAGGCGTCGCAGGGAACGCTGCAGACGATCTTCGAGTTCCAGTCGATGATCTGCGCGCTCACCGGCCTCGACGTCGCCAACGCGTCCCTTTACGACGGCGCCACCGCAGCCGCCGAGGCGATGGTGATCGCCGTCCAGGCAACCGGTCGCACGCGCATCGCGGTGGCCGACACCGTGCATCCGGAGACCATCGCAGTGCTGCGAACCTTCGGCGAAGGGCGCCGTATAGCCGTCGACATCGTGCCGACCGCCGATGGCGCGCTGTCGCTCGAGACGGTTCGCACCACCCTCACCGCTGAGCACTCGGCGCTGCTGGTGCAGTACCCGAGCTTCGCCGGGACGATCCAGGACCTCGCGCCGCTTGCAGAAGCCGCCCACGACGCGGGAGCACTCGCCATCTGCGCCACCGATCTGCACGCCTGCGCGCTGCTCACGCCTCCAGGTGAAAGCGGATTCGACGTCGCCGTCGGCGACGGTCAGCCGCTCGGCATCCCGGCGTCATTCGGTGGACCGCACGTCGGGTTCATGGCGGTCGCGCAGGCGCAGATGCGCCGCATCCCGGGTCGCCTGGTGGGCATGACACTCGACCACCATGAGCGGCGCGCGTACACGCTGACGCTGCAGGCCCGCGAGCAGCACATCCGGCGCGAGCATGCGACCTCCAACATCTGCACCAACCACGCGCTGATCGCACTCGCCGCCACCGTGTACATGGCGCACATGGGTGCGGGCGGCATGCGCGCCGTCGCCGAGGTGAGCGTGCAGCGCGCGCATCACCTTGCCAACCTCCTCACCGCCATCGACGGGCTCTCGCTGACGCACGCATCGACGCCGTTTCTCTGGGAGTTCGTGCTGCGCACGCCGCGCAGCGCCACAGCGTTTGCGGCCGCACTGCATCAACGTGGCATCGTCGCCGGGCTGCCGCTCGGGCGTATCGATGCGACCCGCGATGACCAGATCGTCGTGTGCTGCACCGAGCTCACCTCGCCGCAGGCGATCGAGCGGTATGCGGCTGTCGCGGCCGACGTGCTGGCGTCGGAACGGACCGTTGCGATGGCACACGCATGAACGACTCGATTCCCGAAGTGACCCGCGAAGCCATGTGGGCGGTGGACGAGCCGCTCGTCTTCGAGCTGAGCACCAACTACACCAGCGGCCCCGCGGTCACAGCCGCAGGCGTCCCGGCGACCAACGGCGAAACGTCCGTTCCCGCGTCGCTGTTGCGCGGCACGCCGCCAACGGTGCCCGCGGTCCCGGAAGCGGTGCTCGCTCGCCACTTCGGCCGGCTGGCGCGGCGCAACCACAACCTCCACGAAGGGATGTACCCGCTGGGCTCGTGCACGATGAAGTACAACCCGGTGGTCGACGAGCAGCTCGCGTGGCTCGACGGCTTCGCACAGCTGCACCCGTATCAGGACGAGGAGGACACGCAGGGCGCGCTCCAGCTCATGTGGGAGCTCGACCGCATGCTCGCGTCGATCACGGGGATGGCGCGCATGTCACTGCAACCCGCCGCCGGCGCGCACGGAGAGTGGACGGGGCTGCGCATGATCCAGGCGTACCACGCGGATCGCGGCGACACCGCGCGCACGCGGGTGCTCATCCCCGACTCGGCGCACGGGACCAACCCGGCGTCGGCCGCGGCGTGTGGCCTCGATGTCGTGACCGTGAAGAGCAATCACGACGGCACCGTCGACGTCGACGATTTCTCGAGCCACCTGGACGACACGGTCGCCGCGGTCATGTTGACCAACCCCAACACGCTCGGCGTCTTCGAGAAGGACATCGTGGAGATCGCCAGGCTCGCGCATGCGGCGGGAGCGCTCGTGTACTACGACGGCGCCAACCTCAACGCACTGGTCGGCATGGCGCGCCCCGGTGACATGGGGTTCGACGTCGTCCACCTCAACCTGCACAAGACGTTCTCGACGCCTCATGGCGGTGGCGGACCCGGTGCCGGTCCGGTCGGCGTGGCCGAGCGACTCATCGCTTTCCTCCCGACGCCGACGGTCGA